>CAJBZP010000087.1 GCA_903960135.1 uncultured Actinomycetes bacterium | reverse complement strand
CCCCATTAGGTCGATCGGATCAAAGTCGACGGTGAATGCGCCGTCGTCGGCACCATCAACGTCAATCGGGAAGTGAACGGCTTCGTTGCGGGCGAGCGTATTTAGCAGGTTGGGGATGTTGCGCGGCACGCCGGCGCCCATCAGGACCGTATCGACATTCGCAAGCATCGCGCCATAAAGGGTTGCCGGCGTGGCCATCTGGATCTTCTCTAAGCAGTTGATGCCGACTAGGCCGTCATGACCTTCCTTAGCCAACCAGACATCGACGAAGCTGCCGGTGACGGCAAGTTCTTGTAGGGCACGACGTTGCCGAATCGCAAGTCGGGGAATAGGGCTGTAAGGGGTGCCGGCGGCGCGGCCACCGGCAATGAAGTAGCGATCAAGTACGCGCTTGGCCATCGCCGGTTCAGGGAAGGCGGCCAGGGCCCGGCGCGCGTGCCCACCTGCGTCGCCATCTTGTAGGCGCCGCGCCAGCACTAGGTCAAGGGCGGTACCCGAGACGACGCCGAGGTGACCTTGCTGGGCCACGGATCGGGCCAACTGCCACGAGGAGACCGAAACCCCCATCCCGCCTTGAATGATGGCGGGCAGTTCAGCCGCGGTAAGCACAGGTTTCCTCCAGATAAGGCGCGAAGGAAACCTACGCTACCGTAACTTACGGTCCCGTAGCCAATTTGCGGCCAAAGTATTTTCAGCCCGGGCGGATTACCGCTCGACCGCCCCGGTGATGAAGTCCTCAACCGCCTGTTTGGCCTGGCTGTCGTTGTACTGAACCGGCGGGGACTTCATGAAGTAGGAGGAGGCCGACAGAATTGGTCCGCCAATGCCGCGATCCATGGCGATCTTCGCGGCCCGCACCGCGTCGATAATCACCCCGGCGCTGTTGGGCGAATCCCAGACTTCAAGCTTGTATTCCAGGTTCAGCGGCACATTGCCAAAGGCCCGGCCCTCCAGACGGACAAATGCCCACTTGCGGTCGTCGAGCCAGGCGATGTAATCGGATGGGCCGATATGCACATTGCGGGCCCCGAGGTCATGGCCCACCTGGGAGGTGACCGATTGGGTCTTCGAGATTTTCTTTGACTCAAGGCGGTCGCGCTCGAGCATGTTCATGAAATCCATGTTGCCGCCGACATTTAACTGGTAGGTGCGATCCAACACGACCCCACGGTCCTCGAACAACTTCGCCATCACTCGATGGGTGATGGTGGCACCGACCTGACTCTTGATGTCGTCACCGACGATCGGCAGTCCAGCATCTTCAAACTTCTTGGCCCACTCTGGGGTGCCGGCGATGAATACCGGAAGTGCGTTAACGAAACCGCAACCCGCATCGATAGCGCACTGTGCGTAGTACTTGGCTGCGGCATCAGATCCAACCGGCAGGTAGCACACCACAATGTCAACGCGTGCCGCCTTCAGGGCCGCAACAACATCTACCGGCTCAGCGTCTGACTCGGTGATCATTTCGCGGTAGTACTTACCGAGGCCATCCAAGGTGTGGCCGCGTTGCACCTTGACCCCGGACGGTGGCACGTCGCAGATCTTGATGGTGTTGTTCTCAGAAGCCCCAATGGCATCAGCAAGATCAAGGCCAACCTTCTTGGAGTCGACATCGAAGGCGGCAACGAACTCGACATCGCGCACGTGGTACGGCCCGAACTGCACGTGCATTAGGCCGGGTACCACCTCGGAAGGATCAGCGTCCTTGTAGAACACCACGCCTTGCACGAGCGATGAGGCGCAGTTGCCGACTCCGACAACAGCGACGCGAATTGAACTCATTTCTTACTCCTCTTTACCTTTGGGGGAATTGATGTGCCGACCTTCGGCAGGTTTCTTTCGGCAAGGATCAAACTGTTAAGCCAGGAAACTTCACGCTCCGCACCCTCAACCCCGTGCTCTTGCATCTGCAGCAGGAAGGTGTCCATTCGATCGCGTCCGCGTTTCATCGATTCGCGCATTAGGGCCAGTTGTTCTTCGAGTCGCGAGCGGCGACCTTCAAGGATCCGCAATCGCACACTTGCCTCGGTGCGTGAGAAGAAGGCCAACCGGGTTGCGAAGCCTTCGTCGTCCCACGCATCAGATCCGGGTTGGTTCGCCCATTCGGCGAAGGCATCCTTGCCATCACCGGTAAGGGCATAAACAACCCGGGCGCGCTTGGTAGTGGTACCAGGAACCGCACCGAGTTGCTCGATCCAGCCACGGTCTTGGAGTCGGCGAAGGCATGGGTACAGCGAGCCATAGGACAGTGCGCGAAACGGGCCGAGGATCTCGGTCAGCGACTTACGCAGGGCGTAACCGTGGAGTGGGCCCGCTGCCAGCACGCCCAAGGAGGCAAACTCGAGGAGATCAGTGCGGGCGGCCACCTGTCTACGATATATCGCCACGATATATCCGTCAACAGCCTAAAGCCGCTCCCGCACGGGTGGCCCGCGCTCCGGCGGTTGGCGGTGCTCCGGGGCCGGTAGCCCAAACATCGCGTAGGATCTGGGCTTGTGGCCGTGCCCAGACGTTCCGGTGTGCGGGGCAGTGTCGTCCGCGGTGAGCCCGGTAAGGGCAATACGTCAAGTAGGCGCGAACCAGTAGCTGAGCCGGAGGACGTCTCAGACCCGGCGGCACCTCGGTCGGTTGTCGACTTCGCACTGCAACGGCGAAGTGCACTGCACACCTTCTTCAACGGCGGGGCCTTGAGCAGCGAGTTCTGCGACGCCGACACCTACCTGCTGCGTGCGGCCAAATTCCACGGTGAACTAACGGCCCTGCCGTGCCCGGTTTGCCGTGATCAGGGCTTTGTCACTGTCACCTACGTGTATGGCGACGAACTCGGGCCCTACTCCGGTCGGGTCCGACGAAGTGATGAGCTGGGGGCGATGGCAACCCAGTTCGGCCGATTCAAGGTCTACGTAGTTGAGGTCTGCCAGCGCTGCCACTGGAACTACCTGACTAAGTCCTATGTCCTCGGTGACGGTGTGCCGCGGCGCGCTTTGGCGGCCCCCCGTGATCTCATGGAGGCCTAGGTCAGCCTTAGTGGGGCCGACCTGAACCTTCCCCGTCAGTGAGGTCACCGTGAGCACCCCTCGCCAGCCCGCGAAGAAGACCGCGAACAAGGCGGTGAAATCGCGCCCGGCTCCACCTGCGAGTAGTCGCCCCAAGAAGCGAAAGCGGCACTGGTTACGGGGCCTCATCATTATTTTTGTGGTGCTGGCGGCACTCGGCGTCGGCGCATTCGCGCTGGCGGTATCACTTACCACCGTGCCGTCGCCCAATGAAGTTTCAACGAGTGAGGCGACCATCGTCTATTGGGCCGACGGTCAGACCGAACTAGGTCGCCTCGGTGAAGCCACGCGGCGCAGTGTGGCGCTCGCTGATGTTCCACTCGATGCACAACATGCGGTACTCGCCGCTGAAGACCGCTCCTTCTATGAGCATGGCGGGATTTCGCCACTTGGGATCGGGCGCGCGGTGCTAAACAACTTGCAGGGTGGGTCAACCCAAGGTGGCTCCACCATCACTCAGCAATACGCGAAGAACGCATACTTAACTCAGGATAGGTCGTGGAGTCGCAAGGCAAAGGAACTACTTCTCGCCTTCAAATTGGAGACCGTTGTCTCCAAGGATCAGATCCTCGAGGATTACCTGAACACCATCTACTTCGGCCGCGGCGCGTACGGAATTGAAGCCGCCTCGATCGCGTACTTCGGTACTACCGTGGAGAACCTTGATGTTTCACAGGCGGCAGTACTTGCTGCCGTCATCAAATCACCAAATGGCTTAGCGCCCGAGGACAATCTGCCTGCGTTAAAGGCCCGATGGACTTATGTTCTGGATTCCATGGTTGAGCAGGGCTGGCTGACTCCGCAACAGCGCAAGGCGGCCAGGTTCCCGGAGATCAATGAGCAAAGAGCCGGCAACCGCCTCGGTGGGCAAACCGGGTTCTTACTGCAAGCCGTCACCGACCAACTAATCGACTTAGGCTTTGACGAGACTGAGATTCAACGCGGCGGACTTCGCATCACATCGACTTTCGATCAGGCTGCACAAAAAGCCGCGACCATCGCGGTTCGCAAGTCGGGCCCGGACGCCAACACCGAGGGCCTGCGCATCGGTTTAGCAGCGGTCCGGCCGGGCACCGGTGAAGTAGTAGCTATGTATGCGGGCAAGAACTTCATCGATGATCAGATCAACAATGCCACCAGAGAATTCGCGCAAGCCGGGTCGACATTCAAACCCTTTGCCCTGGCTGCAGCATTTGAGCAAGGGGTGCCACTTGGCACTGAGTTGAACGGTGATTCGCCATCGACGGTCAACGGCTACACATTTTCGAACTATGGTGATAAGTCTTACGGCCCGGTGACGCTGCTGCAAGCGACCGAGTTCAGCATCAACAGCGCCTATGTGCAGTTGGAGTCAGAAGTCGGTGTGGATGCGGTGGCCGATTCGGCAATCCGTGCTGGTGTTCCTGAGACCACGCCTGGTCTAAATCTCGACAGCTTGGATTTAACGTTCGTGCTCGGCACCGCGTCACCGTCTGGGTTGAGTATGGCTAATGCGTACGCCACTTTCGCCGCGAGTGGCGTGCAGGCCGAGACGACCTATATTAAGTCGGTGCTGGGTTTCAACGGGGGCTTGCTATATGAGTACCAACCAAAGACGATTGCGGCATTCGAACCCGAGATCGCCAACAGTGTGAGCTACACATTAAACAAGGTAGTGACCGACGGCACCGCATTTGCCGCACAAAAACTTGGGCGCCCGGCAGCAGCGAAGACCGGAACTACTGATGAAAACAAGAGTGCGTGGTTTGTTGGGTACACCCCACAATTGGCGACCGCTGTTCTGATGGCAAAAGAGGACGCAAGTGGGCTACCGGTTTCGCTTTCGGGTACCGGTGGCTTGGATACGGTGACCGGTGGCTCGTATCCGGCCGCAATCTGGACCGCATTCATGACCGCTGCGCTGCAAAATGAGCCCGTACTCCAGTTCGCTGCGCCGACCGGCGAGCTGACAAAAGCACCCGACTGCCCATTGATCATGCCCACCGACGGCACGCCGGTACCCTCCTACTGTCCGACGCCGAGCGTGATGGAGTTCGGCCCGGAACCCACGGTTGAAGCTTCCGCCAGTACCGAGCCAATACCAACTGAGAGTGCGCCGGAGCCAATTTCGCCCGGTGATGAGATCGCACCTGATCCGGGGGAGGCCCCGGCACCAAGTGATGGCCCACCAGCGCCGCCTATTGACGAGGCGGTGCCTGGATGACCAATCAGATTGTCGAGCCCTCACACGCTGACTCGATTGCCGCTGATGCAAGTGGTTCGATCGGTGGTCCGATCGGGAGCTTTCGAAGTAAGAACAATTGGTGGAACCCCATTCGGGTACTGATTGCCCTCTCGGCCAGCGTCTATGCCATCGGCTATGTTCTTGATCTCTCCTGCCGAAATAGCGGTTGGGTGTCGCCGGAGAACTACGAGCACCTTTGCTACTCGGATATCCCGCCGCTGTTTTCACTTCGCGGGTTCGCTGACGGTCTCTTGCCTTATCTGCAGACCATGCCGGGTCAAACACCACTTGAATACCCAGTGATAACCGGCATCTTTATGCAGGTGGCGGCGATGATCACTCGGGTTATCACGGCCATCGTGCCGAGTATGCCCGCGAGCACTGTCTTCTTCGACGTTAACGTCGTTTTGCTTTTCATCCCACTCGTGGTCGCCGTTGTCGCTACGGCACTTACGGTGCGTCGGCGCCCATGGGACGCAGCGATGTTCGCTTTAGCCCCCGGCGTGCTACTTGCAGCCACTATCAACTGGGATCTACTGCCACTGGCATTCGCCGGCATCGCACTGCTGCTGTGGTCGCGCAACCGACCGTTTGCGGCCGGCCTCCTACTTGGCCTTGCAGTTGCCGCAAAGTTTTATCCCTTGCTGTTCCTCGGTGCCTTCTTGGTGTTGACGATGCGCTCTGGCAAGTGGCGGCCGTTCGCGGCGCTGGTGGGTGGCACGGTATTGACTTGGTTGATGGTGAACGTACCGTTCATCGTCGGCAATTTTGATGGCTGGGCTTTCTTCTACACATTCAGTCAGAGCCGCGGCCAGGATTTCGGGTCATTTTGGTTCGCGCTCAGCCAGTTGGAGTTACCAAATGTTTCAAATGAAATCTTGAACATGGTGGCGACAGGCTGCTTCCTAGTTATGTGTCTTGCGATCGCCATCCTTGCTCTGCGCGCGAAGCGGCGACCGCGACTGGCGCAGTTACTTTTCTTGATCATCGCGGCATTTGCGGTGACGAACAAGGTCTATTCGCCGCAGTACGTGCTTTGGTTGATCCCCCTGGCGGTATTAGCAAGGCCGAAGTGGCGAGACTTCATAATTTGGCAGGTGGGCGAAGTTATCTACTTCGTCGCGGTGTGGTGGTTCTTGGTCGGCTACGGAAATGCGGATGTGAAGGGTTTAACCCAACAGTGGTACGCATTGGCAATTCTCGTGCATATTGCGGCGACAAGCTATTTCGCCATCATGGTAATTCGTGACATCGTCCAACCTGAACATGATCCGGTTCGCAGTGATGGGTTTACCGAAGATGCCGATGATCCCGGTGGCGGCCCTTACGACAAGTCTGCAGACGTCTTCACGCTTAGGCGTGCGTGAGTACCTAGTCGAACCCGATCACGGCATCAAATCGCGAGGTAGTAAATCGCACTTCGGCCGGAACTTGATCGCCTACTGCAGGGATAACGCACCCGCGGGGCAGCCATAGCATCGAGTGATGCTGGTGGGGTGGCTCGGCAAACCAACGCCTACTACCGGCCCAACTAAATGGTGAAAGTGCGCGCCCGGCCGCGTCGAGGACACCGGTGCCAGCGGTAACGGCCCGTTGCCGAAGGGAGGCCGCAGGTGTCGGGGCCGCCAGACCGATGCCGTGGGCCGTGCCACCGGAGACAACTATGAGGGTGCTGTCCTTCGGGCCGGTGCGTTGCCGGTAACCAATATGTGTGCCACTTGGCAGCGGGTGCACCGCGAGCACGGTGCCCGTGACCGCTAACGCGGGCCGCGTACCGAGCCAAAGGCGAGTGCCGGTGCGGGCACGAATTGCCAACTCGTCGGCGGTTCGGGCGACCGCGGCCAACTCGGAGTCGTCCAGGTGGGAAACCCAAAGGGTGCTCGCGGGTGCGTGGGAGCCACTCCAAACTGCGGTCTCGGCTTGCCAGAGTCCGGCCCACCGGGTGACCTCGCGGACTCGCGCCGTGCCACTGGCCATCCCCTGAATGCTTACCTCGTCGGCAGGTTGCTCCAACGGCAGGTGCAGCGATAGGCCAAGTACCTGAACGTGGCCACTAGAAAGTGCCGCGCGGACAGCGGGGTCAGAGAGGCTGCGAAGCAGATCTGACTCACTGAAGCCGAAACGATGCATGGAGGTCTGAGCCTCTAGCAAGATGCGCACCGCACCGGGGCCGTCAATCAAAGCTCGCAGTGCGCTCTCACTTGAGACGGTACGCACAAGCCGAGATGCATCGTGCCGCTGGCCGGCCATCCACCAAGCGGTTGCCGCAGCGAGATCGCGAGGCTCAAATGGCTCGAGCACAATAACGTCACCATAAAAATCATTGAGCACTTCGTCGATCTCGAATACGGTGCCGACCGCAACGGTGTCAAGGCCCAGTCGATCGGCCTCGTTGGCGAGCAAGGACTGACCGAACCCGTAGCCGTTGCCCTTGATAACCCCAACGGCATTGGATCCGGTGGTTCGCTTTGCTGCCTCGTTAACTGCAGAAAGGTGGTCGCGCCACTTAGTGGCATCAACTTTGAGGGTGAAGGACACTTTGCTCCCCCTTATCCGCGACGACTTTGGTACACGCGGTAACCCTTAGCCCAGGCACCGCGCAGGACGTAGTCCCACTCGCCAACATACTCCTGAGCGAAACCTCCGGTACCTAATTTGAATTGCACCAACCCAAATAACTGGCTCTCCGGGTTTAACGTGTCAGCTATCCCTCGAAGATCGAAAATTTCGCAGCCGGATTTGTGCGCGTCGGTGATCATTCGCCATTGCAGGGCATTTGACGGACGCACATCTCGGTCGGCTGTAGTCGAAGCCCCGTAGGAGTACCAAGCGTGGTTACCAACACGAATCATCAAGGTGGCCGCGGCAACATGACCTTCGTAGTTGGCCAGATACAAAGTTAGGCGCTCTGGTTCCTGATCATTGAGTTGTTGCCACATGCGCTCAAAGTAGGCAAGACCTCTGGGGGTGAAATGATCGCGCCTAGCGGTCTCGACATATATAGCGTGAAAGGCAGCCAGATCTGAATAATCCCCTCGCGCTACCTCAACTCCAGCCTTCTCCGACTTCCTAATATTTCGCCGCCACAATTGATTGAAGTCACCGAATATCTCGCCAAGTGACCTATTGACCAGATTCAGTTGAAAAACATAGCGGGGTTGCACATCACCAAAGCCGGCTTCATCGCCGCCTTCTTGCAGCCAGCCCCGCGCTTGCAGTTGCTCGGCAACTTGTAAGGCCCTTGTCGAATGCCAGTCGGCGACCAGATCGCTGATCCGGTCCGCAGGGTTGGGTGAGCCGGCAGTGCGATCAGCGATAGCAGACTTGATGGTGTCACTTTGCCAGCGTCGAGTAGCGATTGCCGGTCCCATCTTCAACACAAAGGCACCACGGGATTTGCAGTGCGCGAGCAGCGGGTTTAGCCAGTCATCCAAGGTGGCCGCTGGTACGCGCTCGCGCAGCCAGTCAATGTCCGGGCCCTCGGGTAGATAAGCGAGGCTGCGGATTTTCAGTTTTGGGATTGACCGATAGAGCACAAGGCCGGCGCCAACGAGGCGGCCGCCATCAAACCAACCAAGGGACTCCGAAGTCCAACCGACTTTCACCTCTCCCCATTCGGGTAATTGCAAGAATGAAACCGACGGCCTGGCGGCAATCCACTCGCGATGTTGTCTCGCGGTAATGATTCGGACAACTAATGACATGTCAATCAAGATCCAGGTCGACGACGACGGGTGCGTGATCAGAGGCACCTTTACCTTTGCGCTCCTCGCGATCGACATAGGCATCAGTTACTTGTGCAGCGAATGGTTCGTTCGCATAAACCAAATCGATCCGCATACCCCATCCGCGACCGAATGCGGCTTGGCGGTAATCCCAGAAGGTGAATGGATATCCCTTCAGGGCGCGAGGCACCACTTCAGTTAAACCAGTTGAGCGTAATTTCGCTAAAGCTGCGCGCTCCGGCGCCGTGACGTGGGTACTCTCGCTGAACTGGCTGATATCCCAGACGTCCTCATCGGTTGGGGCGACGTTGTAGTCGCCGATGACCGCGAGTGGACGGGTCGGGGCAGCTGATAGCTCCTGACCGATTGTCACTTCGAGTGCGCCTAACCAATTGAGTTTGTATTGGTAGTGATCATGCCCAGGTTCGCGCCCGTTGGGCACGTAGATGCTCCAGACGCGAACGCCACCACAGGTGGCTGCGATGGCTCGAGGTTCGTCGGCACCTTCGTATTGCGGCTGGTCAACGAGGCCGCGGGTGACGTCGACCAGGCCTATTCGGCTGAGTAGCGCGACACCGTTCCACCGGCCGGTGCCATGTGAGGCAACTTCATACCCCAAAGCCGAGATATCCATGGTTGGGAAGGCAGCGTCGGTGCACTTAAGTTCTTGTAGTGCCAACACGTCGGGCTGGTTCGCCGCCAACCACTGGAGAACCCGGGGCAGCCGCGCGGTCACGGAATTAACGTTCCATGTCGCTATCCGCATGGGCTCAGCCTACGGCGCGTGGCTCGGCGGCCCATGCCCGAGCGAGGCTGGCAGATTTCAGGAGACGGCTGGCCCAACCTCGTGGCAAGCCCTGCGTGGATAACCCCGATTTCCGGAAAGGACCTCGGTACCGCTACTCTTGCGGGGCCCTGAAACCTGGCGAAGTGGTTTTTCGCCAAACCGCAGGCACGCAGAAACCCTCCTGTCACGGATCGACCGTGACCGTTTAGTCCAAAGGAGGTGGGTTGTCTATGCGTCGTTATGAAGTCATGGTCATTTTGGACCCTGATCTAGAAGAAAAGACAATTGCCCCGAGCCTTGACACATTTTTGAATGTGGTCAAGAGCGATGGTGGCAGTGTCGAGCGCGTTGATATCTGGGGTCGGCGCCGGTTGGCCTATGAGATCAATAAGAAGACCGAGGGCATTTACGCGGTCATCAACCTAACGGCGACTCCGACGGCGGTAGCCGAACTGGACCGCCAACTTGGTCTCAACGAAGCCGTGATGCGCACCAAGGTCATGCGCCCAGAAGACGTCAGAGAAGAAGCGAAGTAATGGCCGCCGGCGATATCACCGTGACCGTCATTGGTAACTTAACCAATGACCCGGAGCTGCGCTTCACCCCAAGTGGTGCTGCGGTTGCTTCATTCACCGTCGCCTCCAGCTCACGCGTTCTTGACAAGACCACCAACGAATGGAAAGACGGCGAGACCGTATTCATGCGTTGCAGTGTGTGGCGCCAGTATGCGGAGAACGTTGCCGAATCACTGACCAAGGGCACCCGCGTAATCGTCTCTGGCCGGTTGAAGCAACGTTCCTATGAGACCCGCGAGGGCGAGAAGCGCCAGGTGATGGAACTCGAGGTTGAAGACGTTGGCCCCGCTCTACGTTACGCAACGGCCAAGGTAAACCGCGTCGCGCGTCAAGGCGGCGCACCTGGTGAAAACTCTGGCAACACCGGCGGCGGTGCACCGGCCGACGATCCGTGGGCCACCAGCGGAGCAGCGCTCGATGAGCCCCCGTTCTAAGTCTTAATCAAAGCTAAGAAACCAAAACAGAAAACACTCACAGACTCAATAAAAAGGGAGCGACCCAAGCATGGGACGAGACAGAGAAAAAGACACGAAGCGGCGCCCAATGCGCGCCAGCGACAAAATGCCGTTAAAGAAGGTAACGCCACTTCTCAAGCCAGATGTCAAGGTTGTTGATTACAAGGACGTCAACTTGCTGCGCAAGTTCGTTTCGGATCGCGGCAAGATTCGCGCACGTCGCGTAACTGGTCTGACAGTGCAGCAGCAGCGCGCAGTTGCAACCGCCGTCAAGAACGCTCGCGAAATGGCACTCCTGCCCTACATCCCAACTTCCCGATAGGTTAATTGATCATGAAACTGATTCTCACTGAAGAAGTCACGGGCCTTGGTGGCGCGGGCGATGTGGTCACCGTCAAAGATGGTTACGGCCGCAACTACCTAATGCCACGTGGCCTGGCAATTGGCTGGACAAAGGGTGGCGAAAAGCAGGTGACTCAGATCAAGCGCGCCCGCAAGGTTCGCGAGATCCGGGGCCTGGACCATGCCAATGAGGTCAAGCAGCAACTTGAAGCCCTCACCGTGACCTTAACTTCACGGGCGGGTGAAACGGGCCGACTCTTCGGGTCCATCACTACCGCAGATGTCGTTGCGGCGGTAAAGAACTCAAGCGGTGTGGTGCTCGAGAAGCGCAAGGTCGAGATCCCAAAGGCGATCAAGACAGTGGGCAAGCACAGTGCCCGGGTGCAATTGCATCCTGATGTGGTCGCGGTTGTCACACTGGATGTCGTCGTCGCCTAGCCAGTATTTACTTCGCCTGCCCGATGAGGAGTTGAAAATGTCTTTCGCTACCGCGGTCCGCACTTGCTTTGAAAAGTACGGAACTTTCGAAGGACGGGCGAAGCGCTCGGAGTTTTGGTGGTGGATGCTGTTCCAGACCTTGGTTACTGTCGTGGTGGCCTTAATCGGTCTGGGGTTCCTGCTCGCCGCGAGTGCCGGCAGCCCAGGCGGCCAGGCGAGTGGGCCACTTCTTGTGGTCGGCATGGTTTTTTACGTGCTGGCAGTTTTAATCGGGCTAGCCCTGCTGGTGCCTACCTATGCGGTTGGCTGTCGCCGGCTTCATGATCGTGGGATGTCAGGCTGGCTGCAATTGCTCTTGCTCGTACCCTGCGGGAATATCGCCCTGCTGGTCTTGTGGGTCCTCGGGGGTACCCCCGGGAGGAATAATTACGGCGAAGAATTGGGCTAAGTCGTGTTAATTGCCGCCCATTTAGGCCAAGATTAGGCGAAGCGCTCCGGAGGAGGGGCGTTCGCCAAAGGAGCCATCATGAGTTTCGGTCAAGCAATATCGACCTGCTTCAGCAAGATCGGGGTTTTCTCGGGCCGCGCGAGTCGCTCAGAATTCTGGTACTTCTACCTATTCGTGTTCTTAATCGGAATCGTAATCAACATCATCGCTGGCCTATTAAACACAAATGGCTCTAACATCGTGTCGTTTATTATCGGCATCATTTTTCTTTTGGTTGAGTTATCGGTAGGTAGCCGCCGACTCCATGACACCGGCAGATCAGGCTGGCTGCAGTTGCTGCTATTGATCCCTTGCGTTGGCATCATCATCTTGATCATTTTCTGGGCACAGCCGTCCAAGCCAGGCGACAACGCCTATGGCCCCGCCGCTGCCTGACGCACCACCCAAAGAATCAATCGCTAACAAATTGGAGACGAAATGAGTTTCGGTCAAGCAATTTCCACCTGTTTTAAGAAATACGCCACCTTCAGTGGCCGGGCCCGTCGGTCAGAGTTCTGGTGGTTCTTTCTGTTCGTCTACGTAGTCGGCATAATCTTGTTAGTAATTGATGGGTTCATAGGCTTCCAAATTGGTGCCCAGGAAGTCATGATTGGCGGTAACCCGACGCAGCTCCCAGGCATTGGCGTGCTGGGCATCATTTGGAGCCTAGCAACCTTGCTACCGGGGATTGGCGTGATGGTTCGCCGGGTGCACGACTCCGATAAGTCGGGGTGGCTGGTGCTGCTCGGCTACGTGTTGATGTTCGCCTGCGGTATCGGCGCGATCCTGCTACTCATCCTGGCTCTTCTTAAGAGCACTCCGGGTGACAACAAGTACGGACCGGAAAATGCATAAGTAACGTTGAACTCGACGGGGCTCGGTCAGCTGACCGGGCCCCGTCGCTTTGCGCAATTGGTGTGGGCAACTAATAGCTCGATGAAGCGCCGGCGGCAACTATGAAGATTATCCAGAAGATGAAGCCGACTACTGAAAGACCGGCACCGATGATGCCGAGGATGAACCCAGCTTTCGCCACGCCGCCATTGGTGGCTAGCCCTTGCTTGGCTTTCTGCATTCCTAGGTAGCCGAACACGATAGCGAGAACGGTGCCGATGGGCCCGAGGCAGAAGAACTGCAAAATGCCCATAACGAGTGCTGCTGTTCCCATGCCGTCTTGTGACTGCCTATATTCAGCGGGGTTGAACGGTGGCGGCGTTGGTACTGACAATTCAACTCACCAGGCTTTCTGCTAGTAATTATCTTTGATTAAAACTGAGCGGCAGCGGATTGGGCCTGTGTGACCGCGGCCCGGACCGAAGCGATTGCTTGCTGATTCCCGCACGGAATCTGGCAGCTGTAGTAGAGGTCACCAGAACGCACGGTAACTAGCACGTACCCGGTTGTTACCTCTTCCTTCATTAGGAGAAACAGCAATCCGAGTAGGCAGAAGATGGCGAAAACTACGGCAAGCACGATCGCATAAGTCGGGATCTTTTGGGCAGTGGTGGTTTGATCCGCCACTATCCACTGCGAGCCCTTCAGGGGTGCGGTGCCGTTTGGTGTCACGATGGCATCTCGGGTGAGCCCGATATCACCAATAGTTAGGAAGAATTGCTCGGGAACCGGCGTGATTTCAGACATCTTCCCCCAATCGCAGAAACGCCTAAGCAGGTTGTGCAGAATTCAGGATACGCGCAGGGGTAACTCGGACACCAGCCCATCTGCAGCGGCCTCGATCATCTGGAGCACCGTGACGAAATCCGCCATGGTGCCGTGGTAGGGGTCAGGAACATCAAGGGCCGGATCAGGTTCAGTGCTGCCACGCAAGGCCGGGTCGAAGGCGCGCATCATTCGTAGTTCGACTTGGGCGCCACTTGCCTCGATGAGTGCGGAAACATCTGCGTAGTTGCTGGTGTCCATCACCAGGGCTAGGTCTATCTCGGCAAACCAACTCGGGGTGATCTGGCGGGCGGTGTGGTCAAGTTCGTACCCGTGCTGGTTCAAGGTGGTGATTGACTTGACGTTCGCCCCTTGGCCGATGTGCCAGTCGCCGGTGCCGGCGGAGTCAACGCTGACTTGGCCGGCCAGGCCCGCATTAGCGATGCGGTCGCGGAGCACCGCCTCCCCGATCGGGGAGCGGCAGATATTGCCGAGGCAGATGACCGTGATTCGGTAGGGATTGGGCACGGGTTGAGGGTACCCACTGGTGAAGAAATCTTTTATCCACAGGCTGGGGACAGGGAATACCGGGCGGTCATAGGGGGAGCCCTCGGAAATATTTGGGGTATCCCCAAGTGGTCCCCAGCGGTTTACCGGGCAGGAGCAGGTGGTCCCCAACCCCTCCACAGGACGGTCCACAAGGTGGTTGGACACCGCCGGCGCGGCGACCATACGTTACGTCAGACCCTCCTGTTAGAACAGTGAGTAGGCCCGCCGGTTAGAACTGGTGGGCACGGCGGAATAGGCAACCGGAAAGGAGAACTAGATGAGTGTCCTCGAGTTGCCGTTGCCGGTTGAGCCCCGCGGTCAAGACCGCACCCCGCCCAATGATGTGGCCGCCGAGCAGTCGGTCCTGGGGGCCATGCTGCTCAGCAAGGATGCGATAGCTGATGTGGTTGAGACCGTCCGCGAAGCCGACTTCTATCGGCCAGCGCACCAGACGATCTACGGATCAATCCTTGATCTTTATAGCAAGGGTGAGCCGGCTGATGCGGTCACCGTAGCGGCCGAACTAACCAAGAACGGTGATATTGCTCGGGTTGGTGGCGCACCGTACTTACACACATTGGTGTCCCTGGTGCCAACCGCCGCGAATGGCAACTACTACGCCCGGATCGTGCGCGAGCAAGCGATCTTGCGCCGGCTCGTTGAAGCCGGCACCCGCATCGTCAGCATGGGCTACACCGGCACCGGTGATGTCGACGAGATGGTCGACCGCGCCCAGGCCGAGGTCTATGACGTAACCGACCGGCGCATGAGCGAGGACTACAGTCCCCTGCGCGACATCATGAACGACGCATTGAGTGAGATCGAAGCGATCTCAAATCGCGGCGGCGAAATGATCGGTGTGCCGACTGGATTTGTTGACTTGGATTCCTTGACCAATGGTCTGCATCCAGGGCAGCTGATCATCTTGGCGGCACGGCCAGCACTTGGTAAATCAACTCTCGGTTTAGATATCTGCCGCAATGCTTCCATTAAGCATGGGCTGAGCAGCGTCATGTTCTCCCTGGAAATGAGCCGCAACGAAATCGTCATGCGCCTCCTTTCGGCTGAAGCCCAGATCCCGCTGCACCACATGCGCTCGGGCACCATGAGTGAGAGCGACTGGGCCAAGTTGGCGAGCAAGATGGGCACCGTCAGTGAGGCACCGCTGTTCATTGACGATTCGCCGAACATGACTTTGATGGAGATCCGCGCCAAGTGCCGGCGCCTGAAGCAGCGCCATGATCTTCGCCTCGTGGTTGTCGACTACCTACAGCTCATGACAAGTGGTAAGCGCGTCGAAAGTCGTCAGCAGGAAGTCTCGGAGTTCTCGCGCTCCCTTAAACTTCTCGCCAAGGAGCTTGAAGTTCCAGTCATCGCAATCAGCCAGTTGAACCGCGGCGCCGAGCAACGTCAAGATAAGCGGCCGATGCTCGCTGACCTTCGCGAGTCGGGCTGCCTGCCAGCAACAACTCGCATCGTTCGCGCCGACACAGGTGCAGAGATGACCATGGGTGAGCTTTTCGAATCCGGTGAGCGCAATGTCCCGGTCTGGTCACTAGATGACTCTCTCCGCTATGTCGAGCGCCCGCTCTCGCACGTGTTTTCCACTGGGCGCAAGGAAGTCTTCCGGGTGCGCACGGCTAGCGGCCGGATCCTCGATGCAACAGCAAACCACCCGCTCCTCACCTATCAGGGCTGGCAGCCGCTGGGCAGCCTCGATACAGGTTCTCGCATCGGTATCCCGCGCCACGTTCCTGCACCATCACAAGAGACCGATTGGTCAGATGATCACGTGATTGTTCTCGCCCACATGCTGGGTGATGGATCCGTGCTTCCTCGGCAACCAATCCGGTACGCAACAAAGGATCCCGCCAACATCGACGTCATGAGCATCTGCGCTCCGCGTGCTTTCGCAGTCAAGTTGCGCATAGATGAATATGAAGCTGCACGTTGCACTACCTTGCGATTCGCGAGTGTGCGTCCTGTTACCCATGGGGTACGAAACCCAATGGCTGAGTGGTTTGATTCGCTCGGCCTGTTCGGCAAGCGCAGCCACGAGAAGTTCATCCCGGAGCAAGTCTTCGCACTGCCCAAGCGCCAGATCGCCCTTTTCCTTAAGCACTTGTGGGCCACAGACGGCTCGATCACGATCACCAAGAACCAGCGTGGCGGTCACATCTACTACGCCAGCACGAGCCGCCGCCTTGCTGATGATGTGGCTCGCCTGCTCCTCCGATTCGGAATCAACGCGCGCATTGCTGTCGCACGCAAGAACGGCTATCGGGATGGGTACCACGTCACAGTCTCGGGAGGTGCAGATCAGAAAGTGTTCCTGCGCCGCATCAATGCGCACGGTGCCCGTGGAGTAATCGGTACCAAACTTCTCACCATCCTTGAAACGATCACGGAGAACACCAATCGCGACACACTGCCCCGCGAGGTGTGGGGACAGGTTCGCGAGATCATGGCGGAGAAGGGGATGACACACCGCGACTTCCAGACCCAGATCGGCACGCAGTACTGCGGCAGCACGCTCTTCAAGTCTGCACCGGGGCACGAGCGCCTCCAGCGCGTCGCCGCTGTCCTCGAGAGCGACGATCTCGAAATGCTCGCAACGAACGATGTCTACTGGGATGAGATCGTCGGCATTGAATCACTCGGCGAAATGGATGTCTTCGACGCTGAGGTTGCCGGCACTCACAACTTCATCGCCGATGGAGTCGTAGTCCACAACTCCCTCGAGCAAGATGCGGACGTCGTTGTGCTCCTGCATCGTGAGGATGCCTACGAACGCGAGTCACCTCGTGCCGGTGAAGCCGACTTCATCATCGCCAAGCACCGCAACGGCCCAACCGGGCAAGTCACCGTGGCGTTCCAAGGCCACTACAGCCGTTTCGTAGATATGGCGCAGACCTAATGGTCCGCCCTCTTCATCCGTGTTTGTGGATAGATGGTAGAAACAAAACAAGTATCAGGTAGACTAAATTTATGCTCAATATCAAGGACCCCGAAGCCCACCGGCTCGCAAAGGAGTTGGCCGAGCTCGAAGGGGTGTCACTGACGAGCGCTGTTACCAATGCCTTGCGCGCGGCCCTGGCAGAGCATGGCCGGCGCAGAAGGGCAAGGCGTCAGATCCTCACCGCACTCGTGAGCTCAGCCCGCGAACTCGGCCTGACACCGAAGGCCGATCCAATTGATCAGCTCTACGACCCACAGACTGGCCTGCCTTCGTGATCATCGATTCTTCCGTGGCGGTGGCCGTGTGCCTAGGTGAGGCAGGGGCAGAGGATCTCATCACAATCCTAGAAAACGAGGAGTCACTTCGCATGAGCGCGGCCTCAATCGCCGAGGCTGGGATCGTGTTAGACATGCGCAGACCCGGGGCCTTCGACTCGTTTCGGCATGCTCTAAACATCGAAGTAATCTGCGTTGATGCCGAGCAAGCCGACCTCGCACGTGGCGCGTACCTGCGTTTTGGTAAAGGGTCCGGGCACGCGGCACAGTTGAACTTCGGTGACTGCTTCGCCTATGCGGCTTCGGTCGCGAATTCCGAACCACTTCTTTTCATCGGCAATGACTTTTCGGAGACCGACGTACTAGGTCGTTGATTTCAGGTTACGAACAACCATCAAATGAGCAGATCCCGAAGGCCATTAGAGCGAAGTAGACCTGACCAATAAGCAGCGCGGCTACTGTGATGCCTGCGACTACCTGCGCAGCTTTTACATTCCCGGAACCAGACAGTGAGCCGGCCCCCGCAGTTATCTCTCGCCGGGCACGGCGCGCGACGAGAAGTGCTGCTACGGGCAGCGCGAATACAATTAATAGAGCCAAGCAAATCACCACGATCACGATTGCTACTACAAAAATCTGTACCCCTGGCTCAGACGAGATCCAGCCACCCAGATACAAAACTATTAGCTCGGCCCAGAGCAGGGCGGGGGCGGCCACCAGCGAAATTACCGCAAGCACGAGGGCGACAGTGGCTTTGCGTGATTTTGATTCTGCCTGCATCACTCAATCTCCTTTGATTTCCATCGCGGACAACGACCAGGCAATGAGTTCGGCTTCATAGCCCAAGGCGGCATACCGACCAGATTGTCCCCCGTGCGCACCTTCACCGAGTTCGACCCGAAAAACGATACTGCCACGATCGGTTAGGCGTGGGCGGTCACCACTCGCGGGATCAGAATGTCTTAGTGCAGCCACCCATTTGGCGGGCTCGTGCACGAGCACGCGCGGATCGTGCACTGCGCCGGTAACGAAAAGGGCCGGGCGGTCATGAGGTTCGGGCAGGTTCAAGTAGGGCGAGTAGGACGCAAGGTAGTCACGCTCGGTCGGTGTCCGCGGGTCGCCCCACTCCTCCCACTCGTTTACGGTGAGTGGGATATCTGGATCGAGCATGGAATTGAGGCAGTCAACGAACGGCACCTCAGCTATTACCCCGGCCCAGCGACGCGGGGCCAAGTAGGCGACTGCACCTTGCAGCAAGCCACCCGCGGAGAGCCCGCGACTGACAATGCGGGAACCATCCACCAGGGCCGAGCCAACGAGATCACCTGCTAGATAGTCCGCCGCGGCGATGTAGTCGACGAAGGTGTTGCGCTTGGCGAGTAGGTGACCTTCGATCCACTGCTGCCGAGAGATCTCACCACCACCGCGAATATGCGCCTTCGCGATGACAACACCGCGGTCAAGGAGCGGTAGCACCCAGATGTCAAACCATGGATCGTCTATCGACTCATAGGCTCCGTAGCCGTAGAGCAAGCACGGCGCCGTGCCGTCCAACGCAGTGTCCCGGTGCCGAGTGAGCACGATCGGCACACTCCAGCCATCGGGAGCAGTGGCTCTTACAACTTCACTGCAGTACTTAGTTGCATCATGTCCGGGCACCTCCCTGCGATGGCGAAGTGTGCGCTCTCCGGTCACGAGATCCACATCCCACCACGTGGTGGGCTCAAAGAAGGATTCGGTGATGATCGTTACGAAGGTTGCATCCGGATTCACGTTGTGTCCAAGCCGGATCGCACCCCCTGGCTCGGGTGGAATCTCACGGCGAATTAGACCGTCGCGTTCTAGAATACGAATGCAGCCCTGACCATCGACTCGCGAATAGGTGACGATCGCGTTGTTCAGCGCGAGTATTTCGTGGATGCGACCGTCGTTCGGACCGATGGGTTCTTGATTGGCAAGTAATTCGAACTCCGACTCTCGGGCATTCGACAGTGTGAGCCAACGATCGACGTCCCATTCGACGTCATACTCCACTCCGGGTATGCGACCACCAAGTGATATTGCAGCCGTAGTCGGCTCAGAGACCGGAATCGCCCAGCACTCGCTGGTGGTGCGCGAGTGTGACGCAATGACAATGTAGTCACCACTGCGTTCAATCGTCAGTTCAAAACGTTGATCGGGCTCGGTGAGCACGACTTCGTTTGCACCGGTGCGTGGGTCGAGGCGGTGCACCTCGTATGGGCGGTTGAGTTCATCGATGACGGTGTAGAAAAAGTGGACGCCGGCCCAGGCCCCGGTGTAATAGGTGTCGGCAATGGCAATCAGTCGGCCATCTGCGTCGGTCAAGTCCGTGCCATCGGCCATGTTTCGAAATCGCAGGCGATAGCGCTCGGCCCCGGTGAGATCGAGTGAGTAGGCAAGTAGGACGCCGTCTGGGTTAGGCTCCACCACCCCAGTTGCGGCGTACGGCGAACCGAACTCGGCGAGGTCTAGGACAGTTTCGTCCGGGCCGGTGTCACTTTTACGCTCCAATTTTGGCAATTCCTGACCCGCAGTGGTCACCCTGTAGTAGGTATGGGGTCCAAGAACTCTGCCGACCGACCGTTCAGTATCCGGTGTACGCGCCAGCAATTCAGCGGACACGGTACGCACGGTTGGTTCCAGATCGACGATGCGAGCGTTGTAGTAGGCCCGCTCTGCGACCAGGTGGGGTGCGTCAGGTTTGGTTGCGTGGCGCATCCAGGAGTAGGGATCGAGCTGGTTGTCGCGACGGGCGATGGGCGGCTGCACGGCTTCGACACTAGCTGAATCGAAGCAGCATGGGAGAGGGAGTGCGTGTGATTCGCAACTTGCTGGCCACCTTGGCAACCGCCGCTGTCGCCATCGCGCCGGTAGTCATCGCTTTGCCGGCCCAGGCCGCCGATCCGGTGGTTTTCACCGTCGGCATGGAGCAGGATGTCGATTCACTCAATCCCTTTACCGGGGTGCTGGCTGAGGCCTACGAGATTTTCCAGCTGCAGTACGCCACGCTTTTGACCCAGAGCGCGACTGACTATGCACCGGCTCCGGGCCTGGCGGAGTCGTGGGCGGAGTCCGCGGATCGCAAGACCTGGACCTACACGCTACGGCCGGGCCTGCTCTGGTCTGACGGTACGCCGCTCACCTCGGCCGACGTCGTCTACACCTTCAACCGCATCCTCGAGGGTCGTTACGAGCAGCGGAACTACGGAAACTACGTGCGCAACATCACTTCGGTGACAGCCTCCGACGAGCGCACCGTTGTGATGACCGTGAAGACCCCCACTCCGATCATGTCGCGCCTAGCGGTCTACATCCTGCCCGAGCACATTTGGAGCAAGATCGACGGTAAGGCGGTTAAGTCCTACGCAAATGAACCCGAGCCCGGCCAGACGGTGGTCGGATCAGGTCCCTTCCTCGTAGTAGAGCGGCGCGCCGGGCAGTTCATCCGGATGGTGGCAAATGACAACTACTTCGCCGGCCGGCCGAAAGTCGACGAACTGGTCTTCCGCTTGTACAACAACCCTGACGCCCTCGGTCAGGCCCTCATCAAGGGCGAGATTGACTTCGCCGAGGCCCTCACCGCCGACGTGTTCACCGCCCTCGAGGGTCAACCTGGCATCACGACATACGCCGGCGATTACTCCGGTTTCAATGAACTGGCTTTCAACCTAGGCGCGGCCCTGACCGATGGCACGCCGATCGGTGACGGCAACCCGCATTTGTTGGACCGTCAGGTACGACTGGCCATCTCACATGCCATTGACCGCCAGCAGATGGTTGACAAGATCCTGGATGGCTATGGCTCGGCGGGCTCGTCGATCATTCCGCCGCTCTACACCACGTTGCATATTGACCCGGGCACGCAGTCCTACGATCCGGCACTTGCGAACCAGATCCTCGACGATGCCGGGTACCCGATGGGTCCGGACGGCATTCGGGTTGGCCCCGATGGTAAGCCGATGAAGTATCGCCTTTTCGTGCGCACGGACTCCTTTTCATCGGTGACTGCCGGGGAGTACTTCAAGAGTTATCTGGCGGCGGTCGGCATCCAGGCCGCCATCAAGCCGGTCGACGAGAACGCGCTGTTCGAGATCATCGGCCGTGGGGATTTCGACATGTTCGAGTGGGGCTGGGTTGTCGAGCCGGATCCCGACTACCAACTGTCGACTTTTACCTGCGGTAAGCGCTCTTATAAGGACGGCGGCGAGATCTACGCCGACCTGTCGGACTCCTTCTACTGCAATCCGAAGTTCGATGCTCTGTACGAGGCCCAGTCCGGCGAAACCGACCTAGCCAAGCGCGCCGAGATCGTCAAACAGATGCAACAGATGCTTTACGACGATGTCCCCTATGTCGTGACCTGGTACTACGACAACCTCGAGGCCTACCGCTCCGACCGATTCACCGGGTTCGTCGGCCAGCCCGAGGGCAGCGGGTCGCTGATCATGCAGTACGGCACCTACAGCTACGAGAATGTCGAGCCGGTAACGGCTGACACTGGTACGCAAACTGACGGTGCCAGCAGTGCCGCGCCAACCCCGGGAGCTACTGACAGCGCGGACAGCGCGGACAACCCGGACAACCCGGCCAACAACGCAGCCACCGCGGTCACCGCGGAATCCGGCGGCTCGAATTTGGGCTTGATCATCGCGATTGTGGTTGGACTCATCATCATTGTCGTGCTCATTGTGGTTATCTTGCGTATGCGCTCATCGAACCAGGCTGACGACAAGGAGTAAGGCTGAGCTCGACGCTGCGGACACCTAGTCGAACCATTTATTGTGCCAGGGCCGCAACGGCAGGTCAGGTCAGCAACCTGCGAACCTCATCAATTGGCAGTGCCTCAATTGTCCGCCCTTGATATCCGGTGACAGTTCGGGCATTTATGAGCGAGGCGACAACAGCCTCCTCACTGGCTTCAACCACGGCCGCAAAATACGAATCCAGTTCGCGTCCGGTGATGGGTGGCCCCCCGCAGCCCGAGGCCCGAAGGCCATTTGCCAGTGCCACGAAGATTTCACCGGATCCGTGGTGCGCCACTGATCCGGTGCGAGCCAATCCCAGTCCGATACGCCTGGCCAGGCGCTCGCATCCCGCCGCGTCAATCGGTGCGTCGGTGATGGCAATGCCGATGCAGGATCCAGCGGGTGGTGGCTCGATGATCCCGTTCCGCTCGAGGCGCTTACCAACGTGAACGCCGTTGATGGTGAGTTGCTTACTGACCCCAAAGTTGGTGAGCAGCAGCACACCGACTACGTGCCCATCCGGTAGTAAACGGGAGGCGGATCCAATACCGCCCTTCCAACCAAGACAACTCATTCCGGTACCGGCACCCACGGCACCCTGGGCGAGTTCACCGCCCGCGCGGGCAGCCTTGAGTGCGGCTGAGACGTCATCGAATGTCACATGCATCGCCCGCGGATCAGACAGCCACGAGTCGTCGCACTCCCCGACGACTGGGATGATCACCTCGCCAAAGGTGGATGTGCCGGACATGAGCAGTTGGCAGGCCGCGTCATAGACACGACCGACCTGCATGGTCGAGGTGAGAAAGATTGGTGTCTCGGTGTAGCCCCACTCCTCAATCTGCGAGCGCCCGGTCAACTCACCCGCTCCATTGAGCACAGCGACACCTGCTGGAACCGGATCAGCAAGAGGATTGCCACCGGGGTCGACCACTGTCACGCCGGTGCGGGCAATACCGCGGCCGACCGGTGGCGCGGATTCGTCGTATTCAACGGTGACGTGCCCAACACCAACGCCCGGCACATCCTTGATGCTGGCGGTCGGGCCGGACGGAAGGGTGCCGAGGGTGATGCCGAGATCAGCTACGCGCATCCAACAATGCTGTCAGGTTATGGGACGCTGTGCAGGTGATTCGCGTCGTGCGTAGCCCATATGCGGAACAGCATGTGCCCGGTGCCGAGATTTGGCTTGGCACCAGGACACCTGGCACCGAGGTCCCGAAACGGGTGAGCGTCATTGCATCGGCGCTGGCCGATTGGCCGGTAGTCGAGGCGACTTCACATGGTGACGAGGCGCTCCTCGCCGTGCATGATGCCGAGCTTGTCGACCACCTGCGCACCATTTGGTCCCGCTGGGGCGACTACGGCGTAGAGCGCGTAGTGCCTTATCTCTTCCCGACCGCGGGCATGCTAGGTGACTTACCACTGCGGGAACCGTTCGCACCACATGCGGCAGCGGGCACCTACTGCTACGACACGATGACACTCATTGGCCCGGGCACGTGGGAAGCCGCTCGCGGAGCCGTGGATGTTGCCCTTACCTGCGTAGACCTAATTGTCACGAGCGCTGTTGACGAACCTGTCATTTATGGTCTGACTCGCCCTCCCGGACATCACGTCACACGGTCGGCGTACGGCGGATCGTGTTATCTAAACAATGCGGCGGTTGCTGCCGAAGCGCTACGCAGAGCCGGGCACGAGCGGGTGGCCATCGTCGATATTGATGCTCACCATGGCAATGGCACGCAGGACATTTTCTACGCCAGAGAAGACGTGCTCTACGCATCGGTGCATGTTGATCCCGGTGCTGGCTGGTTCCCGCACTACGCCGGGTTCGCCGACGAGGTTGGTCGGGGCGCCGGGGTTGGTGCCAACCTGAACCTGCCCCTTGCCCCAGGTACCGAGGACAAGCGTTGGCTTGAGGCGATCATGGAGATCGTGCAGCGGGTGCTGGACTTCGAGGCGACGGCGATGGTGCTCTCGCTCGGAGTTGATGCTGCTGCCGAGGATCCGGAGAGCCCGCTGGAGATCACCCAGGATGGCTTTTATCGTGCTGCTGAGTTGCTAGGTGCGATGGGATTGCCGACGGTCGCCCTTCAGGAGGGCGGCTACCACCTGCCGACATTGGGTGCCTTGGTGAAGGCATCGCTGCAGGGCTTGACTCGTTGCTAGCGCCGTAGTG
The DNA here is from genome assembly GCA_903960135.1 of uncultured Actinomycetes bacterium. Classification (GTDB taxonomy): domain Bacteria; phylum Actinomycetota; class Actinomycetes; order S36-B12; family S36-B12. The sequence goes on along the minus strand of CAJBZP010000087.1, from coordinate 34,672 downwards.
TTGAAGCGCCAACGACCGCACCGATGCGCTCACAGAGTAGGTTTGCGCCTATGAACCCGCCAGAGCCAGCCACCGCACCGGAGATCATCATGTTCGTGCGGCATGGCGAGAAACCCGGTGAAGGCGAGCCACCCCATGGGGTGAACAAGCATGGCGAAGTCGACAATCATTCACTCTCGGTGCTTGGCTGGACCAGGGCTGGAGCGTTGGCGGGACTATTCGCCCACGCGCCGTCGAATGCGCACCCACACGTGGTGAAACCGGAGCGGGTGCTGGCGACTAGGCCGACACATGAGGCCAAAAGTAAGCGCGAGATTGATACCGCGACTCCTACGGCGCAGCGACTTAAGCTCAAGGTTGAAGATGGTCATACACACGGCAATGAGAATGACCTAATTGACGAAGTGCTGGGTCGACCCGAATCAACCCTGATCGTTTGGCACCACGGCACGATGTCCAAACTGGTGCGGCACTTCCCTATTTCGAATGTCGAAGATGTCCCGCACCGCTGGCCAGATGAGCGCTTTGATCTCATTTGGGTACTCGTTCGACAACCAGGTGTTGAGCTTTCCTACCGTTTTGTCGCGGTGCCGCAGTTGCTCCTCGCCGACGACCTAGAGACAATCTGAAAATGTCCTTAATCGACCGCGCGAAACTGCACTCGCTCTTGGAGCGAGAGCGCAACACCCACCTTGATCGCACGCCTGCGTCCAGGGCGGCATACGAAGCCGCAGATCACCTCTTTGGCCGGGTGCCAATGACATGGATGAACAAGTGGGCCGGCGGCTACCCGGTGTCTATGGCATCGGCGCACGGCAACCGCATTGTTGATTTAGACGGTAACGAGTACGTCGACTTTGCCTTGGGTGATACGGCAGCAATGGCCGGGCATTCACCGGCGGCGACGGTGGCGGCAGTGAACAAACGACTAGCCGTTGATGGTGGCATCACCACGATGCTGCCGAGTGAGGACGGCGAATGGGTAGGCGCAGAATTAAGCCGCCGGTTCGGGCTGCCGCTGTGGTCGTTCACCTTGAGCGCGACCGATGCGAATCGGTGGGCACTGCGAATTGGGCGCCTTGTCACCGGAAAACCAAAAGTCTTGGCTTTCTCCTACTGCTACCACGGTGCCGTAGACGAAACCTTCGTGGTCTGTGGCGTCGATGGTGAACCAGAAGCCCGTGGCGGCAATGTCGGCCCGCCAGTACCGATCACAGACACCACCCGAGTTGCGGAGTTCAATGACCTAGCCTCGGTAGAGCGGGCTTTGGCACACGGCGATATTGCCGTGGTGATTACCGAACCGGCACTTACCAATATCGGAATCGTGCTGCCGGAGCCCGGTTTCCTAAGTGGACTTCGGCAATTGTGCACGCAGTACGGCGCGCTGCTGTTAATTGATGAGACACACACCATCTCAGCGGGCCCAGGCGGTTGCACGGAAATGTGGGATCTCAAGCCGGATCTGTTTGTGATCGGCAAGAGCATCGGCGGCGGTATTCCATGCGGCGCCTACGGAATCACCAATGAAGTTGCCGATGTCATCCGCAAAAACCTTGAAGCGGATCTTGTTGACGTTGGCGGTGTTGGCGGCACGCTGGCAGGCAATGTGTTGTCGACAGCGGCGATGCGCGCAACCTTGGGTGAGGTTTTGACAGCTCCCGCATTTGAGCACATGATCGCGATGGCCACGCGCTTTACGTCCGGTGTTGAGCAAGTGCTGGCCGAGACGCAGACGCCGTGGTCCATCGTGCAGCTAGGTGCCCGCGCCGAGTATCGGTTCATTAGCCCGGCGCCCATGAGCGGGTCAGCATCGGCGCTGGCTGACGATGAGGAACTTGAGGACTACCTTCATCTTTATCTGTCCAACCGCGGTGTACTGATGACACCATTTCACAATATGGCGCTGATGTGCCCGCAGACATCCGCGGCCGACGTCGACCTTCACACCGTGTTGTTTACAAAAGCACTTGTCGACTTATTGAACTAATCTCCAGTTCTTACTGGAAGTAAGTCGGCCCTGTTACCTTTAGCTTCTTCTGGCTAATAGGGGCGCAGCGGCCGTCGAGTTCACACTTATTGCTGAACGCTCCAACCTTGGCATTAGTCGGCTTACCCTCGGACCAGACGATGTCGAAAGCCTTGCCATTGCGCTTGAAGCCGCAGGTCACAAGGCTGCCCTTCGTGGTGCATTTTTGGAAGGTAGCTCCGGTGATCCAACTCTCCAAAGTTTGGAGGGCAATCGCCGCATCACTGCCGGTATTCATCTGGATTCCGAGGAGTTCAAGATCAGGGCGCCACGAATACCAGTAGACCCGACTGATGCCAAGGCGCAGCGCATCGAGGTAGGTGCGAGCCGTCCACTGAGCGGCTTTTGACCCGTTGATGTCCTGGTCTGGATTTGCGGGGCCGGGCCCGGCCAACCCGAAGTTATTCTCGGTGTCCCAAAGGGGCTTATTGGGTGCACCGGCTGCTTTGAGTGCGGCGATCCACTGGTTGGCCAACGCGGCGCGGTCCTTGGGCGAGCCGAGGCTGGCCGGGTAGGTGTGGGCGCTGAAGACGTCAACCGGCCAATTGCGCTTCGCCAATTCGGCTAGGTACTTCGGGTAGAACTTCTTAAAGGCACCACCGAGGCGCACCCCGGTGCTGGGCGCAACCACGGTAGCCGCGGGATCGATGCTCTTGATGATGTCGTAGGCCCGCTTGGTGAGCTCGGCCATCTCGGCGGCGCTGCCGGTGGAAAATGTTGAAAGGTTTGCTTCGTTCCACGGCTGGTAACTGGTGATCTTGCCCTTGTAACGGGTGACCACCGCTGTCACCCAGCGATCCCACCACGCGAGGTCAGTTGGCATCCCAGCCGACCCAGGCATCGGGAGGGCAATTGGCGACGGGTCATCACTAGCCCAACGGGGCGTGCTGCCGAGCACCAGCAAGATGTCCTTGGTGCCCTTGGCAACCGCAGTGTTCACCGAACTGTCGAGGTTGATCCAGTTGTAGTTTCCATTGGTGGTCTCGATATCGGCCCAACTGGTCTGGTTATCCCACAACCGGATCGAGCCGATCGGAATTGTCGGCCAGTTACCGCGCTGCAGGTCCACCACGTGCATGCCGAACAAAGTTTCATTGATGAGCGTGCCGGGTGGCAGGGGTGCAGCCTGCGCACCGGGTGCGGTTAGCAGGAGCGCTCCGGCGGTCGCCAAGGTGGTGGCGGTAACGGTGACGAGGGCGATGGCACGAGTGTGAAAGGACATAACGACATCGTGCCATTAGCCGGTGTCGAGTCGCTAAAGGGGTCGGGAAACCGCCAGTAATGTGATGTCGTCGCGCTGCCATTCCACTGAACGCTCCCGAGCGCGCGCAATCACTCGCTGCGTGATTTCCTCGGCGTTGATCCGAACCGGAGCATCACAAGCGCGTACGAAACTCGACAGATCGTGCGAGCTGAAAGTTTCGCCGGCAGCGCTGCGTGATTCGACCAACCCATCGGTGAAAGCGATAAGTAGCGCACCCGGACCAAATTGCCGAGTACGCGTCTCCCAACTCCCACCGAGAGACGAAAGTAGCGGCCCGGTTGGCTCACAAAAACTTGCGGACTTGTTGCCTTGAACCAGCAGAGCCGGTTCATGCCCGGCATTAGCCCACGTGATGGTGCCGGCATGTTGATCAATTACGACAGCGAGTGCGGTGACAAAGAACGCACTCTCGAAAAGAATGGTTGCTGCAAGCGTAAGGATTTGATCCGGGCTGCTGCCGGCGCGCAGCCCGGCGTGCATTAGCGGCCGCAGCTGAACGGCGGTCACTCCGGGTGCGGCGCCGTGCCCCGAAACGTCAGCAATTACTAGCCCTAACGTGCCATCCGGTCTGATGGCGGCGTCCCACCAGTCACCGGACATCACTCCCTCAGCGGTTTGTGACGTGCCGTAGATATTCAAACCAGGGATCTCGAGCGTTTGCGAGGCTATGTGCTCGGCAGCAAGTGCTGATACCACCGGAGCCTCCTGCAGCAATCCCTGCCGAGCAGCTCGTGCGGTATCAATCTCGCGGACCAGGCTTCGGCGCATGGACTCGGCATCAACCGCAACCTGTGCAATCTCCGGAGGTCCGACACCGTCAATAACGTGTTCGTGGCCCACTTGCCCTGTTGCCAGTCTCAAGTCGGCTTGCAGGCTAGCCAATGGCTGCAGGACCCACCGCCGAAGCCCGAGGAAGAGCCCGGCCAGCAATACCGTCGCACTCACCCCGGCAATCAACAAGACGACACCTAGTAGCCAGGTGAACCCTTGAGCGAGGTTAGCGGCTTCTTCTCTGTGGTCTTCGATGGCGATTACTAGGCGCTGGGCATCTTGGGTCATGTCGTTGTATGCCTGGCGCGTTGCGACGGCCTCGGTCAGTGCCCGCGCCCTCTTACCGCGACCGCTCTCCATGGCTGAAGTGACCGGGCCAACACCTTTCGTTACCCAAGTAGCCTGAGAGGCAACTACATTGGCCAGCAATTGTGTCAAGTCAGAATGGCTTGTTACTTTCGGGGAAATCTGCTGCGCGAGAGCGTCAGTGCGCGCAATCGCGTTGGTTAGCCGAGTTAGATACTCCGGAGTAGCAAGCAATGCATAATCGGTGAGTGCCCGTGATGCATTTGCCTGCGCCAACACCATCGATTGTGCGGAATCAGCAGCAGGGTCAAGTGTTTCGCGCACCTCATTTTGCGAAACAACCGTGCCGAAATATTCCTGGACTAAGAACACCGCACTCGTCACCATCACGCCGAAGGCGAGGAAAGCTGCAAAGAGCATTCGGCGCCGCAGGGTCATGACCTGCGCTCACCCGTCGTGACCAACACCACTCCACCTAGCACAATGGTGAGTCCGAGGACGACATCGCGAGTGATTGGCTCACCGATGATCAGCGCACCAAGCAGCACGGCAATCACAGGATTGACGTATGCGTAAGTAGAGACAAGCGACAGCGGAGCATTGGCAATCAAATAACTGTATGCGGTGTATCCAATGAGTGAGGCTACGACAAGCCAGATCCAGCCGTTCCAAGATGCTTGGGTGAATTCGGCGAAATGAATCCGCTCACCCCGTAATGCGCCGATACCCAGCAATAGCGCGCCAGCTCCAACCAATTCATACAACGTGGTGACCAAGGAGTTGCGCGGGAGCGGATAGGAGGTTGACTGCCAGGAGAAAAAGGCCCAGCAGAAGCTTGAGGCAAGTAGCAGGCAAGACCACAGGACTACATCGCCGTCGGTGCCCGTGCGTGGAATGGTGCCGCCGGGCAGCACCATCAAACCCAAGCCGATCAGCCCAACTGCGACACCTATCAGGGTTAGGAGTGTCGGGCGATCACCGGATCTAACTCGCAACAGCACGATCCACAGCGGCATGATGGAAATCAACAGGGCAGCGATTCCACTTGGCACGAAACGTTCAGCAAGAGCCAAGGTGCCGATACCAACCCCGAGCAGCATGCAGCCCATGAGTATCGAATAGGCGAATTCCGGAACCGAGACCCGAAGTACCCTCGGTCCCTTGAAAACAGCAAGTGCGGCCGCCAGGATGATTGCGGCCACGACGAACCGAAGGGCATTGGCCAGCAGTGGCGGCATCGATTCGCCGGCTACCGCGATTCCAAGGTAGGTCGAGCCCCAGATAATCCACAGGGCAATCAGCGGCACCCAAATTTGGATTGGTGAAGCGCGCACCACCCCTCGGACATCCACCATTGACATCCGCCTACCCTCTCACCTAGACATAGTGGTGCGGACACCGATGGGGGGAATCTTCGGGTGAGTGACTCACGGGACCGTGGCTTGTTCTCTGCTGTCATTGCGATCGCCGCTGGCATTGAGTTGAAGGCCACCTTGCGGCGGATCATTCAAGCCGCTGCCGAACTCGTCGATGCCAAGTACGCGGCCTTGGGGGTAGTTGGCCCTGATGGGACCCTGGTTGAGTTCGTGCACACCGGACTAGATGAGGCAACTGCCGCCCAGATCGGTAGCCTGCCAACCGGCAGGGGTGTGCTAGGTCTACTTATTGAACATCCGGTCGCAATTCGGGTCGCCGATCTGGGCAACCATGCAGTTTCGGTGGGGTTTCCGCCCGGGCATCCGCCAATGGAGTCGTTCCTGGGCGTGCCAGTGCGTGTTCGCGGTGCGGTCTTCGGGAATCTCTACCTGACAGAGAAGCGCTCGGGAACGGGATTCACCCCCGAGGATGAGCGCACCGTCATGGCGCTGGCCGCCGCCGCCGCGGTCGCAATCGAAAATGCCCGGCTCTTTGAACGAACCCGCAGGGGCGAACGTTGGCATCGTGCCTCAGCCGAAGTCAGCGAAGCTCTACTTGCACACACTGACCTTGAAAAGGTAATCGCGTTAATCGCAACAAGTGCGCGCGAAATTGCGGGCGCGAATCTTGCACTGGTCGCGCTGCCAAATCCAGATAGCACATTGGATGTTGAAGTTGCCGACGGGGATTTATCAGTGGAACTCCCGTCACCGGGATATCGAATCGCTGCTGGATCTGTGATTGAACGAGCATTCATCAGCAGGCAAACCGAAATCGAAAGCAACTGTGCTGTAGTTGGCGGGCTGGTGTTTAACACGGTTGCAGCGTTGCCCTTGGTTACCCATGAACGGGTATTTGGGGTGTTGGTGTTGGCTTGGACTACTGCAGGTGATTCGCGTGAAGCGCTGCAAGTGGCGGAGTCATTTGCGAGCCAGGCCACGGTTTCCTTAGTCCTAGCCGAGGCGCAGCAAGAGCAGGAACGGTTGGCGGTATTCCAAGACCGCGATCGCATTGCGCGTGATCTGCATGACCTGGTAATTCAACGACTATTCGCCACGGGCATGCTCCTGCAGAGCACATCACGAGGGCAGAATCTTTCCGGGGAGGTAGAGGAGCGCCTTTCACGTGCCGTGGATGAACTTGACGAAACGATCCGTGAGATTCGACAAACCATCTTCGCCCTGCATCAACCAGTTACTGGTCCGGCAGCCGGGGTGCGTGGGCGACTTTTGAATGAGGTTTCGCAGTCTGGCGCGTTAATGGGTCTGCAACCGGGAGTCCGCTTCGTTGGTCCCGTTGATGCCGGGGTGTCCGATGACTTGGCAGATCATCTGGTAGCCGCACTTCGTGAGGCCCTGGCGAATGTCGCAAAGCATGCAAATGCCAAGAAGGTTGACATCATCGTGATGGTCGATGGTGCGGACATTGTGCTCTCGGTAGTCGATGACGGTGTCGGCATCAACCCCGACGGCTTCAGCGCGCACTCTGGGCTGGCGAATCTCTCGGCGCGAGCACAAGATCTAGGTGGCACGTGCGTATTGGAACGCATGGCCAGCGCCGGCGGCACTCGCCTGGTGTGGCAGGTGCCTAGATCCGCCAGCGGCTAACGCTGCTGATCTTGCTCGGCGTGCATGCGAGCCGACAAAGCGGCAGCTTGCGTACGGCGCTCCATATCGAGTTTGGCTAGCAGACTTGATACGTAGTTTTTCACGGTTTTTTCGGCTAGGTGCATGGTCTCGCCGATTTGCCGATTGGTCATGCCCTCGCCGATATGATCGAGGATGCGCTTCTCCTGGTCGGAGAGCTTGTCGAGTCGCGTATCGTGCTTCTCACCAGCGCGGATACGTTCGAGCACTCGTTGAGTTGCACCGGGATCAAGAAGTGACTTACCTGCCGCAACCTGCCTGATGGCATTTACCAGATCGGTGCCACGGATTTCCTTTAACACGTACCCGGAGGCGCCAGCCATGATCGCATTGAACAGGGCTTCGTCATCGGCGTACGAGGTAAGCATCAGGCAACGGACCTCAGGCAGTTGCGAACGGATCTCGCGGCAGACTTCGACACCGCTCCCGTCGGGCAGGCGGACATCAAGTACCGCGACACTTGGGCGCACCGCGGGGATTCGAATCAGTGCCTCAGCCATGGTGCCGGCCTCACCCACAACTTCAAGATCACTTTCAATGGCCAGTAGGTCGGCGAGACCTCGCCGGACGATCTCATGGTCATCTAGCAGAAAGACCCGAATTGTGCCCGCATCGTTTTCGGTCATGTTGGCATTGTGCCCTAAATTGAACCATCGCGACGCCATGCCTCGAGAACTATTAGTGTCTTCGTCCCGATCACTTCGGCGTGCTTGCGCAGACCGTCAACCACCTGCTGAAGATGATGCACGTTGTCGGCTCGGATACGGATTAGGGCGTCAGGGTCACCGGCCACTGTGAATACCTCAATCACCTCTGGCAGCGATGCTGCCGCTTTCTTAATCGAATCAACATCGGTGTTCCCGGCGAACCGCAATTCAGTGAAGGCCTCCAGGCCACCGTCCAGCCGACTTTGATCAATCACCGTGGTGTACCCAGCAATTACCCCGAGCCGTTCTAGTCGATCAATGCGGCGTTTTACCGGCGCCGGGGTCAGTTGGACCCGCTCGGCAATATCAAGGACGCTGCGCCGGCCATTTTCGACCAGCAGCGAAATGATGTGCCGGTCAACTTCATCGACCGGGCGAGCGCTAATCAAGATATTCCACCCCGTTTCGCATTATTAATGCGTTTAACTAGGGCGACACTAGCTGAAAACAGCGATTTTGACACTATTAACGCTTTTATCTTGCGCTTAGCGTCGCCAACTGTGACTGTTGGCCACCGGTCTGGCGGGTGCAAGGATGTGCCGTGGAGGATTGATGGTTGACGAACGAGTGAGCGCCGTCCAATTGCTGACCCCGGAGGGCCAGCGGGTCGCGCATCCCCAATACGACATCAACTTAACGGACGCTGAGCTCAGGGGCCTTTATCGCGACATGGTCTTGGTGCGACGGATCGACACCGAGGCGACGGCGCTGCAACGCCAAGGTGAATTAGGTTTATGGGCGCCCTGCCTTGGGCAAGAGGCCGCGCAGGTGGGTTCAGCCCGCGCCATGGCACCCAACGATTTTGCTTTTCCCACATTCCGTGAGCACGGGGTGACCTGGTGTCGAGGGGTAGCAGCACTTGACATGCTCGCGATGTTTCGTGGAGTGAGTAACGGCGGCTGGGATCCGAACGCGCATAAGTGCGGGCCGTATTCAATAGTCATCGGTGCACAGGTCCTACATGGAGTCGGTTATGCGATGGGTATTGCATTTGACGGCGCCGAGGACGTTGCCGTCACTTATTTTGGTGACGGGGCAACAGCGCAAGGCGATGTGAACGAGGCATTTGTCTTTGCAGCTTCCTTCTCAGCGCCAGTAGTTTTCTTCTGCCAGAACAACCAATGGGCGATTTCACAGCCGCGTGACCGGCAAAGCAACGTGCAGATTTTCGAACGTGCGGCAGGTTTTGGTTTCCCAGGTGTGCAGGTTGATGGCAATGATGTGCTGGCGGTTATGGCGGTGACCAAAGTTGCACTTGAAAGAGCGCGTACGGGTAACGGACCAACTCTGATCGAGGCTTACACCTACCGCATGGGCGCCCACACGACATCGGATGATCCGACGCGATACCGGCTCGCGGGTGAACTCGAGACCTGGCGACTGCGGGACCCAATCGAGCGATTGAAAGTTCACCTAGCACGCCAAGGGATCGCTGATCGCTCCTACTTCGATCAGATCGAGCACGAAGGCGAAGAGCTAGCCGAGCAAATTCGTGAGGGTGTCCGTGCGATGGTGCCCCCGACACCTGCATCGATGTTTGATGATGTCTATTCAGAGCAGCACCCGCGCATGGATGAACAGCGTGCTGAAATGTTGGAGTACCTAGCCTCCTTTGAAGATGCGGTGGGTTAGCCAATGACAAACCTGACGATGGTGAAGGCGATAAATGCCGGCCTACGCAAGGCAATGGAACGCGATCCCAAGGTGCTTTTGTTCGGTGAAGACATCGGCCGGTTAGGTGGGGTATTCCGGGTAACCGACGGATTGCAGAAGGATTTTGGTGAGCACCGAGTATTGGATGCGCCACTTGCTGAAAGCGGAATAGTCGGCACTGCGGTCGGGCTGGCTATGCGCGGGTATCGCCCAGTCCTTGAGATTCAATTCGATGGTTTTGTTTATCCAGGGTTTGATCAAATTGTTTCGCAGGTTGCCAAGTTCCATCGGCGAATGGATGGTGCGGTAGCAATGCCGATCACTATTCGAATCCCGTATGGTGGCGGGATCGGCGCCGTCGAACATCACAGTGAGTCACCGGAGGCGTACTTTGCTCACACCGCTGGGCTTCGAGTTCTAACGCCCTCGGATCCACAGTCGGCATACCTCACCATCCAACAGGCGATCACCTGCAACGACCCGGTCATCTACTTCGAGCCAAAGCGGCGGTACTGGGACAAGGGCGAAGTTGATGAATCCCAATCCGCCCTTGACCTAGGAGCGGTAGCTGATCCATGGCGGGCGCGAATTGTTAAGGCTGGAAGTGACGTCACGGTGGCCTGTTACGGCCCGATGGTGCGTACCTGCCTCGAGGCTGCGGCCGTCGCCACCAACATCTCACTCGAGGTTGTCGATTTGCAAGCTCTCTCACCGATTGACTACGAAACCCTCGTTGCATCGGTCCAGCGCACAAGTCGACTTGTTGTCGTCCATGAAGCTGCACTAAGTGGTGGGGTAGGGGCCGAAATTGCAGCACGTATTGGCGAAAAGTGCTTCTATGAACTCGAAGCGCCGGTTACTAGGGTCGCGGGATTCGATGTGCCTTATCCGGCAAGTCGAATCGAGGAGCATTTCCTGCCGGATCTCGATCGAGTGCTCGATGCTGCTGAACGAGTGATGAGGTACTGAGATGGCGGAACAGCAGCAGGTATTCCACCTGCCCGACGTAGGTGAAGGCCTAACCGAGGCCGAAATCGTCAAGTGGCGGGTTCGTCCCGGCGACAGTGTTTCGGTTAACCAAATAATCGTGGAAATTGAGACCGCGAAGGCGGTTGTTGAACTCCCCTGCCCGTATGCCGGTTCAATAGAAGCACTTCATGTTCCCGAGGGTGAAATCGTGCCCGTTGGTTCCCCGATTGTCACTATCTTGGTAACAGCCAAGGCCGATGATCGGGAGCCGGTTCTGGTCGGCTACGGCGTGAAAACTGACCACGAGGCGCACCGCCGGCCGCGAAAGCCGGCGAGCCGGCAAGAACGCACACCTACCAGCGCGACCCGAACCAAGCCACTTGTTCGCAAGTTGGCGAAGGAGCTCGGCGTGCGGCTGGACTCGGTGACACCAACCGGTGCCGACGGGGTGATCACCCGTGCCGATGTACTGGGCACCGCTCCCACCGGTCAGGCTGCCGGGCAAGTAGCGGCGTCGACCGGGCGCGATGTTCGCCAACCGGTGCGTGGGGTACAGCGCGCCATGGCAGACGCGATGGTGCGCTCAGCATTCACGGCACCACATGTAACCGAATGGGTTGAGGTTGATGTTTCACGGACCCTTGACTTGGTTACCAAGTTGCGCGCCAACGGGGCTTACGAAGGCATCAGAGTCACGCCATTGACTATCGCCGCCGCCGCGGTAATTCACGCGGTCAAGCAATACCCGCGGATTAATTCGACCTGGATCGAGTCACCGCAGGGCGCCGAAATTGTCACCCATAGCGAGGTTCATCTTGGGATCGCTGCTGACACCCCCCGCGGACTGCTGGTGCCATCGGTTAAGGCGGCGGGCTCGATGCAGTTACCTCAACTCGCACGAAGTATCCATACCCTGATCGAGGCTGCACGGGCGGGGCGCAGCACGCCGGCCGATTTAACCGGCGGCACGATCACCATCACCAACGTAGGAGTCTTTGGAGTTGATGGCGGCACCCCGATCATCAATCCAGGCGAGTCCGCCATTTTGGCGATTGGCCGAATTCTTGATCGACCATGGGTTGTTGACGGGGCGATAGTGGTACGCCCCATCATGCAACTGTCCTTGTCCTTTGATCATCGAGTAATCGACGGCGCACTTGGCTCAAGGGCATTGGTGAGTATGGCCAATTTCCTGACTGATCCAGCAGTTGAAATGGTGCTGGCGCACGCTACGGAGTAATAACCATGCCGCCTATCAGGCGCTGAACTAAGTCATCCGGCCCACTAACTTCAATTCTCGAGATAAAGTCGGGGTCATCGGCGCTAACTCGTCCACACATTCGATGCACAAGGTCCGTGACCGAGATCGATAGTTGAACAGTGGGCTCTGCCTTGGAAATAAAACGCGCGCGGCCGTCATCATCGAGGCGAATGAATACCTCACTTGCTAGGTCACTGATGCCCAAATTGAGGACAGCCCCGACGGGGGGCTTCGAATTCTTGCCCCAGACGACAGGAAGGGCGCTGATCAAAACACTTAGTGCCACCTCGAACGGGAGCCCCGTCCAACCACCGGGTTGATCCACCGCGTCGCGAATATCTTGCTCGTGAACCCAGGTATCGAACGCCCGCATAGTCAAGGCCCGTTCTAGGGTTATCGGTGCCCCGAAGGGCCCGCGCACCTGACTTGATAACTCACTGGTGTCAGCGGTCAGGATCGTGCGGCGCAGTTCGATGAGGTTAAGCAACTCGGCAACTTGATCACTTTGAGTAGCCCCGCGCCGGGCTTCAACTCCGAGTTCGATGAATTTTCCGGCCTCGCTAGCCACGTGCGGCGTAGTTGTCCAGTCCGGCTCAGCGGTGGCTCGTGGGTTACCGCTCAGGAACGACTCAAAATCCGCCAGGTGAGCAACAACATCGGACACCCGCCACCCCGGGCATGGGGTTGGGGATTCCCACTGGGCTGCCGTAAGCGGGGCTACTAGGTCGGCTACCTGAGTCAAAGCGTCTAATGATGCCTTGACTAGGTCGGCTTTTGTGAAAGTGTCCTGCACTTGGCTCCAATCCGGTGGTAGGCCCCGAAAGTGATCTTCGCCGCTAAGGTTTTCCTCGTGAGCGTCACAGTAGCCCTAATCCAATTGAACTGTACTTCGGCCGACCCGGTTTACCAGCGGGTCACTAGGGCTCTAGGTCTGGTCGCAAAAGCGGCAGCCAAAGCACAATTCGTCGTGCTTCCTGAGTTGTGGCATGTGGGCGCGTTTGACATCGAGGCGGCCCGTGAGCACGCACAGGTGATCGACGGCCCGCTCATCACCGATCTGGGTGCCTTGGCCAAACAACACGCGATTTGGCTGCATGGGGGCTCTTTTTGCGAGGAAGCTGATGGCTCTTACTTCAATACCAGTGTGCTTTTCTCGCCCGAGGGTGATCTCCGCGCCACCTATCGAAAGATTCACTTATTTGGTTTCGAGGGTGGTGAGACGACTTTGATGAGTGCCGGTTCTGAACTAGTTGTCGTTGACACCCCACTTGGTCCGACCGGCCTGGCTACTTGCTACGACCTTCGCTTCCCCGAGCTCTTCAGGGCATTGACCGAAGGCGGTGCGACCGCATTTGTTGTTACCTCAGGCTGGCCCACCCCGCGGATAGAGCATTGGGATGTGCTGACCCAAGCCAGGGCAATTGAAAACCAGGCTTGGCTAATTGCATGCAATGAAGTTGGCGACCAGCCGGGCACCACCCTTGGTGGCCACTCCTGTGTCATTGACCCCAAAGGTGCGGTGGTCGCCAGGGGTGGTGGCGATGAGGAAATCATCTACGTCGAAATCGACCCCGAGACTCCCAAGGCCTGGCGGTCACAGTTCCCGGTACTCCGTGACATCAGGTTGCGTTAGCCGGCTGCTGCATCTTTTTGCTGACTGCTACATCTGTTTGATAGTGGCGATCGTGCCGATAACTATGATTGGCTTTTTTGCTGGGTCTAACCACTTCATGATCTGAGCCAGCCGCTGTTCAGCGATCGCGACACAGCCGGCGGTCTTATCGCCATTACTCACGTGCAAGAAGATGCCGCCGCCGCGACGGATGTCGGCCGGCGGTGAAGTTCGACGAATCCCATTGCCACCAACCGTTACCGGCCCCTTGGGCAGATTGAAGTCAAGTACAGCCACATAGTTGTATTGCATCCCATATTGCCAAAGTCGTTCGACATAGTTGCCGTATCCATCCCAGCTCACGTCTGCATCTTGGAAAAGATTGTAGGTAGCTGGATGCTTTGGGTCATACGTCCACGCATCACCGCGATCAAATTCGGTGTAGGGCAATGCCGTGCCAGGGTTTGCGAGCCGGCCGAATGCCGTCTCGATAGCGAAGGTACCCGCTGGTGTCTTACCGGTACCTTGCTTGCGATCTGCTGCGATCACCAACCCGCCATAGCCCAATAAGGCAGGAGTCGCATCAAGAACTTGCACCCAATTTCCGGTGGTCGAACGTTCGAACGCGCGCAGTGTGCCCGAGGTCGAAGTCCACCTGGGTGCGGTGACAACGATCACCTGATCGGAGCCCTCGACGTGTGCCAACTGCGTCGGAAACCACTCCGGTGCACTTGGTTGCGCAGCATTGGCGTGCGGGCTGACTACCACCAAGAGTGCAATCGTGGTGATGAGAAGCCGGCGCATCCGTGCAGATTAGCCCTGTTTGTCCTGCCCTGCCAAGCGTGCAAAGCGCTCGTTGTATTCATTTAACTCCGCGTCGCCGTCCCGATCGGCCTGGCGATCGGATCTCTTGGCCTCTCGGTCGTCGCTTCGGGACCATTGGACGGCTATGGCAATCAGGACGATCAGTGTCGGCACCTCAGACAACCCCCAGGCCACTTGGGCCCCGATCAAGGTGTCGCGGAGGGGGTCAACTATCCAATCTGGTTGGACCACCCCGTACCACTCGGTGGCCAGCGGGGTCGAAGACATCATCATCGCGACCGCAAAGAAACCATGCACCGACAAGGCCAGCATCAACATTAATAAGCGACCCCAATACGGGAGTGGTTTAGGCCGCGGGTCAATGCCGATGAGTACCCAGTAGAAAAGATATCCGGCTGCGAGGAAGTGAAGTTGCATGAAGACGTGCCCGGCGTGACTGCCCATGAGCCAGCCGAATAGTGGCGTCATGTAGAGGCCGTAAAGGCCAAGTACGTAGATAAAAAACACATAGAACGGATTAGTGAGAATGCGGGTGATCCAACTGTGGAGGAACCACATAAGCCACTCGCGCGGACCTCGCTCGGTACCGTGGGAGGGTTTTAGTGCCCGCAATGCGAGGGTGGCTGGTGCACCGAGTACCAGCATGATCGGTGCCAGCATCGTCATGGTCATGTGCTGGAACATGTGCAGTCCCACCGAGACCTGCGAATAGGTGGCAATGCCCGCGTTGGTGCACCAAATCATGATGCCGATGCCAAGCAGCCACGCGACAAGGCGACCCCATGGCCACTTGTCGCCGCGGGCTCGCAGGCGAGCAACGCCAATGCAATAAAGCGCCGCTCCAACGATCCCCAAAGTCAAGAACAGTGGTTCGAGTCGAAAGCCCAGGCCAACGGTCAACACGGTGGGAGGTGGTGGGTAGGCGAATCCGAGCAGGGTCTCACCAAAAGAGTTAAAGCCGGTCTGTAGTCGCGGCGGTGCACTCGATGCGAGGCTCACGCCCAAGGCAACGGAAACGACCATGATCGTCAGCTCAAGTGCGGCAATCCGGGCAAATATCGAAACCCCAGACGCCTTGCTCGCCCCGGCAATGACTCGTCGGCGCATCAGGTAACCAATAAGACCAAGGCCAACTATTAACAGAGCTTTCGCGAGGACAACTTGACCGTAGCCAGTTGTGAACAGTTGACCGATTGAGTCAATTCTTGTGTATGCATTAGCGATCCCGCTAACAGCTAGTAGGACGATCGCGACTAGAGCGATTGTCGAGAATCTCTGCAGTGATCGTTGCACTGAACCATCGCGCCTAACAGCGTGCAGGGCGAGTGCCATCAGGCCGCCGATCCAAATCACGGCGGCGAGTACGTGCGCAACACCGGCGGTGATGGCGAGTGCGTGGTCGCCAAGGCCAGAACCGTGCCCGCCCAGGACCGGCAGCGAAACAGCGACCAAGGCAACGAGCAGCCAACCGGCTTCAGCGCCGATGGTCGAAGTAACAAAGGCGCCGAAAGCGACGACGAAAGCCAACAGCGCCATGACCATTAGGGCGCGGGTGGCAGGGATATCGCTGGCATAGGTCGCGAAGACGGCCGGATCAAAAGCCTGGCTAAGTGTGATACCGAGGACATTCGCAAGTACAAAAAACATTTGAACGAGGGCCAGCACGGACCAGATCAGTGCAGCTATTGATGCGCGGAGGGCATCAACGCGGCCAACGCGTGAGATCACCCCATCTTTGCCGGTCGGGTCCAAGATGCTGGCGGCTAGCAGCCACCCGATAGTCGCTAGTGCGGCGATGTCGGTTAGCAGGCGAAGTATCGGGACACCCCAGACCACCAGCGGGCCAGGATCAGGTAGCCCAACACTCGGCGGTTCGTAGCCGCCGCCGGCAACGACTAGGGATACGCCGAGGGCACTGACCGCGAGTACCACCAAGGACGTAGCGAGCAGGGCAATGGCACCAAAACCCAATGGTGGGCGGGTGGTGCTTCGCTGCAGGGTAGTTCTAGTCATCTACGCCCGCGTCTGGCCAAAATGATGACGGTGATCGTGGCCGCGAGGGCGAGTATCAAACCAACCACACCGATAGGGAAATTCGAAGGTTGCTCAGGGGCTGCGGGCGCCGCCGTAACCGGAGTTTTCGTCGGCGAAGCGCTGGCGTAGGCGAAGTCAATTGACCCGGTCACGGGATGTCCGTCCGCGGACACAACCCGATAGGAAACCGTATAGGTGTCTGGGCTTAAGTCAGCGGGCCAGGGGATCGTAACGACGGCGCCGACCGCCGATGCGACGGTACCGCTGACAACGGCTCCGCTGCTATCGGAGATGGCAATCGCGACCGTCTCCGCGAGTAGCGCTTCATTGAATGTGAGCACCACCGAAGTGGGTGCAGCGGCGAGTACTGAGCCAGTAGTTGGGTCGGACGAAAGCAACTGTGAGTGGGCACCGGCCGGACCGAGGTAAGTCAGCAGCGCTAGGGCGCCTATGCCCAATATCAATACCGGGCGCCAAAACTTCATCCTCTGATCCTATGAGTCGAGCAGTGAACGCGAGACAGCAGGAGATGCGGTGGAATTAACCGCTCTTAGAAGGATTCCTCGGGAAGCTCCATGACCTCAAGGGTGGTGGCCTCAGCAACCGCACGCTCGGCCGCGAGGAGTGGCAGGCGATTGCGCGCGAACCACTTGGCCGTTTCGATCTTGCCGAGATAGAAGGTGCGATCACGATCGACGGCTCCTGCTTCCAGGGCGCGGGTGGCGACTTCGGCCTGCCGGATTAGCAGCCAGCCGATGAGTAGATCGCCGGTGGTCATCAGCAGGCGCGTGGTGTTCAACCCGACCCGGTAGATCTCCTTGGCGTCTGTTTGCGAAGCCATGGCCCACTGGCCGAGCAGGCCGATCATGGCCTGCACATCTTCAAGGGCCTTGCCGAGTAATTCGCGTTCGGTGGCCAACTGGCCGGCGCCTTCATCACCTTTTACTGTCTCGGTGATCTGCGAACCCAGGTAGAAAATCGACTTGAATTGGTCGCGGACCATTTTGCGGAAGAAGAAGTCGAGCCCCTGAATGGCGGTGGTGCCTTCATAAAGGGTGTCGATCTTTGCGTCGCGCAGGTACTGCTCAACCGGGTAGTCCTGAAGATACCCGGACCCGCCGTAGGTTTGCAGCGACACCGCGAGCATTTCGTAGGAGCGTTCTGAGCCGACACCCTTGACTATTGGCAGCAGTAGATCATTCATTCGCAAGGCGCCGTCGAGGTCAACTCCCTCGACTCCGGCTTCGCCCATCTCGATTAAGTCTTGCCAGTAGGCGGTGTAGGCGATGAGGGCGCGCATCCCTTCGGCGTATGACTTCTGCAGCATCAGGGACCGGCGAACATCTGGGTGGTGCACGATCGTAACGCGCGGTGCGGACTTATCGGTCATCTGAGTGAGGTCAGCACCTTGAACGCGTGTCTTTGCGTAATCGAGGGCGTTCAAGTAGCCGGTTGACAACGTCGCTATGGCTTTTGTTCCGACCATCATCCGCGCATACTCAATGACCTTGAACATCTGGGCGATGCCGTCATGTACATCACCGATGAGCCAGCCAATTGCCGGCTCGTTTTCGCTGAACGTCAGTTCGCAGGTGGTTGAGACTTTCAGGCCCATCTTCTTTTCGACATTGGTGGTGTAGACACCATTGCGGGCCCCAAGCTCACCGGTCTGGAAATCAAAAAGGAATTTCGGGACGAGAAAAAGGGAGAGTCCCTTCGTGCCGGGGCCGGCGCCCTCGGGGCGAGCCAGCACTAAGTGCATGATGTTCTCGACCATGTCGTGCTCGGCCGATGAGATAAACCTTTTGACACCCTCAATGCGCCAGGTGCCGTCGCCGTTGTCGAAGGCCTTGGCTCGACCGGCACCGACATCTGAGCCGGCATCAGGCTCGGTCAGCACCATTGTCGAACCCCAGCCCTTGTCAATCGTGAAAGTTGCAGCACGTTTTTGATCGGCGTTGCCAATGCTGTCAAGGATGCTGGCGAAGCCTGGACCGGACATATACATGAAAGCGGCCGGATTTGAACCGAGCAGCAGTTCGCTAGCGGCCCAACGCAGCGATGGCGGGGCACCGGAGCCGCCCATGTGCTCGGGTAGATCTAGCCGCCACCACTGTGCATCCATGAGCAACCGAAATGCCTTCTTGAAACTTTCGGGCATCGTTACGGTCTTCGTGCTTGGGTCATAAACCGGCGGGTTGCGATCGGAGTCGGCGAAGGAGTCGGCAAGTTCGCCGGTGGCGAGCCGCTCGACTTCGCGCAAGACATCATGTGCGGTGTCGGCATCGGTATCAGCGAATGGGCCTTGGCCGAGGCGGTCACCGGCCCCGAAAACCTCGAAAAGGTTGAATTCCAGGTCCCGAAGGTTGCTCTTGTAATGCCCCATGGCCGACCCACTCCTTTGCCGCAGTTCACTTCTCGGATTAGTTGGTACAGCAGACCCCCGGGCGAGGTTACCCGCCAGTAACCTAATGATGCTACTGATGAGTAACTTGCGCAAGTGCAGGCGGCATTATCCCCAGCGGTGTCGCGGGCCGGGGTTATTCGCCACAATGGGGGGATGACCGGCTTCTGGATGGCATCGGTGACCCCGATCGCCCCGCCCAAGTCGGCTAATCCCACGCTGCGGTTCTTGCTTTATGCGGCGGCCCTGACCGGCGGCTGGTCTGCCATCTTGTGCCTGTTCATCTATGGCATCGGGCGCCTGCTCGGGGTGCCATTTGAGGTGCAATCTGCCTTCGGTGGCTCCCTGCAGGTCGTGCCGTGGATAGTGGTGGTAATCGCCCCGCTCCTTGCCGCGGTGGCCGGGGCCCTGCTTTCAGCTTTGATGTTGGGGCGAAGAAATGCCCGCCGCGTTGTTTATTGGGGCGGCACCCTAATCGCCGTGCTTACGCTCGCCTCGCCGCTGATGCAACCCGCTGACGTCATCTGGTCAACTCGCATCTGGTTATCGATCATGCACGTGATTACTTGGTTCCTCGTCGTGCCGCAACTCGCTCGAATTGTTGGCGATTCAGAGCCGGGGGCAAGTGTTGAACGCGACGCATAGCGGCCGGACACTTCCCGTGGCACTAGTTGTGGCGATGCGGCCACGCCAGTGGCTGAAGAATGTGCTGGTCTTCGCTGCTCCGTTGGCTGCGGGCTCACTTTTCTTAGCAACGGTGATCGTGCCGACCCTGGGGGCGTTTGTTGCCTTTTGTCTTATCTCAAGTTCGACGTACCTGATCAACGACATCAAGGATGTCGAGTCAGATCGCAATCATCCGACGAAACGCAACCGCCCGATTGCGGCCGGTGACCTAAACGCGAATATCGCGGCGGTCTTCGCGGTCATTTTGGCTCTGGCAGCACTAACACTGGCTTGGTGGATCAGGCCTGATCTCGCCGGCGTAGTTGCCATCTACTTCGTTTTCACCCTTTCATATTCATTGTTCCTTAAACATGAGCCGGTAATCGAGCTCGCATTACTCGCAATGGGATTTTTGCTCCGGGCCATCGCCGGTGGGGTGGCCTCAAACCTACCGATATCGCAGTGGTTCTTAATCGTTGCTGGGTTCGGCTCACTGTTCATGGCGGCGGGCAAGAGGTTCAGTGAGCTAGACCGCGACCTGAATAGATCCGGTGCCGGTGAGACAGCCAAGCGGGCGAGCTTAGAGGGCTATTCCCTTGGCTACCTGCGTTTCGTGTGGGGCATTGCCGCCGCGGTAACGATAGTTGCGTATTGCCTATGGGCATTTGAGGTTGGTCAGGCGCCGTCGACCTTGCCGTGGGCGCAATGGAGTGTCCTCCCATTCGTCCTTGCGATTTTGCGCTACGGCGTTGCGATCGATCGCGGTCAGGCAGAGGCACCGGAGGATGCGGTCTTGCATGACAAAGCACTTCTCACTATCGGTGCGATCTGGTTAGTGCTATTTGGCCTCGGCGCCTTGGGCGTGTGATGTCAAACAAATCACCGCTACGCCTTGACGAGGGCGAGCAACTGCTTACAGGGTGGGGGCGCACCAGCCCCTCATTGGCCAAAGTGGTGCCGGTAAGTACGGTTGAGCAGGTGCAGCAGTGCATCAAGGTATCCGGGCCGAGAGGGGTGTTGGCCCGCGGCTTGGGGCGTTCATATGGTGACGCCGCACAAAGCGGGGGCGCCAGCGTCCTGGATCTAACAGCCATGTCGACAATCGCCCTAACTGCGAGCACAGGCAGCGTACGGGTCGGCGCCGGTGCGAGCATCCACGACCTTTTGCTGGCCACCGTGCCCGCCGGCTTCTTCGTCCCGGTGACAGCGGGCACTCGGCATGTCACCGTCGGCGGGGCCATTGCCGCCGATATTCACGGTAAGAATCACCATGTCGAAGGTAGTTTCGGCAGTCATGTGAGCGAAATTCAACTCGTTGACGGACGCGGTGCACCTCAGTCACTGACCCCCGATGATCCGCAAACGCGGGAGCGTTTTTGGGCCACCGTCGGCGGGATGGGCCTAACGGGTGTCATGACTGAGGCAACGTTCAAAATGCTGCCGATAACTAGCTCGATGATGAGCGTTGATACCGAGCGCTGCGCAGATCTCGATGACGTGATGGCTCGCATGATCGAACGTGACTCGCAGTATCGCTACAGCGTGGCCTGGATCGACAGTGTCTCAGCAACCGGTCGTGGCGTATTGACCAGAGGCGATCATGCAGCGGTCGACCAACTGCCGGTGGCAAAGCGCGCAACCGCGCTGGACTACGGCCCGAAAGCGTTAGCGTCGGCACCTGGATTGATCCCCGGCGGCCTGCTCAATAAGTTCACCGTGCGGGCATTTAATGAGGCCTGGTATCGCAAGGCGCCGAAGTCCGAGCAGGGTGCGCTGCAACCAATTTCTGAGTTCTTTCATCCCCTTGATTTCGTCAAAGACTGGAATCGGGTTTACGGCCCCGGTGGTTTCGTGCAATATCAATTCGTGGTGCCCGATGGCGCCGCTGAAATCATTGGGATTGCGCTGCGCAAGCTGCAAGGCGTCGGCGCACCTAGCTTCTTGACGGTGCTAAAGCGATTTGGTGCCGCCAACCCAGCTCCACTTTCCTTTCCGCAGCCGGGCTGGACACTAGCCGCTGATGTGCCAGCGGGGATTCCCGGGCTGGCTGCGGTGCTGGATGAACTAGATGAGTTAGTTGCCAATGCGGGCGGCCGGCTTTACCTCGCCAAAGACTCGAGGCAGTCACCAGAAATGTTTGTGCGTACCTATCCGCTCCTCACGCAGTGGCAGCGGACCCGCAATCAAATGGACCCCAAAGGTATTTTCAAGTCAGACCTAGCCAGGAGGTTGTCGCTGTGAACGATGCACTCGGTGATCCGCAGTCGGTACTTGTCCTAGGGGGGACAAGCGAGATTGCTCTGGCCACGGTGCGGGCTTTACCGCGTAATCGCCTTAAGCGAGTGGTGTTAGCGGGGAGGCCGTCACCCGCGCGCGATGCCGCAATCGCTGCGCTAACCGGTGCGGGTATTCAAGGGGTTTCAGCGATTGATTTTGAGGCCAAGAACACCACGGAGCACGCGGTGCTGATTAATCAGGTTTTCGATGCCGGTGACATTGACATTGTTCTACTTGCTTTCGGGATTCTTGGTAGCCAAGACGAAGGTGAGGCCAATCCCGATCTCGCGGTGGAGGTGGCAACCACAAACTACACCGGCGCGGTGAGCGTGGGCTTAAGAGTTGCAGCACGATTGAAGAGTCAAGGCCATGGGTCACTCGTAGTCTTCTCAAGTGTTGCAGGCGATCGCGCACGGCGATCTAATTTTATTTATGGGTCCACGAAAGCTGGTCTCGATGCCTTCGCACAAGGCCTCGGTGACGCATTGCATGGCTCGGGAGCAAATGTTCTAGTTGTGCGCCCAGGCATGGTGCGTACGAAGATGACAACCGGTATGCCAGAAGCACCGATGACGACCGACCCAGAAGTGGTGGGGAAGATTGTTGTGGCCGGGTTACGAAAAGGCAAGAACACTGTTTATGCTCCGGGGCCGCTGCGCTTCGTCATGACCGCGCTGAAGACTTTGCCGCGGCCGGTGTTTAGGCGTCTGCCCCAGTAATCAGCAAACACGATGCACTACTGATTGCCCAATGCGCCGAGGGTCAACTGGTGCGGGTAGATGTCACCTAGCTGAAGCACCTTCGGGGTAGGTGACTGTCAGTGGATCTTCGAGGGCAATTGTCACTTTTTGTGAGATAGGCGGGCTCGGGGCCGAGTATCGGACGTTCGGTGCAGGATCGTTTCCAGGCCCGCCAGGGTTGTAGACGGGGGAGTACGAACCGGTCGAGGGTATTTCGACAAGGGTGATCTTGCTGACGGCCTCTACATCACCGGACAAAATGATGTCGATGTAGTTGTCCTTGTCCTCAACGTAACAGTCGTTGTAGGTTTCTTGTTTCTTGCCGAGGTCAGCCAGGCCCACGACGCGGAGCTTCTTGCCGTCGATGAGGTAGTCCTTTCCTGTCTCGGTCAAAAGCACTGTGTCCCCCGCGCTCGTCGTTGCCTGGAGTCGGAAGAACCGAGCGAAGTCGGTGGGGAACAGTCCGCGGACACCATCCGCAGTCATCCCCCCACTCGTGTAGGTCCGCAACCTGTATTGCGCCTGATCTCCGTATAGGGCAACACCATCGTTGGGCAGGTGCTGTTGGAAGTCTTTAGGAGCAGTGTCACCGTCGGTAGACATTCGCGTGAGTTTTGCCCCGACAAGTTTGGGGCCGCCGCGCTTGGCCGGCTCCACATCTGGATCCGTATAAGGAGATCCGGGAGCATCAGCTTTGAGGCCAACGGCGCTGACAATCTGCAGGCCGGGACCGACCAACTGCAACGGGGTCTCATCCAAGACAACCTCGATGGAGGTTGGGTAGATCGCACCAGGCTGACTCGAAGAAAAACGGTTGCCGAAGTGGCCGAAGATCACCGCTACCGACCGCTCGTTGTACTCCATATTCGGATAGATCGAGGCAACCTGTGGGGTCACGGCCTGCCCGTTATTCAGATTCACTCTAAAGTCGGTAGCGTCCAGAGTGCTGGGAAGCATCGGCCAACTGAACTCGATCGGTAATCCGTCGGAGTAGTAAACCTCCTGGCCATACGATTTCGCTACGCCGTCCGGGGTCCCAGCCGAGGTGTAACTCACCAAAGTAGCGGTCTGGTCAGGTGAACAGGACACCGTATTCCAGGCACCTCCGGCCAGGCGAGTCAAAGTCCGGCTCAGGGCGAGGTTGTCGGTGCTCAGGCCAGGCACACCGATGATATTTGTGAATCCCAAACCCGCCGCGAGCATTTTGGGTTGCTTGTCCCAGATGTCCGCATTGATGATTTTGTCCTCGCGGAGCGTCTGGTACATAACCGTGGTGTCCTGTCGCTCGGCTTGAATGACAGTGCCGCACCCGACAAGGAGGACTCCCGTTAGCGCCAAAAATCCTATCCTCCGCACCCGCCGAGGTTATCAAAGTCAGGTGTGCTGTTTGCGCTCTTCCCGAAACATTCATCATGGCGCAATACCCGAAGACAACTACGAACCACTAGCAATTCAGGGGAAAGCGAAGGTAGCTTTGACCATTTGATGATCAGATGCTTGATAGTCAGGGTTGAACGCCTTGCCAGTTAAATAGACGACTACCTCGTAGTCAATCACCCTCAGGCCGGTGCCGTAACCCATGATGTAGTCGATTCGAGTGGCTTCGCCTTGTGGATTCTTCTGGGTCTTTTGAAACTTATAAGGCGCTGCGGGCCCGATCAATGACGAGCTGTCCAGCAGTGACGTATTTCCGGCCAGAGACTAGCCTGAATATATGAGCGCGGTCAGCCCCGGCTGGTCTATCGGCATTTACGACCTTAAGAACCAGTTATCCGCGGTCCTTGAGGAAGTCATGGAAGGCAAAGAGGTAACTGTCACTAAGCATGGTCGGCCCATCGCTCGCATAGCGCCATCAAGGCGGCTGATCGCGAGGATCGGGCGGCCGCTGTTGCTGCCATCCGCCAGTTGGGTGCGCGAGTTCGCCGACTGCCGGCGGAGGCGACGGGCCGAGAGTTGATCGACGACGGGGACCCTGAGGCAGCAGCGAAGATCGACTCTCTCTTGACCAACGGTTTCGTTCTCGTTCCCGAGTTATGACACGCGGAGATGGCCAATGCCTTCGGCACTGCTATGCGGGCCGGACGAGTCGACGCTGCGTTCGTGGTAGGTGTTTGCGAACGACTCGATCAATTGGATATCCGTACCGATGTTGTGGGCAGTCAGGTTCAGCGGCTGGCACTCGAGGCGCAAAAACATGGGCTCACCTCGTGCGACGCATGCTACTTGCTGCTAGCTATGGACCGGGGGCTTCCGTTAGCAACCCTTGACCGGGAGTTGGCTAACGCGGCGGCAGCGGCCAACGTCGCATTGCTCCTACCGATATGAAGCACACGCCCATTCTGAGCGGGCGACGGGAATCGAACCCGCATATCTAGCTTGGGAAGCTAGCGCTCTACCACTGAGCTACGCCCGCGAAGGCCACCAGCGTACCTGCCAGGCCGGCGCGGCTCCAAGTGACTAAGAGGTCGCTGCGACGGCCCGGGAGATAAGCACGGTGAGCATCAAGATGGCGAGTAGTACCTGCATTGCCATGATGAGCTTGGTGGGGCGTGACATGACCGCTTCTGAGGTCGGCCCGTAGGTTGAGTTCACGTTGAGTGAGATGAATAGGTAGTCGAAAAGGTTAGGTGTGGGCGGGGGTTGGCCGTCACGGGCTGGCCAGACAAATGCGCCGCCGGGGGTGGCTAAATCTAGAAGTAGGTAGACGAACATGAACACGGTGACACTCATCGCGTAAACCGCGCCAACATCCCAAAGGCTGCCCAGCCCGACTCCCGAGGTTGAATGGGCGGTACTCAACATCGAGATGACGTTCGCGATGACTTGAACAACCGAGAACGTTAAATAGATAGCGGCTATTGGGAAAAGGGCTCGGGGATAAGGTTTCAGCAGGGCGACGATTATTCCGATGGATGTAAAGACGAACAAAACGGTGCTCGCGGTCTCCAAGGTGCGAACAACATCGGCCGTTGATCCGGTTACGGCTCCGCTCATCTCCAAGCGCCGCGATAGCAATGTGTCCATCACCCAGATAGTCAAGGTGCCGGCGATTACCGAGTAGCGGCCGCGGCCGTGGGTAAGCCGCTCGCGCAGGCGATCCGCGGGCCCGGGCGCGGGCGCCTCCTCGGCCGGATTGATGGCGGACTCACTGGTCGACATAGTCGGTAGCATAATTGGCAAGGCAACTTGGTCGTGCAGCATCGGAATCACTAAGGGCTGGGGTAGCAATGGGAGAGTCACTGTCGCCGGTTGAGGTGGCACACGAGGCCCACCGGCACCAACAGCACACCAATGCGCACGGGCAGCCGGCCGGGCACTGGCGCATCGTGCAGATTGCGGAAGCAGTTCTGCTGGCCATTGTGACAGTGATGGCGGCGTGGTCGGGGTTCGCGGCTGCTGCCTATGGAACTGAATCCCGAGTGGCCTTTGCGGAATCGTCGATTGCCGATACCGATGCGGCCGCCAAGGCAATTGAATCCAATGAAGAACAGAATTTCGACGAGTCCGCTTTCTTTGCCTGGTTGCAGGCGAAGACGTCAGGTGACTCGAGCGCAATCGCGTTCGCGGAGCAGCGATTTCAACCCGATCTAGAAATCGCCTTTAGGGCGTGGCTGGCAACCAATCCCGAGACAAATTTCGATGCACCTGCGACCCCATTCGACATGGCGGAGTACACGCGACCGCTAATTGATGAGAGCAATGTCTTGAAGGCAAAGGCGGAGGCAAGTCATCTCGAAGGGGTAGAACTGGGGATCATGTCCGATAAATACATTCGACTCACGGTGCTGCTAGCCGGCGTCTTGTTCCTCGTCGGGATTGGTAGCACTTTCACGATGGTTTCCCTGCGGTATGGGTTGATCGGCCTTGGCTTAGTGCTCATGGTCCTTGCTACGATTTACCTGGTGAACTTGCCGAGGCCTGATGTGATGCTCGGTGTCCCCGCCGAAATCGTCAGCGAATAATCGCTTAACGCGGTAGTTTTCAGTCATGGGGCAACACAATGTGCTTGGGTCCGATCTAGAGATTTGCAGTCTTGAGCCGTTAACCGGGTTCTACCGTGATGGCTTTTGCAACACGGGGCCCGATGATCTTGGCTCACATACCGTCTGCGTGGTGGTTACCACTGAGTTTCTCGAGCATCAACAGGCAATAGGTAATGACCTCAGCACCCCGGTGCCCCAGTACGGCTTCCCGGGCCTTACCGCCGGGGATCGGTGGGCGGTATGCGCGGGGCGGTGGCTGCAGTCCTACGAAGCCGGTGTTTCGTCGCCGGTGTTACTACGGGCAACCAATGAGCAGGCGCTGTCAATTGTGCCGCTGGCCGCCCTTGAGGCCTGCGCCGCCGACGCCCCAGATGACCTATCGGCATTCGACAGCTAGATCAACTCACCAGGTAGTGCCAGGTGTTGGTACCCTTCGCGGGTGCTTCTTTCGGATCGGGATATCAAGGCTGAGATAGCCGCCGCTCGCGTGGCCATCGAGCCCTTTGATCCGGGAATGATTCAGCCATCCAGTATCGACGTGCGCCTTGATCGCCTCTTCCGGGTTTTTGAGAATCATCGCTACCCGCATATTGATCCCAGCATCGAGCAACCAGAGCTAACACGATTGATTGAGCCCGAAGGTAATGATCCATTCATCTTGCACCCCGGTGAGTTCGTCCTTGGGTCAACCTACGAGGTTGTGACATTGCCGGATGACATCGCCGGGCGGCTAGAAGGCAAGTCGTCACTTGGCCGCCTCGGTCTGCTGACCCATTCCACGGCTGGGTTCATTGACCCAGGGTTCTCCGGCCATGTCACCCTTGAACTTTCCAATGTCGCGACCTTGCCGATCATGTTGTATCCCGGCATGAAGATCGGCCAGCTGTGCTTGTTCCGACTCTCTAGCCCGGCGGAGCACCCGTACGGCTCCGAGAAATATGGCTCGCGGTATCAAGGCCAGCGCGGGCCGACAGCTAGTCGGTCATTTGCGAAGTTCCACCGCACTGACGTTTAGCGACTAGCCATCCACAGCCCGAACATTGGTGCTGGTGAGTTGGTGAAGGCTCGCTGATTCTTAACGCGTGACCTGAACAATCTCCTTCTATGTTGATGAGTATGGGCGTGTCCCTGTGGGCAGATGGCTGAACGAACTATCGCCTGCAAAACGTGAATTGGTTGCTAGTTTCGTCGCAGAAACCGTTGAGGTGAGAGGCCCGATGTTATTGGAGACGCCATTGCTCAAGTCATTGGGAAGTGGACTCGTTGAGTTACGAATTCGTGGGCGACTTTCGGGCGTTGGGCAGGAGGCTCGCTTGCGGGTCTTCGTGCATTTTCATGGGAGTCGGCAGGTTCTCATATTGGGTGGCTATGACAAAGGGCGCGACCCAAGTAAGCGACGCCAACAACGCGAAATCGTGACCGCACGGGGTCGGCTTCGGGAATTTGGACAACAAAGAAACATCTGATAATATATAGATTTCTGTATAATCAGGGAGGGGTTATGGCACCTAGTTGGCGAAGTTTCGTAGCTGAAGTTGAGGACGGCATGTCACCTGCTGAGCTACTTGATCACCGCGCGCGCGCGAAAGCCCTGGGCCTGTGCGCGGAATTGGCCCATGCGCGAAAGGCACGCCACCTGACTCAGGCGGCCCTGACTCGAATTTCCGGGGTCACCCAGTGCGAAATAAGTCGAATTGAAAGCGGATTAACCTCACCTACCACCGCGACACTAACCCGGCTATTAGTGGCATTAGATGTCGACTTGCGCTTAGTGCCGCACGAGGATCACGTCGAGACGTCAGTTGAAGCGGATTTCGAAGCCCGGGTTAAAGCTGGATAGTTGCAGCTAGCCCTTGCTTGCTGACAGCAGCAGCGTCGCAACGTCGACAACCTCCACGCCAAGAGCGCCACCTTCTTGCTGCCGGGTGGTCACTGCGTCATTGAGCATCACCGAACAGAACGGACAGGCAACGGCAATCTTGGCGGCCCCGGTCGCGATGGCCTCATCACCGCGATTCATGTTCACCTTGGTACCGATCTTTTCTTCCATCCACATGCGGGCACCACCGGCGCCGCAGCAGAAGGACTTATCGCCATGGCGTTCCATCTCGACTCTGTCAACGCCGGTGGCATCAATTAGGTCGCGCGGTGGCACATATACCTTGTTATGACGACCCAGATAGCACGGATCGTGGTAGGTGACTTTCTCTTCGATCTTGCTGACGGGTGTCAAGCGACCGGCCTTGACCAGATCATTGAGCAACTGCGTGTGGTGAACTACTTCGTAGTTGCCACCAAGTTGCGGATACTCGCGCTTGAGGGTGTTTAAGCAGTGGGGGCAGGTAACGACGATTTTCTTCGCCTTGATCTCGTTTAGTACCTCGACATTTTGCATGCCCTGCATCTGGAAGAGGAATTCATTACCTGCTCGGCGTGCCGGATCACCGGTGCAAGTTTCGCCTTCACCTAGCACCATGAAGTTCACCCCAGCGATATGCAGCAACTCTGCAACCGCTTTGGTGGTGCGCTTGGCTCGATCTTCGAAGGCGCCCGCGCAGCCAACCCAAAATAGGTAGTCGACGTCCTCGGGGATGACATCCTCGCCATTGCCCCCGAAGATATTGACCTCGAAGTCAACCTCGGTGATCCAGCCGTTTCGATCAGCGGCATTCATGCCCCACGGGTTACCCTTGGCCTCGATGTTCTTGAACATCCCGTTGAGCTCGCTTGGAAACTCAGTTGCGATCATGACCTGATTGCGACGCATGTCGGCGATATGGTCAATATGCTCAATATCGACCGGGCACTGATTGACGCAGGCCCCGCACATCGTGCAACTCCAAAGCGCGGCCTCGTCGATTATTGGCAGGTCAAGGCCGGTGGTGCGGTGGCCGTCGAAGGTGTAGCCATCATCACCGGAGTGCTCGCTGCCTTCGCGCGAGCCAATAAACGGCCGCTGCACTTCCCCTTGAACCTCGGGTGATACATAGGCGAGGGCTTCGGGCAGCAACTCACCCGGCTCGGCCACCTTCCCCTGATATTTACTGAACAGGCGCCCGGCCTCGAGATAAGGAGCCGATGCGAAGAGGTTCTCGCGCAAATCCATGATCAGGAGTTTGGGGCTGAGCGGCTTGCCGGTATTCCAAGCCGGACACTGTGACTGGCACCGACCACATTCGGTGCAGGCCATGAAGTCGATGTAGTTCTTCCAAGTGAAGTCTGAGATGTGGCCTTTGCCAAACAGCGCATCATCGGGCGGATCCTCGAAATTGACCGGCGCACCTTGGTAGTAGATAGGCAGCAATGGGCCGAGGGCATCGGGGCGGCGCGAGGTGTAGACGTTCACCGGTGCCGTCGCGATATGCAGGTGCTTGGAGTACAGCACGATCAGCAAGAAGACGAGCACGACACCGATTTGCAACCAGATGCCAACGGTCTCGATGATGACCAGGGTCTCCTCGCTCAATCCCGAGAACCAGGTGCCGATCCAGTCGGAGAAGAAGGCCCCACTTTCAAACGGGAGGTTGCCAAGTGCCGCTTGCGCGCCTCGGTAGAGGAACAAGGTCCAGACCACGTTGAAGATCATGAATAAAATGAGCCAAGCGCCCTTGGTATGGCTGCCGAAGAACCGTGATGAACGACCTTCCTTGGCGGGGTTGTTGGTAAGTCGAATGATCGCGAATAAGCCGATGCCGATTAGAACAAGTACGCCAAAGAGATCCTCAAGGAAGCCAATGATCGCCCAACGCCCGACAACGGGAATCCCAAAGTCCGCGATGAACAGGGCGCCGTAGGCCTCCAATATCGTCAGGCCAAGGACCAAGAAGCCCCAGAAGGCGAAAACGTGCGCGATACCAGGCACCGCCCACTTAAGTAATTTGCGCTGCCCCAGTACCTCGGTGGCCTCGGCCTCGACTCGCTTAGGTGCGTTCTGGGTGCGGCCAACGGCTGGATTGCCGGTGCGCACCAAGGTGAAGAGAAAGAGCCCACGCTTCGCCGCGAGGCCAAGCAAAATTACGGTGAGAAGCACCCCGATTACGGCGCGAAGAAGCACGGTACCTCCATGCAGACGTGAATCAACTCAAGATGCTGCCAAAGCGATGCTAGAGCCTGAGCGTAGTCGAATCAGGTGGCCATGGCTGCGGGTAGTTCCCCGAGTGCGACCAATGCCACATCCTGCAGGTCTTCGGGGTGGGCCACCGCATGGGCGGTTAGGTCAGCGATCATCTGCGGGGTCCAATACATCCGCAGATGGGTGGCCACGGCTTCGATGGCGGCAAGTTGGTGCAGGTGGCTGCAATTTGAGGTGATCTCATTTGCCATACGTACCAAAGTTGCGGTGGCATCCTCGTGCACCTCAACGCGGACCTCTTCGAGGCCTAGATCTTGGGCCGATGCCGCCCCGCCGGCCTGAAGGGTAGGCCGCACCTCGACGGCGGTGACTTTGTATTCCGGGCAGTTGGTCGCCCAGTCCGAGTACTCGGTGGTCACGACATTGGCACCGCTCACCGGGAAGTGAAAGGTCGTGTAAACGACGCCGGGGGGCACGCGCTCGGAGATGCGTGCTCGCATCCTCGTCTTGCCAACGCGGCTGGCAAGCTCAACCCAGGAGCCATCAGCAACCCCACGCAGCTGTGCATCGGCTTCATGAATATCCAGGACATCCTCAGATTGCCAGATCACATTTGCGGTCCGCCTTGTTTGCGCCCCCACGTTGTACTGGCTGACTGCACGACCGGTGGTGAGGAGCAGCGGGTAGCGCCGAGTTGACCGCTCAGGGGTTGGTACGTAGGGGGTTTCAATGAAACGGCCTTCACCTCGGGTGAACTCACCGATATGCATAGTCGGCGTGCCCTCTGGATGCGCGCTGTTGCATGGCCATTGGATACTGCCCAGCTCATCGAGCTTCTTGAAGGAGACACCGGCGAAAGTTGGGGTGACCTGTGCGATTTCATCCATAATTTGCGAGGCATCGTCGTAGTGCATTGGGTAGCCGAGGGCTTTTGCCAGGTCACAGGTTACTTCCCATTCGGACTTACCTGTTCGACTAGCCATGATTGGGCGCACTCGATTTATGCGGCGTTCGGCGTTGGTGAAAGTGCCGTCCTTTTCTAAGAATGAAGTTCCGGGTAAGAAGACATGAGCGTAGGCCGACGTTTCGTTTAGGAACAGATCCTGCACGATGACTAAGTCCATTGCGGCCAGCGCATTCGTCACATGCGTGGTGTTTGGATCAGACTGAGCGATGTCCTCGCCTTGGATGTAAATGCCACGGAAACTTCCGACCACCGCCGCATCAAGCATGTTAGGTATGCGCAGCCCGGGTGCTGATTGCAACTCGCGGCCCCAAAGTGACTCGAATTGCTGACGCACCGCATCATCCGATACATGCCGGTAGCCGGAGTACTCGTGGGGGAAGGAGCCCATGTCACACGAGCCCTGCACATTGTTCTGCCCACGCAGTGGGTTAACCCCAACTCCCTCGCGACCAATACTTCCGGTGAGCATGGCCAAATTGGCCATACCGATGACCATGGTTGAGCCTTGGCTGTGCTCGGTGACCCCGAGGCCGTAGTAGATGGCGGAGTTCGGGCCAGCGGCGTAGAGGCGGGCCGCACTTCTAAGATCTTCAGCCGGCACCCCGGATTCGGTGGCCACTGCTTCCGGGCTGTTGCTGGGGAGCCTAATGAACTCCTCCCACGCCTGGAAAGATTCGTCATCACAGCGCGCAGCCACGAATGCTTTGTCATGGAGTCCCTCGGTCAAGATGACATGAGCGAGCGCATTGATGACCGCAACGTTGGTGCCCGGCTGCAACTGGAGGTGGTAGTCGGCCTCGATATGTGGTGAACGAACCAAATCGGTGCGGCGCGGATCAATGACAATCAGTTTCGCACCGGCGCGCAGGCGGCGCTTCATCCGGGACCCAAATACCGGATGCGCTTCGGTCGGGTTGGCACCAATTACCAAGATCACGTCGGATTTCTCAACTGACTTAAAGTCCTGTGTTCCGGCCGAGGTGCCAAAGGTCTTGCTAAGCCCGTATCCAGTAGGTGAGTGGCAGACCCGAGCGCAGGTATCCACATTGTTGTTTCCGAAACCTGCTCGCACGAGCTTTTGGACTACAAACACATCCTCGTTGGTGCACCTAGATGAGGTGATACCACCGATGCTGTCGACACCGGATTCGCTCTGAATCTCGATGAGCCGCTTGGCTGCGTAGCCAATCGCCTCCTCCCATGGGACTTCGCGCCAAGGGTCGGTGATGGCTTCTCTAATCATTGGCTTGAGAATTCGATCGGGGTGCGTGGTGTAGCCGAAGGCGAAGCGACCCTTGACGCAGGAGTGACCTTCGTTGGCACCCCCATCCTTATAGGGCACCATGCGAACTAATTCGTCACCGCGCATCTCGGCTTTGAACGTGCACCCAACACCGCAGTAAGCGCAGGTGGTCAGCACGGTGCGGGTGGGAGTGCCGAGCTCGATCACCGCTTTTTCTTGCAGGGTTGATGTCGGGCAGGCCTGCACGCAGGCACCACAGGAGACACACTCACTATCTAGGAAGCTAAGGCCACCCGGGCTGACTTTGGAGTTGAATCCGCGCCCCTCAATGGTCAGCGCGAAGGTGCCTTGGACTTCACTGCACGCCCGCACGCATCGGCTGCAGACAATGCACTTGCTCTCGTCGAAGGAGAAGTACGGATTGCTGTCGTCGGTTGGCGCATCAAGGTGGTTCTCACCGGCATACCCGTAACGAACTTCGCGCAGCCCGACCACCCCGGCCATATCTTGTAGTTCGCAGTCACCATTTGCCGGGCAAGTAAGGCAGTCGAGTGGATGGTCGGAGATGTACAGCTCCATCACCCCCCGCCGCAGCCGATCGAGTTTGGGTGAAGTGGTGTGCACCACCATGCCGGGCTCACACGGGGTGGTGCAGGAGGCCGGGGTGCCTTTCTTGCCATCGATCTCGACAAGGCAAAGGCGGCATGACCCAAATGGCTCGAGCGAGTCGGTTGCGCAGAGCTTTGGTATCGGGATCCCTGCTTCACTGGCCGCGCGTAGAACCGAGGTGCCCGCGGGTACACAAACATCATGGCCATCGACGCTGACGGTGATTGTTTCGCTCCCCACTTTGGCCGGGGTACCGTAGTCGTGCTCGCGCATAATGGTCATCGCTGGAAATCCTCCGGGAATTGGCGAAGCGCACTTAGTACCGGCATCGGGGTCAAGCCGCCCATAGCACATAGTGAACCATCGGTCATCAGGTCGCACAAATCGTTGAGTAGTTCGAGATTCTCGGTCCGATCGATATTGTTGACGATCTTGTCGATTACTTCTGTTCCGCGCACCGATCCCACGCGACACGGCGTGCACTTGCCGCATGACTCCTTCGCGCAGAACTCCATGGCGAATCTTGCTTGCTGGGCCATATCAACACTGTCGTCGAAGACCACGATCCCGCCGTGCCCAAGCATGCCGCCGGCGGCGATGAGGGCTTCATAATCCATCGCGACATCGAGGGCACCCGCCGGGAAGTAGGCACCTAGTGGACCGCCCACCTGAACCGATCGCACCGGTCGCCCAGAGCGGGTGCCGCCGCCGTACGACTCAACCAGCTCCTGGAGGCTGATCCCGAATGCTCGCTCGACGATCCCACCCCGAGCGATATTGCCGGCGAGTTGGAACACCTGGGTGCCTCGAGAGCGGTCAGCGCCAAGGGCTTGATAGGCGGCGGCGCCTTGGGCCAAGATCATCGGCACGGTGCCCAAGGTCAACACATTGTTGACGATGGTGGGCGCACCGAAAAGCCCGTGCAAGGCTGGGATCGGCGGCTTGGCGCGCACCATTCCGCGTTTGCCCTCAAGGCTTTCGAGCATTGCGGTTTCTTCACCGCAGACATAGGAGCCCGCACCGACTCGTACTGAAATATCAAAGGTCTTACCGCTACTAAGTACGTCGGTGCCGAGCAGACCGTATTCACGCGCGCTCAGTAAGGCGGCCTTCATCGTGGTGATTGCATCTGGGTATTCGGATCTGATGTAGATCAGCCCTTTGGTAGCACCACCGGCAATGCCAGCGATAGTCATACCTTCGATAAGAGTGAATGGG
>CAJBZP010000086.1 GCA_903960135.1 uncultured Actinomycetes bacterium | reverse complement strand
TACCTGCTATACGACTTGACCCCGGTGCTGGAGACCGGTCATACCGCAGCGGTGAACCGGCTCTTCGAGCGATATTTGAACTTGGTCCTTGATACCGCCTGCCGAGTGCCGTCGATTTCGAGTTCTAGTCGCAATGACTTGGTGGCTTACGCAGCAGCCCACGGTGCGCCGGCGCCGGCGGGTAGTGTCACCGGGTTGCCCTGCGGCATCACCCCGGGCCGGTACGACACCCGTGTGCGCCCGTGGCCTCGGCCCTACGCCCTTTTCGTCGGCACGGTCGAGGCACGGAAGAATCACCTGTTGGTCTTCAACACTTGGCGTGAGTTGATCGCAAAATACGGTGCGGACGCGGTACCTGATCTAGTTTGTGTTGGCCGCCTGGGCTGGCACGCTGACGAATTCTTGCGCGCCTATGTTGAAACAGGCGGGCTCGGCGGCAAGGTATCTTTGCTGTCGACGAGTGTTAGTGACGGCGAGCTGGCAGCTTTTTATGCCAATGCCGAATTCACCGTCTACCCGAGTCGTTACGAAGGTTGGGGCCTACCCGTCTCGGAGAGTTTGGCCTTCGGCAAAGTGCCGGTGGTGGCGCACAACTCCTCACTGCCGGAGGCTGGTGGTGAGCTCGCGACATATTTTGCGTCCGGTGAGGTAGCCGATCTAACCAAAGTGATCGAGCGTGATGTGCTGGACTTGGAGCAGCGTGCGCGATTAGAACAACGAATCCGCGATGAGTTTGTCGATCTGACGTGGCAGCAGGTTGCCGACGTCATCAGCCAAGACATCGAACAAGTCAGATCAAGTGAAGGCAGGAAGCCGATGAATCCGACCATTGAACTGGGCCGCGAGTATGTGCTTGCCACCGGTGCGGGCGCACCGGACAGTGGCTACGCGGATCAACTGATGCGTCACCTGCAGACCGAAGGCCTGACCCCGATGCTGCGGCAACCGCGGGGCACCGATGATTTCAAAGTTGTTGATGCTGCGGTGATCGGCACCTTTGGCGCACCCCAAACCTGGGGGCTGGAGATCCGCCCCGGTAATCGGGCTGATTTTCGGTTCACCCGCCCGATCGATGGCGCGCTGACGATCTTGATTGCGACGCGATCCATGCCCGGGGTGGTGCAGATTGACGCCATCGGCCCGGGTGGGCCGGTGCAGGAGCAGGTCTACCTTGGCTCGGTAATTACCTTGCCACTTGGCGCGGGCAAGCAGGGTGAGCCCGCGCAGGTGACCTTGAGTGTTACCGATGCGACCGATTCAATAGAAGGCTTCCTCGGCATCCGCTCATTTGTCGTGCTCGCCGCCGATGACCTGCAAAGCCAGGTGCTAGCCCTGCGGTCAGCGGCCGATGCGTTACGGCAGGAACTTGATTTCGTGACTAATACGCGGTCTTGGAAAGTGACGGCGCCGCTGCGCAAACTGGGGGGCCGGGGCGCGAACTAGCACGCCCCGGCACCTAGTTAGCGCCTTATACCTTTCGGTGGCGCCTGCACCGTCACGGTGTAGGTAGCCGAGCCCGGCGACAGCGATGCGTTACCGGGTGAGATTGCGGTTATCTGGCACTGACCAGCGGAGAGGGCCTGCAGCACCGCACCGTTGATCACGCACGGACCTTGCTCACTGAACACCACGGTGGTGCCCGACTTGCTGGTGCCGGCGAGGGTGACGCTGGTGCCCGCGGTCATTACTACCGGCGCGGCAATGGACCATGCGGGTTGCGCTGGCGGGTCGACAGTGATGACGTCCGCCGTGCGCGCACCTTGGATGTTGACCGTCTGCACCGAGGTGCCGCTGGGCCCGGTCGGGGTCGACGAATAGTTCGCGGTGATGGTGTGAATCCCACTTACCGGTGGGGTCCATTGCAAGGTGGCAACCCCGTTGACGGTTGCGATGGAACCGCTGATGCCGTTGCCGTCCAGCAAGAATGCGGCGGTGCCCTGCGGTAGGCCTTGGCCGATTACCGCCTGCAACACCGTCGGG
Organism: uncultured Actinomycetes bacterium; assembly: GCA_903960135.1. GTDB lineage: Bacteria > Actinomycetota > Actinomycetes > S36-B12 > S36-B12. Next base: position 4,101 of record CAJBZP010000086.1, on the reverse strand, counting down.
GTGCCTTGATACAACGTCGCCGGCGAGCGAAGTGCGAGGTTCTGCACCGCGGTGGTGACACTTGGCTGTGAGATCGGGCTGGTTGAGGTGAGTTGACCGCCGGATGCCGGTTGGTAAGTCGCGAGGATCGGGGTGACGCCACTTGCTGATGGCACCCAGGGCAATGTCGCGGTTGCCGTTGTGCCACCTAATGACCCAGAAAGCGGGCCGGTGGTGATGGCCGCACCGGTTGAGTAGGCAAGTGCAACATTGCCGGTGGGGGCGACGGTTCCGATCGGTGCAACAACTCCAGCGAGCAGGTTGTCGGTGACACCCGATTGCAGATTGTTCTGGGCGAGCAGCACGGTATACGTCGGCATCGGCGCGACGGTGATGCTCGTGGAACCTGAACTAAGGGCACTGCCGAGGGCATTGACTGCCCAAGTGCCAGCGCCGGTCGGCGTCCAGAGCACCGAGCCGTACCCGGTGGTGCCGATGGTGGTCTGCGTTGTCATCGCTGCGGCACCAAGTTGCAGGCCGATCGTGACCACCTGCCCGGCGGCGGCCGGGGCGTAGACCGTGATGGTCTGGCCCACCCCGACGATGCCATTTGGCGTGGCGATGAACCCGGCCGCAGCTTTGGCGGCTTGGGCTGACGGGGCTAGTGGTAGGAGAGCCAGACCAAGGCCGGCGGCCAAGGCCGCGGCAGCGAGGGTGCGGGCGAGGCGGGGGCGCAAATTCACATTGGGCATGTTGACTCCTTGGTGGACGGTGACTCCTTGGTTGACGTCTTCTTAAGCCTAATGGCGAAAGCGGTAATCCCGGCGTAGGTCCGCTGCTTCGGCGACCGGATGTAGCGTAGAAGTCCGGCTAAGGCCACTGCGCACCCTCTGCGCACTAAAGTCAAACGCGCCCGCCCAATTGACGATGACGATGTTCGCCACTTGAAGTGGATCCGCGGCGTATCGGCGCAAAGACGGCATTGCGGTGGTTCCCGCAGCATTACTGGGCCCGTAGGCACCTTGGGTAGACTCGCGACCGTTATGACTGGGCCGGGTTATGACTGGGAGAGGTAGGGCACCATGCTGACCGACCTCTACCGGCAACGGGCCCTGATCGGGGCCTTCGCCAACCGGGATTTCGCCACCCGCTACCGCTCCAGCATCTTGGGCTGGGCCTGGTCGTTGATCCAGCCGCTGGCCATCTTGGTGGTGTTCGCCGCCGTCTTCAGCTTGGTCTTTCGCATCCAAGCCCCAGACCTCGGCAATGGTGAAGGCTCGTCGTACGCGGCCTTCTTGTTCACCGGCCTGGTGACCTGGAACCTCTTCGCCGGGCTGCTCAATCTTTCGATGACGCAACTGAAATCCAATGGCGAGCTGCTCAAGAAAGTCCAGTTCCCCGCATGGGCGCCGATCCTCGGGGCCTCGATCGTGCAGTTGATCCAGGTGCTGCTCGAACTTGCGGTCTTGATCGTGATGTTTTTGTGGCTGGGCAATGTTGGCTGGACCTGGGTGCTGGCGATCCCGATCCTGGTCGGCACCGCGCTGTTCGCGCAGGGCATCGGCCTCGTCTTGTCGATAATCAACGCCCGATTCGGTGACGTCATGTATATAGTCGCGGTGGTTCTCAGCGCCCTCTACTTCCTAACCCCGGTGCTCTATCCGATCAGCATGGTCGATGGCCAAAATGAGTTGCTTTCCCTTGTCGTAAAACTCAACCCGATGTCCTGGTATGTCGAGAGCATGCACGAGGTGATGTATTCCCTCGTCGCACCACCGGCGCTGGTGATTGCGGCGCTTCTTGTCGGCGGCTTCTTGACTTTTTGGGCGGGCTTGGCCATCTTCAATCGCGGCAGCGAAGATATCGGTGAGTTGCTATGAGCAATCCGGGTCAAGACTTGAGCACGCAGTTGGCGGTTGATATCCAAGGTGTTGGCAAGCGCTTTAAGCGCAACGTCGACCGCCGCAACTCCATCAAGGAGCGCATCGTGCGCGGGCGCTCGCGTAAGCCAGAGGATTTCTGGGCGGTGCGCGATGTTTCGTTGCAGATCCCCAAGGGCAGCGTCTACGGGTTGATCGGCCATAACGGCTCCGGTAAGTCGACGCTGTTGAAGATGATCGGCGGCATCTACCGGCCCACCGAAGGTTCGATCACCACCGATGGTCGAGTGGCTTCACTTATTGAATTGGGCGCGGGGTTTCACCCGGAGATGACGGGCCGCGAGAACATAAGTTTGAACGGATCGATCCTTGGGATGCCGAAGAAGGAGATCGCTGCCGTCACCGGCGAGATCATCGAGTTCAGCGGCCTCGGCGATTTCATCAACGATCCGGTCAAGCATTACTCAAGCGGAATGTATGTGCGGCTCGGGTTCTCGGTCGCTGTCCACATGAAACCCGATGTATTGCTCATCGATGAGGTGTTGGCAGTTGGCGATGAGGAGTTCCAGCGCAAGTGCTTCGATCACCTCTATGCACTGCGCAGGTCGGGGCGCACGATCATCGTCGTTAGCCACGGTTTGGGTCAACTCGAAGGCCTTTGTGATGAAATCGCCTGGCTTGAGCACGGGCAGATGCAGGAGTTCGGCGCACCGACCACCACCATCGCCTCATACCTCCGCAAAGTTAATTCGCAGGAGGCGGCGCGCTACCCAGAAGTCACCGCGGTGCGCGCGGAGGGCGAGGAGGCACGCCCCGGTGATCAAACCCTGCGGGTGCGCACCGCAGCGATTGTTGACACTGCCGGAAACCCGCTGAACCACACCGAAACAGGTTCGACCTTCCAGTTCCGCATCGGGTTCACCACCTCAGAGCCGGTGTTGGGCCCGAATGTGCGCATCGCCCTGCAGCATGAAAGCGGCCCGCTGGTCACGATGATCGGCAACCACCGGCTCGGGTTCGATCTAGGCACCGTCAGCGGCGATAATGTCTTCGATGTTGCCCTAGTCGATAACCCGCTACTGCCCGGGCGCTATCGCGTGCATATTGACGTCTTTGATTTCACTGGTTCACGTCTGCTTGATTCTTGGAATGACGCCGTGGAGTTCGCGGTGCGCAGCCAGTCGGGGGAGATCGGCCAAGGGTTCGTGCAGCTACCGGCGCAGTTTCGGCTGGGCTAGGCCACCGCGTGCGCGAGAAGAACCTGCTAATCAAAGCCAAGCGCCGAGCCGGGCGCGTCAAGCGCTGGCTAAAGCGCAAGATTTGGGAGCGCAATATCGGCAAGCAGTACCAGGCTTGGCTGGCCGCGGCGGCAACTGCCACGCCAGGATCGGTTGATAACAAGGTCGCGATCGCCGTCATCGTGCCGGTCTTCAATCCGCCCGTAGCTTTTCTTGCTGAGTGTCTCTCGTCGGTCGTCAATCAAAGTGCGCAGCGCTGGCAACTTGTGGTTTCCGACGACGGCTCAACCGACGCCACGGTCGTCGCCTACCTAGATGAGTTCACCGCCAAGCATGCGACCGATACTCGAGTAGTCGTGCTGCGCAATAGCAATGGCGGTATCTCAACCGCGTGCAATAGGGGTATCGAGGCCGTCACCACCGATTATTTCGGCTGGCTTGATCATGATGACGCACTTGACCAGCGCTGCTTCGCGGAGTTCGCTGCGATCATCGAGGGCCAGGTGGCGGCTGGTAACACGGTCGACATCGTCTACTCCGACGAAGACAAGATCGACACCCGCGGCAATCACTTCGAGCTCTATGCGAAGCCCGATTTCGCACCGGAGTTGTTATTGACGCAGATGTATCTGTGTCACTTCACGGTTTTTCGCAAGGAGATCGTCGAGGCAATCGGCGGATTTCGACCCGAGATGGATGGGGCGCAGGATTTCGATGTCGCGCTTCGACTGCTGCCGAAGCTACGAAGTGTCGTTCATATCCCCAAGCCGCTTTACCACTGGCGGGCGTGGAGTGGCTCGACGGCATTGACGATCGATGCGAAGCCCTGGGCGCAGGAGTCAACCGCGCGGGCCCAACAGGAGTACCTGAACCGCACGTTTTCTGCCGGCACCGACGCCGGTGGCACCGCGCTGCCGAGCAAAGTACCGGGCCTTAACGCCGTGCACCCGCGCATCATGGCCGAGCACCTGGTGTCGGTCATCATTCCGACGATCGGCACCGCC
>CAJBZP010000085.1 GCA_903960135.1 uncultured Actinomycetes bacterium | reverse complement strand
GGCGCTGGCGCTTCATCTAGGGCGAACTCCGGGCGGACAACCACCGATCGCACCCGGACCAGTGCTTCGGCGAAGGCGTCTGCGGTCGCAGGTACGGATCTCACCTTCGCAGATTAGGCCCCGCCCTAGGTGGTGGCCGGCCTTGGCGCGCCGAACCGGACCCGAATTCAGTCCTGCTGACGCAAATAGTGGGACCGAATATTGCGATGTTCAGGTACTGGGCTGCATCCGTAGGGAGATGGAGTTGATGCAGTACCGCAGGTCGGTTGGTGTGTCGTAGCCCTCGCCTTCGAACACGTGGCCCAGGTGCCCGCCGCAGGAGGCGCATCGCACCTCGGTACGGACCCGACCCATGGAGGAATCCTCAAGATATACAACGGAGTCCTTCGCCAAGGGCTCGAAGAAACTTGGCCAGCCACAATGCGAGTCGAACTTGCCGGAGCTTCGAAACAACTCTGCACCACAGGCCCGGCAGGAGTAGACTCCTTCGGTTTTGGTATCGGTGTACTCACCCACGAATGGGGCTTCAGTACCAGCCTCGCGCAGCACGTGGTACTCCTGCGGGGTCAGCGTGCTCGTCCAAAAATCCTCGGACTTTTGGACCTGATATTCGGTACCGTCGGGGCGCGTTGGACCGTCGCGACGCGGAGTGGATTGGCTCATGTTGACATTGTAGTTAGGTGCGGGCCCGGTTAAGGTGCCTTTGTGAGCGACATCCTTGATACCCAAACCAGATGGCTAAGTGACGATGAGATTGCCACGGCTCGCGGCCAACTACCACTTGTCTATGTCGATGCGGTACCAGTACGCACAGATGCCAATGGCGAAGTAACCCAAGTGGGACTGTTACTTAGAGCGATGCCCGATGGCAATATCTCTCGTGCGGTGGTCTCTGGGCGGGTTCTGTATGGCGAAAGAATTCGAGATGCCCTAGTTCGTCACCTAGAGAAGGACCTAGGTCCGATGGCGATGCCGCAGATTCCACCCACCGCGCAGCCATTTAGCGTGGTCGAGTACTTCCCGGACCCAACAGTGACCGGCTTTCACGATCCACGTCAGCATGCGGTCGCGATGGCCTACGTGGTGCCGATTTCGGGGGATTGCGCGCCTTCGCAGGATGCCTTGGATCTGGTTTGGGTAACACCAGCCGAAGCCTCCACCCCCGCCTTCCAAGCCGAGATGAGTGGCGGTCAGGGTCGGCTGGTCAAAATGGCCCTTGCCTACTGCGGCGTGCTTTTTTCCTAATCGGATTTCTGGTGGGTGGCCGGGTCGTACGGATCTAGCCCCAGCAGGGTTTCATCCTCTGGGGTGAGGGCCGACGCATCATCAGGCCCGTCATCATCGAAGCCGTCACCCATTTGATCTGCAGCTGTTGTGATGATGTGCATTGCCGACTCCTCGGCGCTGAGCCAACGGTGCGGGTTCAGGCCGCCGGCATGCAGCGGGTCATCACTGGCGTCATCGGCGTCCTCGGCCGAGAGCACATCCTCAACATCTTCGAGGGGGTAACCACGCCCATCGCTGACCTCCCGGCCGCCAACTGCACCGGCTGCCTGCAGGTCAATAGCCTCCCGCAGCAGCTCGGCTTGATCCGCGGCGTCGCCGCTTCGGTCGATGTTCATGTTGGTCGCCATGACACTCGCCTCCTTATCGCCACGGTAGGCCGATTCACTAGTGGCCGGCAGGGACCTTGGTCGACCATGCCAAGGTCCAAGGGCCCGGGGTGCCGAGAGTACGGACATCTGCAAGGCTGCACCCATGACCGCATTGATCGACAATGTCTCCGAGCAGCGACTATTGATGGATTTGGAGCCGGTGGTTGAAGTCGAACTCAACCGCCACCTTTCGCACGCGAAGGAGTGGTTCCCTCATGAGTACATCCCCTGGAATTTGGGTGAAGACTTCGCCGGCCCACTAGCCGGAAAGCAGTGGAGCCCGCAGGAGCAGCGCTTTAGTGAAGTTGCGCGAACGAGTTTGATCATCAACTTGCTAACCGAGGACAACCTGCCCAGTTACCACCATGAAATCGCCACCTTCTTAGGCCTGGATGGCCCATGGGGGCATTGGGTGGGGCGCTGGACAGCAGAAGAGGGCCGACATGGCATGGCGATCCGTGACTACCTGCTAGTTACGCGCGCCGTTGACCCGGTCGCCCTCGAGCGCGCGCGCATGGTGCACATGACAGAGGGGTTCAAAGCAATTCACCCGGGGGTACTGGCCGGGCTGTCATACGTCTCCTTCCAAGAACTTGCCACCCGGGTGTCCCATCGCAATACCGGCATTGCAACCGGTGACCCGATTGCGGAGCAGTTGTTGGCGCGCATCGCACTTGATGAGAACCTGCACATGATCTTTTACCGAAACCTCATGTCTGCGGCATTCGATATCACCCCGGACGCCACCATGCGAGCGGTCACTGAAAGTGTTCGAGACTTCGCAATGCCTGGAAATGGTATTGACGGCTTCACCCGTAAGGCCGTGGAGATTGCGGTCGCCGGGATCTATGACCTACGCCAGCACAAGGATGAGGTGCTGATGCCGGTTCTGCGTAAGTGGCGGGTCTTTGAACGCAGTGATTTCGGCCCGGCGGGGGAGGCGGCCCGCCTGGAACTGTCAGGGTTGCTGGAGACGATGGAAGCTTCGGCCACGCGCTTTGAGGACAAGCGCGAAGTTTTGCGAGCCCGGCTCGCAGCGAAGGACTAGTCCACTTTGCACTAGCCTGTGGCCGTGTGCGCGCATCGCCCAAGGCCGAAGTGGTCGGGCACCATGGCGTGGCAGGCTCGGCTAAAAGCTATTCACGCGGAGCCGAGCCCGGTTGTTCGGAATTATCTGATTACCAGCGCTTACGACGATCTGTCGACGCAGACCGCGAGCGTGCTCGGCGGGGTGGATGCCAACTGGCTCACCTTCGGCAAGTGGGCGAGCTTTACCGCCGGCAAATTCATAAGGGGCGAAGGTGCGCCTATTAACTGGGGCGCTGACAAGGTGGCCGATGGCAACCTTGCCATCATCGGCGATATCGCACCGCAATTCGTCAGGTTCCTCGAGCTCACCGATTCCGATAGCGCCCTAGATCTGGCCACATTGGTCGCAGCGGATGAACACTTAGGCGGTAACCCGATCGTCTGTGAGGCATTTTGCTCATATGCGCAGGCCCTAGATGCGCAGGCCCTAGATGCGCAGTCTCCCGAAGGGGATGCCGGCACCGCGCAAGTGATGTTACGGGGTAACTTGCTCGTCGCCCATCACGAGCAAGCCCTCGCCGATGACTTCATCGACGAAGCCATGCCCTTGGGAGGTCTATTTGGAATCGTCACAACCAAATTTGTGACTCTAAATATCCCAGAAGGCGAATTGGACCCCTGTGATCAGGTACCGCTCCCGCGGTATCTAGCTGGCGAGCAGTGGCCGGCCGCGCTTAACCAGATCTCGGATCCGCGACTTGTTGCCCTAGCTCGCAGTTACGGCCAAGAGTGGCAGGAGACGCAAACCTCGGGTGCTGCAAATTGGGAGGTGTTCAACGACCGGATGGGTTACATCGCGATGTTCTTTCGGGCTTACCAACGCGATCCCGCCCTGCAAGAACCGGTACCTGCCGCTAACGGTTAATCGCAAGTCAGCAGATAAGTGCAAGTCAGCCGATAAGTACCGGAAAGAGTGGGTGCGCAAATGGCGCACCATCTGGTAATTCGGCGGTCAGCCCGATGAACTCTGGTGAGGTTCGCCAAGGACGTGCCGCATGCCTGGCGTCATCTCCGATAAAGCGAACCGAGAACGCGCGCCGGCGCGTGCTCGAGCCGGCGGCCCCATGCAAGGTGAGCATATGGAAGAAGACCGCGTCGCCGGGCTCTAGCGCCCAACCTAAAATTCGGTAGGCATCTCGGTCCTCCTCGATCGCCGGAAGATCAGCGAGGCTGCCCTCTGGAAACCACTTCGCTTGATTGTCTTGGAAGGTGCGGGGCATCAGCCACGGACCGAGGTGGCTACCGGCCAGGAACTCCAGGGATGACTCCCGAGGCACCGAGTCCACCGGCATCCACATCGACACGTTCTGTGACCCGTCTATGTTGTAGTACGGCTGGTCTTGATGCCACGGGGTGCGTTGCCTGGTACCTGCTTCCTTGACCAGCATGTGGTCATGATGCAGTCGCACCTGCTGGCTTCGCATGAGTTGCTGCGCGATTGCGGCGGCCGGCGATGTACGAATGAAATCCTCATACTGAGAAATTCGCTGCCAGTTGCAAAAGTCCTCGACGAAATATCCCGGATCCTCCGGACGGGAAGCAACCAACCTCAATGGGCCAGGGTCCTGAAGGTTCGCTTCAATCCCCGCTGCGACCTGTGCTACCTGTGCCGCAGTGAAAGCCCCGCGAACCACTACCGCGCCTTCGGCGGCGAATGAGTCAATTTCATCTGAGGTGAGAAGCATGTCGCTACTCTAAATGCTCGGTGGCCCCGACATCGGCGCCGGCCACCGGATATCCGCTTGTTAGCCGGGCCGCGCGTTTGATTATCGGCCCGCTCGCGTTTTGCTATTGCCTTTTGGCAGATTCGGTGTTCTCATTGAAAAGTGGCTCAACCGCGGGCCGCTACCGTTCGGAAAGGGCAATTAGATGTCGAAGAATGAGGTTAGTGCTCCGGTTAGTTCAGCGGCCAGTGATCGGTTGGCTCTTGGTGTTGGTTGGGTGCGCCCGGGTGCGGGTGGTATTGGCAGCGACCTAACCCCCTCTTATTGCACCCAATATGTTTGTTTTGCGGGTACTGAAGAGTAGTACCCGCCCCTACCGCTAGGTGGGGTGTCTATATCCCCTGACCGACCCCAGGCCGCTATTGGTCTGGGGTCGGTTGCTCTGTGAGCACCATGGTCACTGAGGCGAGCTGTATCTCACTACGCTAAATGCATGGAGGCCTTGACGCCGTATATAGCAGTGATATTCACCTCGACACGTACCGAGCACCATGATTCGGAATATGCCTTTTGGTCAGATCAGATGACAACGCTCGTTCGCGAGCAACCCGGGTACCTTGGTCATACGAGCGTGCGAGATCCGGTCACGCGCGAGGGCATCACGGTGTCATATTTCGCTGATGACGAGGCCGCTGTCGCCTGGAAGCAGGTAGCTCAGCACGAAGTTGCTCAGCAGATGGGTCGTGAGGTGTTCTACTCCGAGTACCGCGTTGAAGTCACCACGGTTTTTCGAACATACCGTGCCATGATCTAGCCATGACAACAAACGGGCCCGATGCGATGGATGGCGACACCGCGAGCACTGATCTAGCCGAGACCTCGGTCCCTTGGTCGGCCCGGTCACCGCAGCGATGGATATTCGCGATAGCAGCGGTTGCACTCACGGTAGCCATCGTCATTGCAGCCCTGGGGTCAATTCGAACCGGTGAAGGCTCCGTGGTGCCGTTCTTGATGCTGCTGGTCGGTCCGGTTCTCGGTGGTTTCTATTTTTGGTACTTCGCGATTAAAAGGTGGTGACGGCAACGAACGTTAAGGCCAGCGATGCACCGGCGCGGGCCGGCATCATTCTCCTCACCCTGATTGCTGGCGCCGTAGTGGCCAATGTCAATACTTCGATCTCTAATGTGGCCCTGCCAGCAATTGGCAAGGCACTAACCGCAACCGACACCCAACTCACCGGTATCACCGACGCCTATCAACTCGGTATCGCTTCGACGGTTCTGTATCTCGGGGCGGTTGGCGATCGACATGGTCGGCGCAAATTGCTGCTGATTGGTGCAGCCCTGTGTGTTCCCTTTTCGATTCTTTCGGCCCTTGCCCCGTCTCCAGAGGCACTCATAGTCGCGCAGATTGCCGTCGGGGTCGCCTGCGGGATGCTGTATCCGACGACTTTGTCGTTGATCACTTCGCTCTGGCAGGGCACTAGCAAGACAAAAGCGATGGCGCTGTGGACGGGGATCGGGACTGGCACTTCAGTACTCGGCCCGATAATCGGTGGCTGGATGCTTGGGGAGTTTTGGTGGGGATCGGTCTTCTTGATCACGGTACCTATCGCGGTGGCCGTACTTGTCCTGGGATTTCTTGTCCTTCCCAAGAGGGCGGGCGAGTCAGCAACCCCGGTTGACCATGCGGGTGGCGGCTTGAGTGTTGTCATGATCGCCGCATTTGTTCTCGGAATCATCTTGTTGCCGCAGGGCTTCACCCCGGTGGTCGGAGTGCTCTTCACCGCGGCCTTGGTCGCGGGCGCAATCTTCGTTCGGCGCGAACGCCGCGCGATCAACCCACTGTTTGATTTGCGGGCGGCTGCCGTACCAACTTTTTGGGTGGCATTCGTTGCTGGGCTAATTGCCTTCGGGGCGCTAATTGGTGCACTATTCATCGGTCAGCAATTCACGCAAAATGTACTCGGCCAGTCGGCACTGACCGCGGTGCTACTAACCCTTGGCTTAGCCGTCACCTTGATCCCTGCGTCGATTCTCTCCGGACACATGATCACCGCGCGCGGCACGCGAGCCCCATTCGCGCTGGGCCTGGCTTTCGTGGCTGTTGGTTTCGTTGAGATTTTCTTCCTTTGGTACCCGGGTACGTCATTGGCTTGGGTGTTAATCGCCTACTTGATCATTGGGGCCGGAATCGGCTTCGCATCGACCGCCGCGATGCGTTCACTTAGTTTGTCGCTCCCGATCAGCAAGGCGGGCATGAGTTCGGGATCTGCGGACTTGACCAAGGACTTAGGCGGCGCCGTATTTCAGGCCTTGCTCGGCACCATTTTGGCTATTGCCTACAGCCGTTACCTGACAAAGGGCCTGAGCAACCTGCCGGCAGCAACTCTAGGGGAACTGGGAACACAAGGTCAGCAGGAGATTGTCTCGTCATATGAGGAGGCGGAGGGAGTCGCTGCCACCTTGCCGACAAGTGATGCGACCGCACTCATCACCTCCGCGCAGCAGGCCTTCACCGAGGGCAAGTCTGCCGCCATCGCGGTGGCATTTGCCTCGGTAGCAATTGGCCTAGCCTTGGTCTGGTTTAAGTATCCTCGGCGCGAAGTCGAACTAAAGATGTTTGCGGCGGTCGGCGCCCCAGCGGCAGGCACCGAGGGATCGGGGCAGAGCCAACCTGTCACCTAGTGTCCGAGGGGGGACTTGAACCCCCATTCCCCGCAAAGGGAACTAGCACCTCAAGCTAGCGCGTCTGCCTATTCCGCCACCCGGACGTGGCGCAGGAAAACCTGCGACGTGCAGCATACCTGCTGGCTAGATCGGCGCGGAACAGGCAGGATGGTGCCATGACCGACACCTGGAACCCACTGCCGCAGGCTGAGGGCGAAGTCGTCGGGCTGCTCACCGACTTAATCCGGATCGACACTAGTAACTGGGGCGAAAGCAGCGAGACGGTAGGGGAGATCGAGGCTGCCGATTACTGCGCCGAGCGACTACGTGAGGCCGGGTGGTCACCCGAGGTGTTCACCACCACGGGTGTTCGTCGTGCCGGGGTCTACTTGCGGGTTGCCGGTACCGATCCAGCGGCACCCGCCCTGCTCCTGCACGGGCACCTAGACGTGGTTCCGGCGATAGCCAGTGCGTGGAGCCGACCGCCGTTTGCCGGTGAAGTGGACTCAGGCTTCGTCTGGGGCCGCGGTGCGGTCGACATGAAAGACATGGACGCGATGATCTTGGCCGTCGTTCGCGGGTGGGGATTCACGGGCATTCGACCACGACGTGATGTGGTGATCTTGTTTTTGCCTGATGAAGAGGCCGGTAGCCGGCACGGTGCGCACTGGTTGGCAGCGAACCGCCCCGAGATGTTCCACGGGGTAACCGAGGCGGTTGGCGAGGTGGGTGGGTTCTCGATCACCGTGCGTGATGACCTCCGCCTGTACCCGATCCAAACAGCCGAGAAGGGGATCCGCTGGATCCGCCTGCAGGCCACCGGTCGAGCGGGCCACGGCTCAATGCTGCACGACGATAATGCCATCACGGAGTTGTGTGAGGCGGTTACTCGAGTTGCGCGCCACAACTGGCCACTTCGCATCACCGCGACCGTCGAGGTTTTCCTGGCGGAGCTGGCTGATGCCTACGGCGTCGAGTTGGATCCGCGGGAACCGGCGGAGTTACTGCGCCGGCTCGGGACCTTGGGTGCACTTGTCGGAGCGACTATGCGCAATACCGCCAACCCGACAATGCTTGATGCGGGCTACAAGCACAATGTGATTCCAACCGAGGCATTCGCCAACATTGATGGTCGGGTGGTGCCCGGCTTTGAGGATGAATTTGCGGCAACGATCAAGGAGTTAGTGGGTGCCGGGATTTCGGTTATGACCGAAGTCGAAGACATTGCTCTCGAGGCGCCATTTGACACCGCGACGGTTGACCTAATGGCCGAGGCTCTTCGCGCGGAGGACCCAATAGCCAAGGCCGTGCCATACATGATCTCCGGCGGCACCGATGCCAAGGCCTTTTCGCGTTTTGGGATCAACTGCTACGGATTCTCCCCCCTGCAGATGCCAGCGGATCTTGACTATTGGCGCATGTTCCACGGCGTCGATGAGCGGGCACCGGTACCTGGCTTGCAGTTCGGGGTGCGCGTACTTGATAGGTTCCTGCGGGCCTGCTAGCGACTCGAAGAACTATGCGGCGAGCCGCTCAAATAACTATGCGGTACGTGCCGCTCGAATTACTTTGCGACGCAAACGAACACTGCGGCGACCATCGGGAAAAATTCGAGACCTGTCAAGTTCCCAGTGGTCAGTCTCGGCCGCGCTCGTTAGTATTTGGCGCGCCGACTCTCGACTTGTCTCCCGCGAGATGGCGATCTCACGGAACTCCCAGGTCGACGGCGCAGGTACCCTCGGTTTCATCGTCGCTGCGCCCAGCCGGCTTCCGGGTAGCCCATTGCTGGTTCTGATACCTCATCGAGTGCTCGGGTGATTTCGTCGGGCAACTCGAGTTCCTCACTGGCCAGCGCCGCGATCAATTGACTGTTGGTGCGAGCGCCCAGAATCGGGGCAACAACACCGGGGCGATCGCGCAGCCATGCCAGCGCCACCTCCGTTGGTGAGGCGCCCAGGCCCTCGGCCGCGGTGGCCAGGGCATCGACAATGCGACGGCCGCGATCTTCGAGGTAGATCTGGATCCAGCCGGCGGTGTCGGCGTTGCCGCCGCGAGAATCACTAGGGGTGCTGTGCCGATACTTACCGGTCAGGACGCCTCGGCCAAGGGGTGACCACGGCAAGATGCCAAGGCCAAGGGACTGGGCTGCCGGGATGATCTCTCGTTCGATTCCGCGCTCGAGCAACGAGTACTCCATTTGCGCGGTGACAATCGGTGCCCGCCCGGGCACCGCCCGCTGCCAGGTTGCCGACCTTGCTAGTTGCCACCCCGAATAATTTGACACACCAACGTAGCGAACTTTCCCGCTGTGAACCGCGTCATCAATTGCGGCAAGAGTCTCATCCATTGGGGTGGTCGGATCCCACGCATGCATTTGCCACAGGTCGATGTGATCGGTACGTAGCCGACGCAGTGAAGTCTCCAAGGCCGTGCGGATATGACCGCGGGAGGCGTTGAACTTGCGGTCAATCCCAGGAGTCGAAACGGCCTTGGTGGCGACAACTACTTGATCTCGGGCACCAAACTCTTCAAGGAGTTCACCTAGCAACTCTTCGGAGGCGCCATCGGCATAGGTATCGGCCGTGTCAATCAACGTGCCACCGGCGTCGAGAAAAACCGCCAATTGATCGCGGGCGTCATACTCGTCGGTGCCTTTGCCCCAGGTCATGGTGCCTAAGCCAAACCGGCCCACCCACAAACCAGAACGCCCGAGTGGTCGTTGCTCCATGCCGACACGCTACCCCTTGGCATAGGCTCAAGGCATGAAACTAGGTGTGAATTTGGGGTATTGGGGCGCCGGTAATGATGCGGACAATCTGGAACTAGCCAAGGTGGCCGACGCGCTGGGGTATTCGGTGGTTTGGGCGGCAGAGGCATATGGCTCCGATGCGGCAACGGTCCTCGCCTGGATCGGGGCACAGACCACGAAAATTGATCTGGGTGCTGCCATTTTCCAAATTCCCGGGCGCACCCCGGCAAATACCGCGATGACCGCAGCCACCTTGGACTCGCTATCGGGTGGCCGGTTTCGGCTCGGTCTTGGGGTTTCGGGGCCACAGGTTTCCGAGGGCTGGCACGGCGTTCGATTCGATAAGCCGCTGCAGCGAACTCGTGAGTACGTCGACATCGTAAAGCTCGCGTTGGCACGCGAAAAGGTGAGCTACTCCGGTGAGTTCTTCACCCTGCCGTTGCCGGACGGTCCGGGTAAGGCGTTGACCTTGACCGTGCACCCGGTTCGCGCGCACATTCCGATCTACCTCGCGGCTATCGGGCCTAAGAACCTGGAGTTGGCCGGTGAGATCGGCGACGGCTGGCTGGCGATTTTCTACGCCCCTGAATTCGCGGAATCGTTGCTGGCCCCGATCAACGCCGGCCGGGCGAAGAGTGGAAAGTCCCTTGCCGGCTTTGATGTGGTGCCCACGGTACCGGTGGTGATCGGGGAGGATCTCGGCAAGTGCGCCGACTTCATCCGCGCCTATTCTGCGCTGTATATCGGCGGCATGGGTTCGCGTGAGAAGAACTTCTACAACCAATTGGCGACGCGCATGGGGTACGAGCAGGCCGCCATTGAAATTCAAGAGAAGTATCTCGCGCGTGACTATGTCGGCGCCGGGGCGGCGGTGCCACTTGATTTCATCGATCAAACTTCGCTGATCGGCCCACGCGACCGAATTCGCGATCGACTGGCCGCCTACGCCGAATCCGGAGTTGGCACCTTGTCGGTAGCGATCTACGCGGGCTCCATGGAAGAGCGAATCGCAACCTTGCTAACCATGGCCGAAGTTCTCGACGAATCGGGCCTTGCTACGTGACGATGTCATGGTTCGAGGCAGTCTTTCTCGGAATCGTGCAAGGTCTCACTGAATTTCTGCCCATTTCATCAAGTGCACACATCTTCGTGCTGTCCCAATTGTTCGGTTGGCAAGACCCCGGTGCGGCCTTCACCGCTGTCACGCAGATCGGCACTGAACTCGCAGTAATCGTCTTCTTCTGGCGCGATATCGTGCGAATCATCACCACCTGGGCGCGCAGCTTGGCCAATCGTGAGCTTCGATCCAGTATTGACGCCCGAATGGGCTGGTACATCATCATCGGCACCATCCCAATTGCGGTTCTCGGCCTACTCTTTGCGCATCAAATTGAAACCGCCGCACGAAATCTTTGGCTGGTGGCCTGCACCTTAATAGTTTTCGGCCTCATCCTCGGCTTCGCCGATCGCATTGGCCGGAAAGTTCAGAACCTAGCCGCACTAACTGGACGCGATGGCATCTTGCTGGGCCTAGGTCAGGCCCTCGCACTCATCCCAGGGGTGTCGCGCTCGGGAGCTACCATCTCGGTCGGCCTGTTCTTGGGCTACACCCGCGAGGCGGCGGCCCGCTACGCCTTTTTACTTGCGGTGCCGGCTGTGCTGGCTTCGGGGATATACGAAACCACGAAAATCGGTGATGACTCCACCGTGACTTGGGCACCAACCATTGTCGCGACCGTGATTGCCTTCTTCGTCGGGCTCGCGGTTATTGCCTGGTTACTGCGTTGGGTGTCGACGCGCTCGTACACGCCATTTGTCGTCTACCGGGTGGTAGCTGGCTCGCTGATCATGGTCCTGCTGCTGACCGGTGTGCTAACCGCATAGCCAATCGCTACAGCCACCCTGATTTCTTAAATGCCCTAAACAGGGTAAGGCAGGCGATACCCATCACCCCGAGCACCAGTGGATACCCGAAAACCCAATGCAGCTCTGGCATGTAGTCAAAGTTCATGCCGTAGATGGCCGCGACCATGGTCGGCACAGCCGCGATTGCAACATAGGCACTGATTTTGCGCATATCGCGATTTTGTTGCAGGTCTTGAAGTGAGTTCGAAGCCATTAGCATCGTCATCAGCAGGTTATCTGAGGATTCGACCGCGTCAGCGACTCGCAGCAGGTGGTCACCGATATCTTGGAAGTAGGGCTTTAGCTCGTCCGGAATATACGTCCGGTCGCCTTGGGCGAAGTCATGTGCAGTGATTATCAGGGGCGAGATGGCTCGGCGGATTTCGACATTTTCGCGCTTGAGGCGGTAGATCCGGTTGGCATTTCCGGCAATTGAATTCTGTGCGAAAACCGCTGTCTCGACCTCTTCCACATCTTCGGCCACACTGTCGCTAACCGTTAGATAGCCGTCCACCGCAGCGTCCAATACCGAATAGAAAACCGATAGTGGGCCGTGGGTTCGAAGGCTAGGGTCGGTTTCCAGCCGGCTTCGGATACCGTCCAGGTTGCCGATCCGACCGTGCCGAACGGTGATCGCGTACCAGGGCCCGAGGAAAACCGCCAATTGCCCGGTCAACACATCGGCGGTCTTCTCGACATAGTCCAAGACCTTGATAACCGCCAAACCATGACCATCTTGGGTAAATTCAATCTTCGGGCGTTGCGCTGGATTGGCGGCATCTTCGACCTGAAGTGGGGGCAGGTCGAAGGCCCTGGCAATTAGGTCCAGCTCGCCCTTGGTGGGTTCAAATGCGCCAACCCAGACGAAACTGTCACTTGTTTGCTGACAGCTATCAATTAGTTCAAACAGGGCCGAACTGAGATCCGCGTCACCTGGCTCCTGCCAGCTATGAGCGCTAATAGTTGGGATGACCCCCGCCGGGGTGTAAAGGCCCATGCCCCTGATCACGTCCGCATTCTGCCCTACGCACCCGGTGCATCTACGCTCAGCAGGTGACCACCTTGATTCTCGTTCGCCACGGCCGCACTCAGGCCAATGCCGATGGCGTACTGGCGGGCTGGACCCCGGGGGTTTTCCTGGATGAATTAGGCCAAGAGCAGGTATTAAGCGTGGGTGAGCGGCTATCGGTTCTCACCTTGACCGCCGTGGTTGCATCCCCCCTGGATCGCACACAGCAGACCGCCGATGCAATCTGCGCGCGGCAGCCAGCCAACGTCGCGCGTCATACCGATGACCGGGTGGGCGAGTGTCGGTACGGCGATTGGACCGGCCAGAAGATCGGTGTACTTGCCAAGGAGCCGATGTGGCAGGTGGTGCAGGCGCACCCAAGTGCCGCGGTCTTTCCGGGAGCAGCCGGTGAGTCGATGGCTTCGATGCAACATCGGGCAGTTGGCGCCATCCGCGATTGGAACACGGAGCTCGGTGAGAATGCCATCTACGCGGTGGTAAGCCATGGTGATGTCATCAAGGCGATCCTTGCCGATGCACTTGGCATGCACCTCGACCAATTTCAGCGCATTCAAGTCGATCCCTGCTCAATAAGCGCCATTCGCTACACCACGACCCGGCCCTTTGTAATACGCATGAACGACTCCGGGGGTGACCTGACGGGTCTGCAGCCGAAAGTGGAGAAGCCCGGAAAGAAGAAACGCGTCTCAGCTCGGCGCGGGTCGAGCGATGCGGTAATTGGTGGAGGGGCCGGTTAATGGCACGGCAAGTATTCAACTTCACTGAACCTGAGCGTTTCGTGGTGGGCACGGTAGGTATGCCGGGGGAGCGAACCTTCTTTCTCCAAGCACGCCAAGGCAATTCGATCACCAGCGTAGTGATAGAGAAAACCCAGGCACTTGTCTTGGCTGAGCGCACTGATCAACTACTTGACGAGGTCCGGCAGACCCGGGCCCCACTTCTTGAGATACCCGATGCCGGTGAAGTCGGCGCGGTTGATCTTGCTCCCCTTGATCTACCCATCTTCGAAGAGTTCAGGGTTGGGGCCATGGCACTTGGCTGGGATGAGGCGACGGCAAAAGTAGTTATCGAGGCCCATGCGGTTGCCGAAGATGGTGGCGAGGTTCCAGAGATCGCCGATGATGATGTTGATGGTGTGGATACCTTGCGGGTGTGGCTCGCCCCTGATCAGGCCCGGGGCTTCGCCGAGCGAACGCGCGCCGTGGTGGCCGCTGGCCGCCCGCCCTGCCCTTTTTGTAACCAACCCCTCGACCCGCAGGGCCACATTTGCCCGCGCGCGAATGGGTATCGACGCCGCGCATGATCTCCTCGGCAACGAAGTGGATTGGCTCCGATGCCCTGGTCCAGGCGTTGAGCAATGGCGAACTGGAAGTAGAAGGGCTACTGGCCGGTGCATCCAATGGCACCCTGCGCTGCTTTGTCGAGGTTGCTCCGGACTGCCGGGTTAGGTGCGTATATAAGCCCGTTGCTGGCGAAAGGCCGCTGTGGGATTTTCCTGAGGGCACACTCTCGATGCGTGAAGTGGCAAGTTACGAAATGTCACAGTCCCTTGGGCTCGGAGTGGTTCCACCGACGGTTTGGCGCACCGCTGGCCCTGCTGGCCCAGGAATGTGCCAAGTTTGGATCGATGAAATTGCCGACGTCCAACTGGTAGCAGTAATCACCGGGGGCGAGGATCTCTCCGATTGGCACCATGTGTTCGACGGAACCGATGAATCTGGGGCAGTTGTGTCCTTAGTACATGCCAAAGACTCAGCCTTGCAAAAAATCGCGCTCCTAGACTCGGTTATTAACAACGCGGACCGAAAAGGTGGCCATCTCTTGGTCGATGAGGATCAAAGGGTGTGGGCAATTGACCATGGTGTGAGCTTCAGCGCGGAGGACAAATTGCGCACGGTGCTCTGGGGTTGGGCCGGCGAGTCGATACCGGATGGGCTCCGTGAGCCCGTTACCAGGCTCCAAGCAATGCTTGACAACGGTTTACCCGAGAGTGTCACAAGGTGGTTGGCCAAGGACGAAGTGGTGGCCTTGGAGAATCGGATCGATCAGCTATTAGTCGCGGGCATCTTCCCACTGCCATCACCTGGTTGGCCCGCTATTCCGTGGCCGGTCTTCTAGCCGATGTCGGGCCCAGACCAGTAGTGACTCCGTGGATAAGGTGGACCCGTGAAGTCATGGGCCGGCCCGCCGATTCCCGAGTTACCGGGCCAGGGCCAACCACTTCGGCTTTTTGACACCGCTACCGGTGGCGTGCGCCCGACGGCACCCGGCGAGACAGCAACGATCTATGTCTGCGGCATCACCCCCTACGACGCCACCCACATCGGGCATGCAGCGACCTATGTGGCATTCGATGTGTTACAGCGGATCTGGCTAGACGGTGGGCACCGCGTTAAGTACGTGCAAAATGTCACCGATATTGACGATCCTTTGTTGGAGCGAGCGGTGGCACTGGGTGAGGATTGGCGCGCCATTGCTGATCGCGAGACCGAGGTATTTCGAGCGGATATGGCTGCACTGGGCGTGATACCGCCAGCCGACTACATCGGTGCGGTGGAATCAATCCCATCGGTCGCCGACTACGTGGTGCGCTTACAGGAACTAGGCGCGGTCTATCCCGTGGCTGATGACCTCTATTTCTCGGTGCATTCAGATCCGCGATTTGGCTCGGTGACAAAACTTGATGAATCCAAGATGCTGGAGATTTTCGCTGAGCGCGGTGGGGACCCGCAGCGCCCGGGCAAGAAGCACCCCCTCGACTGCCTAGTGTGGCAGGCGGCGCGGCCGAATGAGCCGGCTTGGGATACCCGATTAGGCCATGGTCGCCCTGGCTGGCATATCGAGTGCGTGGCAATTGCCCTTGATTATTTGGGTATGCCGATTGATGTACAAGGTGGTGGCAGCGACCTTGCATTTCCACATCATGAGATGGGCGCCGCCGAGGCGCAGGTACTCCGGGATACCTGGCCCTATGCCCGGCACTACGTGCACACCGGCATGGTGGCCTGGCAAGGTCACAAGATGTCGAAGTCCCGGGGTAATTTGGTTTTCGTGTCGCAGCTTCGACGCGATGGCATCGACCCGATGGCGATTCGCCTTGCCTTGCTTGCCCACCATTATCGAAGCGATTGGGCTTGGACCGAACAGGGACTAAGTGAGGCGGTTGACCGTTTGGCGCTCTGGCGCACAGCGGCCGCCGCAAGCTCTGGGGCTGATCCGGCTCCGCTGCTCACCCACGCCCGCGAATTGTTGAGTGACGATATGCAGACGCCTATCGTCCTAGACACGGTGGATCGCTGGGCCTTAGCAACCGTGGCTAGCGGTGGTCCGGATGCAAGTGCGCCGGCGCAGGTGGCCGCTATTTGTGACGCCTTGCTTGGGGTTCGCCTAGCCTGATGCCTTTTCATCGTGGCCGCCGAACTCCTTGCGCATAGCACTCAGGATCTTATTTGCGAACAGCGCTGAGCCCTGAGAATCGAAGCGCTCATACACCGAGGCCGCGAGTACCGGTGTCGGGACGCCCTCCTCGATTCCGGCGATCAGGGTCCATCTGCCCTCACCGCTATCGGAAACGCGCCCGCCAAAATCATCAAGTTCAGGTGAGGCTTGCAATGCTTGCGCCGTTAGATCCAATAGCCATGATTCAACGACACTGCCCCGACGCCATAGTTCGGCGACCGCCGGCACGTCAATGTTGTATTGATAGAACTCAGGATCACTTAGTGGCGCGGTCTCGGCGTCTTGATCACGGCTGCCAAGGCCAGCGCCTGCGTGCTTGAGCACATTGAGCCCTTCGGCATATGCCGCCATCAGCCCATACTCAATACCGTTGTGCACCATCTTGACGAAATGCCCGGCGCCACCGGGCCCGCAGTGCAGCCAACCTTGCTCCGCAGGTTCTGGTGCCCCCGTGCGGCCGGGAGTGCGAGTTGCCGCCTCAAATCCAGGTGCGATTGCCGTCCACAAAGGGGTCAGTCGGTCCACACTGGCCACCTGGCCACCGATCATCAAACAAAAACCCCGGTCCAGCCCCCAGACCCCACCTGAGGTACCCACATCGAGGTAGTCGATTCCGCGCACCGCGCACGCACCACCACGACGAATATCATCTCGGTAGTAGGAGTTGCCACCATCAATAATCACGTCGCCCGGCTCTAACAGGGCCGTCAATTCCGAGACCACCTGCTCGGTGATCGCACCAGCAGGGACCATTACCCACACCGCGCGCGGGGCCGGGAGGGCCAGAACTAAATTCCTGAGACTGTCGGCTCCGGTGGCCCCGGCAGCGACCATTGCAGCAACAGCAGCAGGGTCATGGTCATAGACCACCGCACCCAGACCTGCCCGCATGGAGCGCTGCACCAGGCCAGCACCCATGCGGCCGAGGCCGACCATGCCGAAGGTGAGGCTGCCGGTCGAAACTGCCATCTTGGCTCCCGAGTAAGTGATGATTTCGCGTTGAGGCACGCTAGTGGAAGGCTACCCCCATGACAGGATTGCTGACTAGCCCCGATCCCGCCGCTAATCCGATCTGGGCGAAGCTAACGGCGGCCGCAGCCGTCGTTCCTGATATTCGAGCGTTGCTCGATGCCGATCAAGATCGCCCGGTGCGCTCGACGGTGTCGGCGGCCGGAATCACCCTTGACTTTGCGCGCCAGCGAATCACCCCCGAGTCGCTGACCGCCCTAATTGAGTTAGCCGATCAACAGGGGGTATTCATCCGTCGAGCAGCGATGTTCGCGGGGGAGCACATCAACATTACCGAGGACCGGGCGGTTCTACATACCGCACTTCGGCTACCTCGAGGCAGCTCGTTAGTTGTTGATGGCGTCGATGTCGCGGCCGAAGTGCATCAGGTATTGGATCGCATGGGCAGCTTCGCCAAGGCCGTACGAAACGGCAAATGGCGAGGTGCCACCGGAAAACGCATCACTGCGGTCGTCAATATCGGTATCGGCGGATCTGATCTCGGGCCGGCAATGGCCTATGAGGCATTACGAGCCTTCTCGAAACGCGGCATGACCTTCCGCTTCGTCTCCAATGTGGACCCGACTGACATAAGTGAAGCGATCGGTGATCTTGATCCGGCGCGTACCTTGTTTGTAATCGCCTCCAAGACTTTTTCGACCCTCGAGACAATGACCAATGGGCGCGCAGCCCGAAGCTGGCTGGTTGACGCACTCGGAGAGAAGGCTGTCAGCAAGCACTTCGTTGCTGTCTCATCAAACTCTGAACTAGTTGAAGCATTCGGGATTGACCGCGACAATATGTTCGGCTTTTGGGATTGGGTCGGTGGCCGTTACTCAATGGATGCCGCAATCGGATTATCGACAATGATCGCAGTAGGCCCCAAAGGGTTCGCCTCGATGCTCGCCGGGTTTCATGCAATGGACAAGCACTTTGAAACCGAGCCGGCACCTCGCAATCTTCCGGTGATCATGGGCCTACTGGCGGTGTGGAATCGCGACTTCCTGAATATCAGCACCAACGCGGTGCTGCCGTATTCCCAGTACCTTTCGCGGTTTCCGGCCTACCTTCAGCAACTGACCATGGAAAGTAACGGCAAGGCAGTTCGGCTGGACGGGACACCCGTGACCTACCAAACCGGCGCGATTGTCTGGGGTGAACCGGGTACCAACGGGCAGCATTCCTTCTACCAGCTAATTCACCAGGGTACGAGCCCGGTGGCCTGCGACATAATCGTCGTCGCCCAATCGGACAACCCGCTGGGTGACCAGCAAAACATGCTCATCGCAAACGCCTTGGCGCAGGCTGCAGTTCTCGCGCGTGGGCGAACCCTTGCCGAGGTGACAGCAGACGGCACCGACCTCGCACTTGCCCCGCACAAGGTAATGCCCGGCAATCGTCCCACCTCGGTAATTTCAACGGCCAGGCTCGACCCGTTCACCCTTGGCGCGCTTATTGCCCTATACGAGCACAGCGTCTTCGTACAAGGGGCGCTTTGGGGTATTAATTCATTTGATCAATGGGGTGTGGAGCTCGGCAAGAAAGTTGCGCTGGGGATCTTGGCGGTCATTGAGGGTCAGGCTGAACCATCGAGCATAGATTCCGCGACGGTGCACTCGATCGCGGTCATTGCCGAGCAATTCGCCCCGTGATTTCGGTTAGTGCGCCGTCACGAAGTTAAAGTTCACTTGAAAACCCTTAGCGTTCCTCGACGCCGCGTCGACGTAAGTAGCGCTCAAACTCCCGGGCGATTGCTTCACCACTTGCTTCGGGCAGGTCAACGGTATCTCGGGCCTCTTCGAGTTGTTTGACATAGTCAGCGACCTCGTCGTCCTCGGCCGCTAACTCATCGACGCCGATCTCCCAGGCCCGCGACTCTTCAACCAAGTCACCGATGGGCACCGACATATCCAGCAGATCTTCAATGCGGCGCAGCAGCGCGAGGGTTGCCTTGGGGCATGGCGGCTGCGCAACATAGTGGGGGACCGCTGCCCAAAGTGAGACGGCCGGGATCCCAAAACGCATGCAGGCCTCCTGAAGGACGCCGACGATCCCGGTTGGCCCCTCATAACTTGATGGCTCTAGCCCGAGTTCGGCGCCAACCTTGATGTCGGTCGACGTACCCGTTACCGGTACCGGACGGGTATGCGGAGTATCGGATAGAAGAGCCCCCAACGTAACAACCATGCTCACATCAAGTTCGGCTGCTAAACCTAGGATCTCGCGGACGAACTGTTGCCATTTCATATTCGGCTCAATACCTTGAACCAAGATGACATCGCGTTGCGCGAGCGGAATTCGGGCTACGTAGAGCCGAGTACTCGGCCAAGAAAGTTGGCGCACACCAGACTCATCGGTCGATATGTGTGGCCGATTGACCTGGTAGTCGTAGTACTCCTCTGAATCTAGATCCGCAAGTGGCTGGGCATCCCAGACTTCGCAGAGGTGGCTGATAGCACCCGAGGCTGAATCTCCGGCGTCATTCCAGCCTTCGAAAGCGGCGATTAGGACGGGGTCAACAAGTTCTGGCAGGCCATCGAATTCAATCAACTCGCTGCCCCTCCCGGCCCATTTGGTGTCCGGTCTCGACCACGGTGTCAATGAGACCGGCGACCATCGCTGGCCATTGCAAGGGTACGTCGTGGACTGCCCCTTGCCAACGTTGGAGTCGAATGTTCGGGTTCGAGGACGCCCGGGTCAAGGCCGCCTGCGCCAGCCCCGACCCAACTTCTTCACACAGCACCGCCCAAATTGGGCCGTCGATTCGCGCCAAGTCGACATCCGGTGCGTAGTCGAGCATGCCCTCAAGTACCCGAAGGTGGCGTTCCAAGCCCAAGGTGCTGCGCAGCAAGCCGTCAGCACCCAGGGTAAATGTGGGTGTCAGCGCCTCCTTTACTTCCGGACTCCACCAGTTGCGCATTGATCCCGCCGCCAGCATTGCCCAAAGTTCAGCGGGCGCCATCGCGAGCGCCGGTGGTCGTAGGCGCTCCAACGTGGCCTCCCGACCGATCTCGCCTGCCAGATCCACCGGCCCCCACAGACCACCATCGATTAAGGCGACGGCCATGACTGTCTTTGGGTAATTCGCTGCGGCGCTCATCGCTACCGACGCACCCCAGGAGTGCCCGACCAAGATCACTTGATCCCACCCCAGATGCGAGCAAACCTCAGCCGCATCCTGGGCGCATCTAGGGATGCTGAAGTCAAACGCAACCGGCACATCCGAGGCGCCGTGGCCACGTTGATCAAGTGCGGCAATGGTGCCCGCCCGTAAATACTTGGCAACCGGGGTCCAGAACTGGCCCTGCTGGGCGAGCCCGTGCAGGAGCAGGACGGGGATTTGACTCGATCCGCCGGTGCGCCAGGTACGTAGTGCTAACCGGGCCCCGTCTGAGACTTCGATGGTTGTGACGGTGGGCGCGGACATAGTCGCAACGCTATCGGGTGCCGACATTCGAGCCATCGGTAGACTCAGCGCCATCATGGTAGAAACTTTGCGCCAAGCCCTTGCAACCCGGGTGGTAGTCGCTGACGGTGCCATGGGGACCATGTTGCAGGCGGCGGATCCCAGCCTTGACGATTTCCAGGGCTACGAAGGCTGCAACGAGATTTTGAATGTGACCCGACCAGAAGTTGTCGCAGGTATTCACGACGCCTACTTCGAGGTCGGTGTTGATTGCGTTGAGACCAACACCTTCGGGGCGAACTTTGCCAATCTCGGGGAATATGACATCTCCGACCGTATTTATGAACTTGCGCGTGCCGGCACCGAGATTGCGCGTGATGTCGCAGCCGGTTGGTCAACTCCCGACCGCCCCCGATGGGTGCTGGGCTCGGTTGGCCCTGGTACCAAGTTGCCCTCCCTTGGCCACGCGCCATTCGCGGTTCTGCGCGATGCCTATCAAATTCAGGCGGCCGGCCTAATTGATGGCGGCGCCGACGCCATCTTGATCGAGACCGCGCAAGACCTGTTACAGGCGAAGGCCGCCGTTATCGGTGCCAAGCGTGCCGTGGCAATTAGCGGCAAGGACATTGTCGTAATTGCCCAAATGACGGTCGAGACCACCGGGACGATGCTCCTGGGGACCGAGATCGGCGCGGCCTTGACCGCACTTGAACCACTCAAGATTGACATGATCGGTTTGAACTGCGCCACCGGGCCCACCGAGATGAGCGAGCATCTGCGGACCTTGGCCAAGACTTCGCCAATCGGCCTGTCCTGCATGCCCAATGCGGGTCTGCCGGTTCTGGCCGCTGGCGGTGCGCACTACCCGTTGACGCCGAGTGAACTAGCTGATGCCCACGACATGTTTACCTCGGAGTTCGGCCTGAGCCTTGTGGGTGGTTGCTGCGGCACCACACCAGAGCACCTACGTCAAGTGGTTGATCGCGTGCGCGGCCGGGACATCAAACTCAGATCACCGAATTTTGAGGCTGGCGCGGCCTCCCTTTATCAATCGGTGCCATTTCGACAAGATACGACCTACCTGACTATTGGTGAACGCACGAACGCAAATGGATCAAAGGCGTTTCGCGAAGCAATGCTTGACGCAAATTGGGATGACTGCGTCGACATTGCGCGCGCCCAAATTCGCGATGGCGCGCACGTGCTGGATCTTTGTATCGACTATGTCGGGCGTGATGGCGTTGCCGATATGAAGAGTCTCGCGGGTCGTTTCGCGACCGCATCTACTCTGCCGATCATGTTGGACTCTACGGAGGCCGCTGTTGTCCAAGCCGGTCTAGAGATGCTGGGCGGCAGGGCCATCGTCAACTCGGTGAACTACGAGGATGGCGACGGTCCTGAGTCGCGTTTTGCGAAGGTCATGCCACTTGTCCAAGAACACGGCGCCTCGGTAGTTGCCTTGACGATTGATGAAGAAGGCCAAGCCAGGACGGCAGACTGGAAGGTGCGCGTTGCTGATCGCCTGATCAAGGATCTCACCACTAATTGGGGCATGAGTGTTGAATCGATTCTGGTTGACACCCTCACGTTCCCAATCGCCACCGGTCAGGAGGAGACCCGTCGAGACGGGATTGAAACCATCGAGGCCATTCGCACCCTAAAGACGATGTACCCGACCGTGCAGACGACATTGGGGCTTTCTAATGTGTCATTCGGCCTTAACCCGGCTGCCCGGCAAGTTCTCAACTCCGTGTTCTTGCACGAGTGTGTTGAAGCCGGCTTGGATTCAGCGATAGTTCATGCCTCGAAGATCTTGCCAATGAGCCGCATCCCAGATGAGCAACGCGCAGTGGCCCTTGACTTGGTTTACGACCGACGCCGCTACGACGAGAACAACTTGGTGACCTATGACCCACTGCAGCGATATCTCGAGTTGTTCGAGGGAGTTGAAGCGAAATCCAGTTCGGAGACCCGTGCCCAGGAGCTTGCAGCCTTGCCCTTATTCGAACGACTCGAACGCCGCATAATTGACGGCGAACGCATCGGTCTGGAAGCCGATCTTGAGGAGGCGTTACTTGCGCGCCCGGCCCTGGAGATAGTCAACGACACCCTATTGTCGGGGATGAAGACGGTGGGTGAGTTGTTCGCCTCGGGCGAGATGCAACTGCCGTTTGTTCTGCAAAGTGCTGAAGTCATGAAGACGGCTGTTGCCCACCTCGAGCCTCATATGGATAAGGCGGATGAATCCGGTAAAGGCACCATGGTGTTGGCAACTGTTAAGGGAGATGTGCACGACATCGGGAAGAACCTGGTCGACATCATCTTGACGAACAATGGCTACAACGTTGTCAACATTGGGATAAAACAGCCTATTTCCGCAATCGTTGAGGCCGCCGAGAGCAATGATGCAGATGCCATCGGCATGAGTGGGCTATTAGTGAAAAGCACAGTGATTATGCGCGAGAACCTCGAGGAGATGAACGCCCGAGGGGTGGCGACCCGATATCCGGTCTTACTCGGTGGAGCTGCGCTTACCCGCTCCTATGTTGAGCAGGATCTTGGTGATATCTACGAAGGTGATGTGCGCTATGCCCGTGACGCCTTCGAGGGCCTTCGCCTGATGGATTCGCTGATGGCGATTAAACGTGGCGAAGCCGGTGCCGCCCTGCCAGCGCGCCGGGAGCGGCGCGTTCAAAAGCCCGTTAAGCCAAAGACCACGGAACTGATAGATATGCCTGCGCGCTCCGATGTTGCGCGGGATGTTTCGATACCTAAGCCGCCATTTTGGGGCAGTCGGGTAGTGCGCGGAGTTTCGCTTTCGGACTACACGCCTTATTTGGATGAGCGTGCCCTCTTCCTCGGCCAGTGGGGCTTAAAGGGTGCCAAGGGTGACGGTCCGTCCTATGCCGAATTGGCCGAAAGTGAAGGTTTGCCTCGCCTTCGCTACTGGCTCGATCGCGTGTTGACCGAATCCATGATTGAACCGGCCGTTGTCTATGGCTACTTCCCGTGCTACTCAGAAGGTGATGACCTGGTCGTGGTGTGGCATGAGGGGCCTAATGAGGGCAGTGAGCGGGTGCGCTTCACCTTCCCACGGCAGCGACGCGATCGCCACCTTTGCCTTTCTGATTTCTTCCGTGAGAAGTCCAGCGGCCAACTCGACGTAGTCGCCTTCCATGTCGTGACGATGGGACAAGCGGCCTCAACTGCGACCGGCAAACTCTTCGCCGCCGATGCGTATCGGGATTACCTCGAACTCCATGGGCTGTCCGTCCAGTTGACCGAAGCGCTCGCTGAGTTCTGGCATGCGAGGATCCGTGAAGAACTGCGGTTGTCGGCCGAGGACAGCCCAGACATGAGCGCACTGATCAATAAGCAGGGGTATCGCGGATCGCGATACTCCTTTGGCTACCCCGCCTGCCCCGACCTCGAACAGCAGACCGAAATCGTCAAACTCCTGGACCCGGCGCGCATTGGGGTTGAGTTGTCGGAGGAGTTCCAATTGCATCCAGAGCAATCAACGAGCGCCATCATCGTGCATCACCCCGAGGCCAAGTACTTCAATGCCACCTGAGCTGCCTAGTGCGGTGCTCTTCGATATGGATGGCACCTTGCTCGACTCAGAGCCGCTGTGGTTAATCGCCGAAACGATGACCATGCAGGTAATCGGTGGCACCTGGGAGACTGGCGATCAGGCACATAGCTTGGGTGGGCCGGTGTCTCGGGTGGTCGAACACATGCGCTCCAAGTTGAGCAATAGCGCCGCGGGCGAGTTCTCCAGTGCCTGGGTCGAGGCTTATCTACTCGATAGAGTCATCGAGTTGTATAACTCAACGCAGATTCCGTGGATGAGCGGCGCGCGCGAGCTGGTGCTCAGTGCACGTTCGTTGAACCTGCCGCTGGCGCTGGTGACCAATTCGCCACGGGCGGTGGTAACCGGCGCTCATCGTGGAATCATCACCGATCTTGGCTTTGACCCATTTGGTGCTGTTGTGGTCGGTGACGAAGTAAGTGAGCCAAAGCCACACCCGCAGCCCTTCATCACCGCCGCTTCGGCGCTGGGGGAGACCCCGATCAAGTGTTTAGCGATTGAGGATTCGCCCACCGGCTTGCGGGCCGCCCTGGCCGCCGGGTGCCAGGTGGTGGCGATCGAGCACTTGGCGCCGATGCACGATTTCCCCGATATCGCGAGAATATCGACCTTGTCCGGCCAGACCTATGAAAGTCTGTGGCAACTTGCTTCGGGTACCTGAGCTAAGGGTTCAGGCCGGTTCGTGCGGAAGTGGTGACCCAAGTACCCGCCGGTGGCAGGGGCGGTGGGGTGCCACCCCACGCTGGGCAGATTTCGCGGTAGCTGCACCAATCGCAGAGTTTTGACTTCGTTGGCTCGAAGGACCCACTGCGCGCCGCTTCATTGATCGCCATCCGCAACGCGAAAATCTTGGCCTCGGTGGCCTCCAGGTCGGTAGTCGTTGGCTCGTATCTCAGCATGCTCTTGCTGCCGAGATAGATCAGTTGCAACATCTTCGGCACGACACCCGTCAAGCGCCACCACGCAAGGGCATAAAAGCGCATCTGGAACATCGCCTTGTCTTCGTATCTGGCACCCGGGGCTTTACCCGTTTTGTAGTCAACAATTCGAATATCGCCAGCCGGCGTACGGTCCACGCGATCGATGAACCCGCGGATGGTGAAGTTGTCGGCAATCTCGACGTAAACTCCAAACTCACGCTCGTGGGGTTCCAGCCGCTGCGGATTCTCCAAGGTGAAATACGAGTCCATACTTACAGCAGCCGGGGCAATTACTGCTGCGGCAATCTCAGCCGGAGTCGATGTGGGGCTGATCGCCAACTCAGCGCGCAGCACTGCGGCCGATTCAGGTTCATCGGCAACAAGTTCGTCCCATGAGCGAATCAGTAAGTCGGTTGCCGCGCCCACGGTGCGAGCATCAGGTGGCAGGTCGAATAACAACTCCAAGGCTCGGTGCACCATGGTGCCCCGCAACGCTGCGGGTGAAGGCTCCTGAGGCAACCGATCAATTGACCGGAATCGAAAGAGCAAGGGACAGGTCATGAAATCACCAGCACGCGAAGGTGAGAGCGAAGTCGGGTAGTTGGTCAGGTCAAGGTCGATCACCTCGCCTTCAACCTGCGGATTTGTCATGGTCGCAGCCTAGGGCAGCGGGCACGTACTAGGGTTCGACGAATGGCCCGTGCCCACGCACCGTTTTCGACCGAACCGGTTTCGGTTACCAATAGTGCCCGAAGTGGACCTTTTGTGGCCGGTGACCTAGTGCAGCTAACCGACCCAAAGGGGCGGATGCACACGATCACCCTTACCCCCGGAAAGTCTTTTCACAGCCATCGCGGAGCAATCGAGCATGATGTGATCATTGGGCTCGCACAGGGCTCGGTGGTCACCAACTCCGGAAGTACTGACTACCTGGTTCTTCGGCCGCTGCTCGATGACTTTGTCTTGAGCATGCCGCGCGGAGCCGCCGTGATCTATCCCAAGGATTCGGCTCGAATTGTCGGACTCACCGGGCTCGGACCGGGCATGAAGGTAGCCGAAGCCGGTGTTGGCTCTGGAGCACTTACCTGCTCCCTCTTGCGGGCGGTTGGCGACACCGGGCGCGTCCTATCTTTTGAACGACGTGCGGACTTCGCTGAAGTGGCAACCCGGAATGTGGCGACCTGGTTCGGCGGTCTGCCCACCTGTTGGGAGTTGATCGTCGGTGACCTAGAGGCAAACCTCGCGGCCACCGGTCTGGACGCGGTGGTGCTGGACATGCTCGCACCTTGGGACACCCTGCCGATTGTGGCCGAAGCACTGGAGCCCGGTGGGGTGCTCGCCTGCTATGTCGCGACTGCTACCCAACTGTCCAAGCTAGTTGAAACCATGCGATTGACCGGGCACTGGACCGAACCGCGGGCCGAGGAGTCACTTCTTCGAACCTGGCACCTGGACGGACTCTCGGTACGTCCAGACCACCGAATGAGCGGGCATACCGGCTTCCTGGTGGCCGCGCGCCGGTTGGCCCCGGGTGCGGTAATGCCGATTCGCCGGCGCCGTCCGGCACCGGGCGCGTACGGCGAGGATTACTCGGGGCCTTGACACCACCTAATCAAGGCGGCCGATACCGGCATTTGGGGTTAGAGTCGTGGAGCAGGTGCGAACGTGCGCCGTCAGGTGCCGAATGCCCAGGGTTGGAGGAGTCGTGGTCGATTCGGTAGCCGAGCCGTCGGGTGTTTCGGACCTCGCACACCTACGCGGTGAACTGGCGGCGCAAAAGGACCACAATGACCGCCTCATCAGCACCCTACGCGATGCCCGTGAGCAGATTGTCACCTTGAAGGCGGAGGTCGATCGTCTCGCCGAGCCGCCCAGTGGCTTCGGCTCCTTCATGTTTTTGCACGAGGATGGCTCGGTCGACATTGTGGCCAGCGGCAAGAAATTGCGGGTATCGGTCAGCCCTAATGTTGATGCCAAGGCGCTGCAACCGGGCCAGGAAGTCATGCTCAATGAGTCGATGAACGTCGTCGCGGTGCGAAGTTTTGAAGATATTGGCGAGCTTGTTACTTTCAAGGAGTACCTCGGCTCGGGGGACCGTGCACTTGTTATTGGGCATACCGACGAAGAACGAGTGGTGCGCGTGGCCGGTCCGCTGCGCGCCTCAAAGGTGCGGGCTGGTGACTCGCTGCTGTTTGATGTTCGGGCCGGCTATGTGTACGAGAAGGTCCCGAAGGCCGAGGTCGAGGAACTCATCCTCGAGGAAGTTCCCGATATTGACTATTCCGATATCGGTGGGTTGCGCGAGCAGATCGAGTCGATCCGCGATGCCGTCGAGATGCCTTTCATGCATCCAGAGTTATTCGCCGAGCATGAACTCAAAGCGCCGAAGGGCATTTTGCTATACGGACCACCCGGTTGCGGCAAGACGTTGATCGCAAAGGCGGTGGCCAATTCGCTCGCGAAGAAGGTTGCCGAACGTACCGGGCGGGAGGAGGGGCGGTCCTTTTTCCTAAACATCAAGGGCCCTGAACTGCTGAACAAATACGTTGGTGAGACCGAACGCCATATTCGGCTGGTCTTCCAACGGGCCAGGGAGAAAGCTTCCGAGGGCATGCCGGTGATTGTGTTCTTCGACGAGATGGACTCCCTATTTCGCACCCGGGGCTCGGGTGTCTCTAGTGATGTCGAGAACACCATCGTGCCGCAGCTGCTGAGTGAAATTGATGGGGTCGAGACTTTGGACAATGTCATCGTTATCGGAGCATCAAACCGCGAGGACATGATCGATCCAGCCATCCTTCGTCCCGGCCGCCTTGATGTCAAGATCAAGATTGATCGCCCTGACGCGGAGGCCGCACGCGAGATTTTTAGTAAATACCTTGTGCCGACCTTGCCGATTCATCCCGAAGATCTAGCCGAGCATGGCGGGGATGCTGCGGCGGCCTGTTCGGCAATGATCCAAAGATCGGCCGAGTTCATGTATTCAGATGCCGAGGAGAATAAGTTCCTTGAGGTGACCTACGCCAATGGCGATAAAGAGGTGTTGTACTTCAAGGACTTCAACTCGGGAGCCATGATCGAAAATATCGTCTCCCGCGCCAAGAAATCAGCGATCAAGGATTTCCTTGCGACCGGCGAGAAAGGCATTCGCGTACACCACGTTCTTGATGCCTGCGTTGATGAGTTCCGAGAGAACGAGGACCTACCCAATACGACAAACCCGGATGACTGGGCCAGAATTTCCGGCAAGAAGGGTGAGCGGATAGTTTTCATCCGGACCCTCATCCAAGGCAAGAAGGGCAGTGAAGCGGGGCGCTCAATTGCGACCGTAGCGAATACCGGTCAGTACCTCTGAATCGGTGATACCAAGTTGAGCGTTCATCGGATAATGGGCATCGAAACCGAGTACGGGATATCGGTTACCGGCCAGCCAACAGCTAATCCGATGGTGGCCTCATCGCAAATTGTCAACGCTTATGCAGGCTACGCGCTACCGGGCGTCCGGCGCGGACCTAGGTGGGACTACAACGAGGAGTATCCACTCCGAGATGCCCGAGGATTCGATATGTCACGCGCCGAGGCTGACCTATCCCAGCTGACCGACGATGACCTCGGCCTGGCGAATGTCATCTTGACAAATGGCGCGCGGCTCTATGTTGATCATGCACACCCCGAGTACTCCGCACCAGAGGTGACGAACCCACGCGATGCGGTGCTTTGGGATCGGGCCGGCATGATGGTGATGGAGTCCGCGGCCCGGCTAGCAAGTGCTGCTCCGGGTGGCTTGCCGATTGTGCTGTACAAGAACAACACCGACAACAAGGGCGCCTCATATGGCTGCCACGAGAACTACTTAATGCGGCGAACGACTCCATTCGCCGAAATAGTTCGATCGCTAATTCCATTTTTCATCACCCGGCAGATATTTACCGGAGCAGGACGCCTAGGAATCGGCCAGGACGCCCGCGAGTTGCGGTATCAAATTGGCCAGCGCGCCGACTTTTTCGAGGTTGAAGTAGGCCTCGAGACCACGCTCAAGCGTCCCATAATCAATACCCGCGATGAGCCACACGCCGATCCGGAGTTGTTTCGAAGACTCCATGTCATAGTTGGCGACGCGAACCTTAGCGATACTGCGACTTATCTTAAAATGGGAACCACCTCGCTGGTGCTTGCGATGATCGAGGATCAATTCCTTGCCGGGCACGACTTCATGCCCCAGCACCCGGTCCGGGAAATGCACCAAGTTAGTCATGATCCGAGTCTTAATCATCGCCTCACCATGGATCACGGTAAACGACTTACCGCCATTGAGATTCAACGTGAGTATTGCCGGCTGGCGGCAAAGTACTGCGATGAGAAGTACGGGGCACAGGTTGACGAGCAAACCCGGGATGTATTAGCGCACTGGGAATTGATCCTGGACCGTCTAAGTGCTGACCTTGGTAGTTGTGCCGCAGAAATCGACTGGATAGCGAAGCTGCAGCTCCTCGAGGCTTACCGATCCCGTGATCAACTGGGTTGGGATGCTCCGAAATTGCAGGCCATCGACTTGCAATATGCCGATATTCGCCCGGAGCGGGGCCTAGCCGCAAAACTGGAAAAGAGTGGACGCCTCACGCGGCTGTTCACCGACGAGCAGGTACTCGGCGCCGTAACGGCGCCACCAACTGACACCAGGGCATACTTTCGGGGCGAGTGCATTCGAAGATACCCGGAGGCAATAGCGGCAGCATCTTGGGATTCGGTGGTCTTCGATCTTCCCGACAGCAAGTCACTGCTTCGGGTGCCCACGTTGGAGCCGGGGCGAGGCACCATGGCCCACGTCCGGGCTCTCCTTGATTCCTGCCCGACGGCGGCAGATTTGCTGACCGCGCTTACCGCAACCCCCGGTGACTGACATCCGAAGTACCCCAGGTGCCTTGAACCGGTAGCCTATGGCTATGCCCAAGCAGGAAAAGGCCGAGCGCCGCTCTACGCGTGATACCGAGGTTGATGAGTCAGTGAGCACTACCTCGGAGGCCCCGGGCGCATCGAGTCTGGACTCCGACGTGGATTCGATACTGGATGAGATCGATGAGGTACTCGAGGTAAATGCCGAGGATTTCGTCAAGTCTTTCGTGCAAAAAGGCGGGCAATGACCCCGCAGCTGGGCTTGCCGCCGGCCTACTTGGCAACGGGATCATCGTCATTTGCCGACTTCCTGGCGGACCTAGCTCCGGAGGTCCTACCGGGTCGAATGACTATGGGTCCGGGTGAAGCTACTGCACTAGCTCCGCATGGGACCACCATTGTCTCGCTGCGGGGTGATTTCGGAGTTGTAATGGCCGGTGACCGCCGAGCCACCATGGGCAATGTGATCGCCCAGCGCGATATTGAGAAAGTCTTTGTCGCAGATGAGCACTCGATGATTGGGATTGCAGGCACGGCCGGGATCGCCGTTGAGCTCGTGCGCCTATTCCAGGTTGAACTCGAGCACTACGAGAAGATCGAGGGGCTTTCGCTCTCCTTGGACGGCAAGGCCAACCGGCTAGCGACCTTGCTTCGCGGAAACCTCGGCCTAGCCATGCAGGGGCTTGCCGTCGTACCTCTTCTTGCCGGCTTTGACCTCAATCGAGGGCGCGGGCGCATCTTCTCCTACGACGTGACGGGTGGCAGGTACGAGGAGCATGATTTCTACGCGGTTGGCTCGGGTGCTTTCTTCGCCAGAGGGTCGCTGAAGAAGCTTTACCAGCCAGCAAGCACCCTCGACAATGCCATTGCCATCGCACTCGAGGCTCTGTATGACGCTGCCGATGACGACAGTGCCACCGGCGGCCCAGACCTCGCGCGCCGGATTTTCCCGGTCGTTGCGGTGGCCGATGGAGACGGCGTACGCATAGTTGCTGAGGGCGAAATTGCCACCATGGTAACCAAGTTGATTAGGCACCGAATGGATCGACCCGATGGGCCGGTTGCTTCGATGGCTGACGGGGGGCTCACATGAGCGTGCCGTATTACGTCTCGCCAGAGCAGATAATCAAGGACAAGGCGGACTTCGCTCGTAAAGGCATTGCTCGTGGTCGCAGCGTGATCGTGCTTGAGTACGACGAGGGGATTTTATTCGTCGCCGAGAACCCATCGAAGGCCCTGCACAAGATAAGTGAGATTTACGACCGAATTGGGTTCGCAGCAGTTGGCAAGTACAACGAGTTCGAGAACCTCAGGGTCGCGGGGGTGCGGTTGGCGGACATGCGTGGATACGCATATGACCGAAGCGATGTCACCGGTCGGAGCTTGGCGAATGCCTATGCGCAAACCCTGGGTACGATCTTC
>CAJBZP010000084.1 GCA_903960135.1 uncultured Actinomycetes bacterium | reverse complement strand
GGCTTCATCAACGCCCCCACCAGCGCGGTAGCCGGGGTAATCGCGGTCATTGGGATAGCGATCTGCCTAAATGGAGCGCGCAAGCAACTTGATGAGAAGACCGCCCCGCTAGCCGGGCTGGTTGCCGTATTCATTTTCGCAATGCAGATGCTGAACTTCCCAGTGGCCGCAGGTACCAGTGGCCACCTATTGGGCGGTGCCCTGGCGGTGATCTTGATTGGCCCGTATGCCGGCGCCTTGGCGGTGAGCGTGGTGATCTTGGTCCAAGGGCTGCTGTTCGCTGACGGTGGCTTGAGCGCGATCGGCCTGAACATCATCAACATGGGTCTGGTTACCGCGGTGGTGGGCTGGTTCGTCTTCCGCGGGCTCGTCAAGGTCCTTGGGGTGTCGCGGCCAAAGGTGATGGCCGCTGCCTTCGTTGCTGGGCTCGTCACCGTACCGGTGTCGGCATTGGCCTTCGTGCTGGAGTATGCAATCGGCGGCACCGGAACCGTGCCGGTTTCGACGGTGACTTTCGCAATGGTTGGCGTGCACATCTTGATCGGCATCGGGGAAGGCTTGATAACGGCGCTTACGGTGGGGGCGGTGTTCTTGGTGCGCCCGGATCTCGTTTACGGGGTGCATGATCGCCTGCCCAAGAAGCTGCTCGTTACCTCGAATCCGATAACCACCCCGGCGAATGGATCCTGAGATGCCAAAGAAGGGGCTTTGGGTATTAGTCGGAGTCGGCCTGGTTGTTTCCCTTTTCCTGGCCGGCTTCGTGAGTTTCTACGCGAGCAGTGAACCTGACGGATTGGAGAAAGTGGCCGAGGATCAAGGGTTCTTGGCCACCGCGCAGGACTCAGCAAATGCCACCTTGCCGACCGCCGATTACGGTATCGCCGGCGTGGATTCCGAACGCCTCTCAGGTGGGTTAGCCGGGGTGCTGGGCATCGTGGTGATGGCGGTCATTGGGTTCGGCCTGTTTTGGCTACTGGGACGCAGTAAGAAGGCAACTGCCGAGAAGCAAGGCGTTGAACAGGAAAGTGCCTAGTCCACATACCCATGGGCATGATGTAGGCGAGCGCCTATTCGTTCATCGCCACTCGGTCATCCACCGCCTGCCTGCTGAGGTAAAGACGGTTGCGATGGTTGCCTTCATCTTCACGGTGATCATGACCCCACCAAACCAGTTTTGGGCATTCGCGCTTTACGCCGTGATCCTCGTAGGTGTTGCGGGGCTCGCGCGTATCCCGGCGCGGGTGATCTTGCCGCGAATGCTGGTCGAAGTCCCATTCGTTTTCTTTGCGCTCCTGATGCCTTTCTTCGGCACCGGTCCGACCGTGGAGGTGCTGGGGCTCAGTCTTTCGCAGGCGGGCCTGCTCGCGGGCTGGGGGATATTGATCAAGGGCACCCTCGGGGTGGTGAGTTCGATCCTGCTGGCCGCAACCACCCCGGCGCGGGATTTGCTGATGGGCCTGGAGCGGCTCAAAGTCCCCGAACTCCTGGTCCAAATTGCAAGTTTCATGCTGCGCTACACCCATGTGGTGTCCGATGAGATGCACCGCATGAAGTTGGCCCGCGAATCCCGAGGCTTTACCGCAACCGGAATTAGATCGTGGCCGATCATCGCCCAATCCGGTGGCGCCTTGTTTATTCGGTCATATGAACGCGGGGAGCGGGTGCACCTAGCCATGCTGAGTCGCGGTTACACCGGAAGACTGCCACAGTTGGTCACTGTGACGACAACAGCAGCTGATTGGTTTACCGCGATGTCGTTGCCTGCCGTCGGCCTAATCATCGCTCTTACTGCGATTTGGGCGGGGCGATGACACCGAGCCTTCGAATCGCAGGTCTGGCATTTGCTTATCCGGATGGCTATCAGGCACTTTTCGGAGTGAACCTGGAAATCGCCAAGGGTGAACGAGTTGCGCTCCTGGGCCCCAATGGCGCCGGCAAGACCACCTTGGTTTTGCATATGAACGGACTCCTAAGTGGTGGAGTCGGCACCGTCGAGGTAGCCGGCTTAACTGTTGAGAAGCAGAACTTCCCGGAAATTCGCCGACGGGTCGGTGTGGTATTCCAAGATCCCGATGACCAGCTCTTCATGCCGACGGTCCGCGACGACGTGGCATTTGGGCCGGCAAATATGGGATTGACCGGATCGGATCTGGCGGCACGGGTCGACGAAGCGCTCGAGCAAGTTGCGATGAGCGAGTATGCCGACCGGCCACCGCACCATTTGTCTTTTGGGCAGCGGCGCCGGGTGGCTGTTGCGACCGTCTTGGCGATGCACCCGGAGATCTTGGTACTCGATGAGCCCTCCAGCAATCTGGACCCTGCAAGTCGACGTGAACTGGCCGACATCCTGCGCGGCCTCGACATCACCTTGTTCATGGTGACCCATGACCTGCCCTACGCCCTTGAGTTATGCCCGCGTTCGGTGGTGCTCTCCGAAGGGGTCGTGGTCGCCGATGGCCCGACCCGCGACATCTTGCTAAACGACGAATTGATGCGGGCCAACCGGCTCGAACTGCCCTTTGGCTTCGATCCACGAAACGTGCCCGCATGATTGGTGCCGCCGCCCTCGGCGTAGGCTCTGCCCGTGCCGCAAACCACACCCAGCACCACACCCAGCACCACACCTAGTGCGCCCACGACCGCTGACCTCCAGGCGGAAATCTCGGCGGCCCGCGAAGAACTCGTGGCAACCATCTCGACCCTAAAAGGTGAGATGACGCCCGCGGCTATGGCCCGCCGCGGCGGTCGTGCCATCACCGGTTGGTTCACTGATGAGTTCGGTGGTATTCGGCCCGAGCGCGTCGCTATCGTCGGTGCGGTGGTAGCCGGCATTGTAGTTTTGAAAATCATCGGGCGCCGTCGCGGCTGATCACATTCGATGACCACCAGCGAAACCCTGCCTAATACTCGCCCGAATGCAGATGGTTCGGTACCGATCAAGCTTTTGCATGACCGGGTGCTAGTGCGCCAAGGTGGCGAAGATGGTGAACGGCGGTCGACCGGTGGGATCGTCATTCCGGCGACCGCGCAGGTCGGGCGCAGGCTCTCGTGGGCGCGGGTTGTTGCGATCGGCCCGAATGTGCGCACCATCGAGATCGGCGATCGGGTGCTTTTTGAGCCGGAAGACCGTGGTGAGATTGAACTACAGGGCATTGACTACGTATTACTGCGAGAACGCGATATTCATGCGGTCGCAGCTGACCGCCACAGCACCGCAGGCACCGGCTTGTATCTATAGACGAGGCCGATCCAAGACCGATTACCTGACATCACCGGCCCGCCCGCGGCACCAGGTGGTTGTGAGCTTGCTGACCTAGTAGTCAGTCAGGCCAAATCTCCGGGGGTTTCCCTGTTGCTTTTTGATGGTTTTAGTGTTCCCATTTTGGGTAGTGGCTCAAAGGCGGGCTGCTAGACCTTCGGGAAGGACCTTGAAATGCCTAGTGTGCAGGTTAGTGCCCCAGTTAGTTCGGCGGCCAGTGATCGGTTGTCCCTTGGTGTTGGTTGGGTGCGCCCGGGTGCGGGCGGTATCGGCGGCTCCTTAAACCCCTCGCAGTTGACCGCCTGGGGGTTCGTTTGTGACTATTGCTTTG
>CAJBZP010000083.1 GCA_903960135.1 uncultured Actinomycetes bacterium | reverse complement strand
CTCGGGGCCTGGTACCAAGAGATCGGTGCTGACCCGGCGCTAACCAACCCAAATGGCGGCGCGATCGCCCTTGGCCACCCACTCGGTGCATCCGGTGCGCGCCTCATGACTACCATGCTCCATCACATGCGTCGAAACAACATCAAGTACGGTCTGCAGACAATGTGCGAAGGTGGTGGCATGGCCAATGCCACTGTTCTCGAACTTATGTAAGGCCCTGAAATTCTCCAAGCGCAAGGCCTAACGGAGGTCGACAAGTCATGAGCAAGGTGGTGGCATCCGCCCGCGAAGCGGTCGCCGATATTTCCAATGGGTCAAGTCTCGCCGTCGGTGGCTTCGGCCTCTCCGGTATCCCCGACACCCTCATTAGCGCACTACTCGAAACCAAACCGACCGGTCTTGATGTCGTGAGCAACAACTGCGGTGTCGATGACTGGGGCCTTGGCCTACTGCTGCGCGCCGGCCTCATCGCGCGCATGACTTCGTCATATGTCGGTGAAAACAAGGAGTTCGAACGGCAATACCTGACCGGCGAGCTCGAAGTCGAGTTGGTGCCGCAGGGCACCCTCGCCGAGCGCCTACGGGCCGGCGGCGCTGGTATTCCTGCCTTTTTCACCCCTGCCGGGGTAGGCACCTTCGTTGCCGAAGGCGGGATGCCACTGCGCCATAACGCCGATGGCACGGTGGCCGTTGCCTCCCAGCCGAAAGAGGTTCGCGAGTTCGAGGTGCGCGGGAAGCTGCGCGAGTACGTGCTCGAGCGCGGAATCACCACCGACTTCGCGTTTGTTCGCGCGAGCATCGGTGACACCACCGGCAATCTGGTTTTCCACAAGGCGACTCGTAACTTCAATTCCCTCGCCGCAACCGCAGGGCGCATCACGATCGCCGAGGTCGAGCAACTCGTCGAGCCCGGTGCGATTGATCCGGAGCAGGTGCACGTGCCGGGTGTCTTCGTGCAACGCGTTATCGCCTTGACCCCCGAACAAGTCGCCGGCAAGCGCATCGAGCGCCGCACCGTTAGGAATCCCTCATGACCTGGACCCGCGAGGAAATGGCCGCACGCGTTGGTGAAGAGCTAACCGATGGCCAGTACGTAAACCTCGGCATTGGCCTGCCAACCTTGATCCCCAACCACCTACCGGCCGGCGTCAACGTTATTTTGCAAAGCGAGAACGGGATCCTCGGGACCGGCCCATATCCCGAGGACGGCCACGTCGACCCCGATCTCATCAATGCCGGTAAAGAAACTGTCACCGTCCTCCCGGGTGCCTCCTTCTTCGACTCGGCCACCAGTTTCGCGATGATCCGCGGCGGTCATGTTGATGCAGCCGTGCTCGGCGCCATGCAGGTATCAACCACCGGTGATCTCGCCAACTGGATGATCCCCGGCAAGATGGTCAAGGGCATGGGCGGTGCGATGGATCTCGTGCACGGTGCGCGCTTGGTGATCGTCATGATGGAGCATGTTGCGCGCGATGGCAGCCACAAGATCGTCGATGAGTGCTCACTGCCATTAACCGGCAAGCAGGTTGTCAACCGCATCATCACCGAGATGGCGGTTATTGACGTCACCCCCGGTGGCCTGGTGCTCGTCGAGACCGCACCGGGGGTCAGTGTCGATGAGGTGCGCGCGGCCACCGGGCCAGAGCTAGCACTGGCGAGCAACGCGATAATTCGCGGCTAGTAGCACACCGGCACTAACTACCGAACTCTAAGAAGTCGTTTGATCCCAACCCGGTTGGCGCTTGCCCAAGTACGCCGTCATGCCTTCGATGCCCTCCGGCGAGGCGAAAATTCCGGCGGATAATTCACTTGTCCAATCAAAGGCGCCATCGCGCGGCATCGTCGGCACCCGGCGCAGCAGTTCCTTGGTATGCGCGAGCGCCAAGGGCCCGCACTTGGCGAACATCGCTGCGTAGCGATCGACTTCGGCATCTAGTGCACCGGGAGCAGCCGACTCCGCGGCCACGACCGAGGTGATGAGACCCGCGCGCAGCACCCGAGCTGCATCGACCCGATCACCGGTGAGCAGCAACTCCTGCGCATCGCGGCGCTGCATCACCGCAAGGCACACAACTGAAATCACCGCCGGTGCCAGCCCGAGGCGCACTTCGGAAAATGCGAACTTCGCGTCGGCGGCGGCGATTGCAATATCGCAGGCCGCGACGATGCCGGTGCCGCCGGCGGCCACATGGCCTTGGATGCGGGCGATGGTTGGCTTCGGGCAATCCAGCAATGCCTTCAGCAGCAAGACGAGCTCGGCGGGGCCGGTGCCGGTGAAGTTCGCGGTAGCAAGGTCCGCGCCCGAGCAAAAGGTGCTGCCGGCACCGGTGAGCACGATCACCCGCACCGCCTCGTCACCGGTCGCGGTCTCCAGATGGGCGCGGGTTAAGGCCATCGCCTCCGGGGTCAGCCGGTTGCGCTGGTCATGGCGGTTGAAAGTCAAGGTGGCCACCGGGCCACGGGATTCGTAAAGCACCGCGGCGGTGGCTGGGGTCGGCGTCACAGTAGTTAGTGTCACAGGGCTTATCCTTACCCCAAGATGAATCTGCGACGAAGGCGACCTGCGATCTGGGCTTTGGTGATCGCCGCGACCACCGCGACCTTGGTGGTTGGCGCCGGTGCGCCCGGCTCAGCAAGTGTTCAGCGGGCGACAACCCTCGCGACCGGCTCCTTTGTCTTTCGGACGGCCAATGGCATCCTGCCAACCTGGGAGTCTTCGGATATCCGCATCACCGGGGTCTCCCCCGGCGCGGCCATCAGCAGCTTCGGCAATACCTACGCCGAGGTGACGCTACCGATCGTCGCCGTTAACGGCAGCGCGGCTTTTGCCGCCGGCGGGTTTCGCATCACCAATGTCGACACCGGTGAGTTCGTGAACTGCGCGACCCCGGTCATCGATACCAAGGCCAAGGTGGTGGACTGCGTCACCCAAGGCGGCATCAACCGGCGGGTTTTCGTCATCAGGTCGATCGCGGCCAAAACCAATGTCTTCGGCGCCTTTACCCGCACCACTATTTACCGGGGGATGACGCTCCGGGTGGCC
This sequence comes from uncultured Actinomycetes bacterium, assembly GCA_903960135.1. Lineage (GTDB taxonomy): Bacteria > Actinomycetota > Actinomycetes > S36-B12 > S36-B12. The sequence goes on along the minus strand of CAJBZP010000083.1, from coordinate 4,953 downwards.
AATACCTTGATGGCGGACTTCCTAAATGAGGCCTTGGACGTAAATATCTTCAGCCCATACGTCACATTCGCAACAGGAGAACTCACCGTTAACAAGAAGAGCTGACTTTTCCACAATTCGTAAAATCTTAGGTTTGAGTCTTCGGCGTGTCGGGCAACAATCCCAACATGAAGCGCAACGCACTAGCCGCCCTGAGCGGCACCATTTTGGCCCTGGCCATCGGCTCGATCGCCATTGGGTCTGCCACCACCGCATACGCCGCTGACTCCCCCGGCACCGTCGTCGCGGCAGCGAAAACTGCTGCCAAGCCAGCACTTTTGGCCAATATCCCGCGTGGGATAACCGTCACCGAAGTGTTCGGCTCAAGTGTCACCATCGTCACCCGATCCGGCCCGGGTAGCACCACCCCGATAACCCAAACTCCCGATAAAGCCGGGCACGTGACATTCACGAATCTCATTGCCGGTGCGACCTACGTCGTGGTGCATGACGGCACGATCATCGGCTCGATCACCCCCGTTAACGCGGTGGGCGCGGCATCTGATCTCGTCGTGCGTGCAACGTCAAAGAACGACACCGTCAACCTGGACTGGGCGCACCAAGTGGCCAAGACCAATGGCGGCGCCGGTGTCACCTATGTCATCACCGCCAAGCCGGAAACCGGCAAGGGTGCCACCGTCAGCTCCGAGGTCGCGGGCTTCGCGGCTCGCAGCGACTTCGCCGCGCGCGGCAACAGTGCCTTAAAGTCCGCCACCTTGACCGGCCTTGACCCTGACACCTTGTATGTGTTCACCATCACGCCGAAGAACTCGGTCGGCGCCGGTAAACCATCGGTGGCCAAAATGGCGCGCTCCCTCGCCGACATCACCGGCATCAAGAGCAGCCAAGCCGGCGTGCCAGCAGCTTCGGCGCCTGTTGCCACCGAAGCCAAGCCGGTGGAAAAACCCGTTGAAAAACCGGCCGTTTCGGCGCCGGTGACCCCGGCCGCGCCAGCTCCCGCACCAGCACCGGGCCCGGCCGCACCGGCCACCAAGACGATCTACGTCTGCCCGGATGCCTATACCGAAACAGGTAGCGGTGTTTGCGAGAAGATCAGCGCCTACACCTACACCTCGCTCGGCTACACCTACCACGAAGAACCAAACTACGTGCAGGTGCAAGTTGGCACCACCGAGCGCTCGCATCCATTCGATGGCAACGCCTGCGGATGGGGCACGCTCTACGGCAACACCTGCTACGAGTGGACCGCGGTTTACGAAACCCGCCAGCAGGGCACCAACCAGGTCAAGGATCAGGCCCCCGCCGGTTACACCGACAACGGATCCGCGTGGACCAAGAAGGACGCCATGCCGGCCGGTTACACCGACAACGGCTCGGCCTGGGTCCAGACCGCCGCCAAGGTGGCAAAGGTTGTTCCGGCTTAAGCCGGGAGCATTAGTTAGCGCCGGCCGGCCCCTGCTACGGGGGCCAGCCGGCGATCGGCTTAAACCTGCTCGTTCCGTCAAAAATCACCCGTAAAATGACGGAACGAGCAGGTTTTAGGCCGCACGATGACGGAACGAGCAGGTTTAAGGGCCGTCCATGCCCGGCCAGGCACCGGTGTACGTTCGGCGGGTGTCAATGCTCGCCAACCTAAGCACCGGGCTGAGCCAGCGCCCGCGCCTGCAAGGTGGGCTCGCCATCACCGCCGGCACGCTCTTTACCGGCCTGATCTCCGAGCGCTGGGCCGGGCTCGACACCCCCGATTCGTCTTTTTACGCCTCACTTGGGCTTTTTGGTGACGAGGTCACCGACCGCGCGCCATTTCCTTCCTACTACTGGACGCGCCTGGGCGTGATCGCACCCGTGCGCGCCCTGACCGAGGTGTTCGGCACCTGGCCGGGGTTTGCGATCTACCGAACGTTGTTGCTGGCGCTCATCGTGGCCGGCACGTATCTCATCTTGCGCCGCTATACGAGCGCGTTATCGGCGACCTTCCTTGTTGCCATCACCGCACTTAGCACCGTAGTGCTCAGTTATCTCGGTAACCCCTACCCGACCAGCGCGGTGCTCGCGGGCACGGTGGTGCTGATCGCCTGCGCGATGTCTTGCGCCAAGCCCGCATTTGTTATTGCGGGGATCACCGCCGGTTGGCTGGTGATGGTGAACCCACCTGGCGCACTGCTCGCCGGCACCATCTGGTTGGTGCTGCGCATCCAAGCCCGACCGAAACTGCGCAACTTCGTGCTGCATGACATCGTAATTTCCGGCGCCAGCGCAATCGTCACCTTCTTGGTCTTCCTCGGCATCGGCCGATTGCTCTTCCCGAAACTTGATTGGTTCGGCACCTATCTTGCGACAACCGCGCTCAGCTACTCCGACTTCGCCAGCAAGACCGCGGTGTGGCTTGGTGATATCTCGCTGATAGTTCCGGTTGCGGTGCTCGCGATTGTCGTCGCCGCGTGGGTCACCCACCGCGACGAGGTCGCCGCGCAGCGCGCGCTGGTTATCAGCACGGTGAGCATCTCGTTCATGCTGGTGTTCTCACCCATGATGGGGGGCATCGCACTTGAAGCGCCGATGTATCAGGCGATGCTCTGGCCGCCGGCCATGGTGGCCCTGGGCTTGGTGCTGACCTTCGCGCTGCCCGATCAAGGTTGGAACAGGTGGCAGGGCGGTGTCGGCCTCATTGCGATCGCCCTCGTCGTCATCGCCGGACATTTGCAACCAAACCTGAACCTGGCCATGGGTTGGGCGCTGGCCGCTGTCAGCGTCGCGGTGTTCCTATTCGCCTCCTATAAGCGCACCATCGGCGCGCTCCTTGGCCTAGCGCTGGTGCTGTCGGGGGCCCAACTCCTGCAAAACTCGCGCGGGCAAATCGGTCTTTATTACCCCAGCCCCTATAGCTACGCCTTCAACACGAATCCGATCAGCGAGAAAATCCATACCGCTGTCAACACCCAAGAATGGCTGCTCGCAAACACCACCCGCGAGGACAAGATCCTCGATTGGGTGCAAGGGGATTGGGCCGGCGGTGATCGTGAGCTTTATGTGGTCGCGGCGATGCAACTATGGGGTGAGAACCGGGTAACCCTTGAACCGGCTTTGACCAATGACGACATCACGCGGCTGCAGACCATCAAACCGTCGGTGCTGGCCATGTATGGTCAAACAATGGATGGCGTCATGGCATTTTGGTCGAGTATCCCCGCGGCCAACCGACCCACCGCCCCGAATTGCTACGACTTCACCTGGCCCACCGCGCAGGTTTCGCAGGGCCACGCCTGCCTGACCCAACTCACCTGGGGCAACTAATGCGTTATCTATCGGCCCGCACGGCCTGGGAGACGTTGATCACCGCGCTAGTCGCGTTCGTCATCTCACTCATTGTCTTCGGCCCGATCCTTGGCTTACTAAATAGTGGCTGGGCCGGCTCCGACATGCTCAGCACCTACGTCAACGCCGAAGTTTGGTCCGGGTTCTCCTACGCGCCAACCACCCACTTTGGTTTCCCGCTCGGTATGAACCTCAATTACTTTCCCGGGATCGACATTACCGAGAACGTATTCGCCCAAATCGTCACGAACATCACCGGCCAACCCTTCGTCGGGGTGAATCTGCTGGTGATTATTTCGTTCCCGCTCGTTGCCGCGTTGATGTATTTGGTGATCCGGATGACGGGCCTGCGCGGGCCGCTCGCGATTGCCCTTGCCGTCACCGCATCCCTGCTGCCATTTCACTGGGGTCGCGCCCTCGGCCACACCTACCTCGCCACGCTTTATTCGGCCGCTATCGGCCTCGCGCTCGTGCTGCTGATCGGCAGCGGTCAGTTCGAACGGCTAAGAAACCTTGGCACCAAACGGCAAAAGATCATCTTCAACTCGGTGATTTCGCTGATGGTCATCACCATCGCTTGGACGGGCGTCTACTTCGTGGCTTTCACCCTGCTCCTAGGGCTGGCCGCACTCATCTGGCGTTTCGCCCACCGCGCGCGGCTTAAAGAACTGGTTGTTGACGCCGTGCCCTTCATCGGGGTCGGGGTAATGGCCGTGGTCGGCTTCATCCCGGCGCTGCTCACCTTGCGCGCCGACCCGCCGCTGCTCTCGCTCGGGGAGCGGTTGCCGTACGAGTCGGTGACATTCGCCGGCAATGTCGCCGTGGCGCTGCTCCCGCTGCCCCAAAGCTCGCTGCCCATGCTGGGTGCCTATAACAACAAGATCGTCGAAGCTATTTCCGCCGCGCCTTGGGGTGAGGGCACGGCCATCACCAATCACGGAACTTGGATCACCACGTTGGCGCTGGCAGTGATGCTCATCGGCATTGTGCTGCGCACCCGCCGTGCACCACTGACCCCAACCGCCGACGCCTCTAAAGCCAACGGCGCCCCGGTAACCCTCGCCTTCATCACCTACCTAACCGTCGTAGTGCTGCTGTTCTTCATCCCCTGGGGTTTGAACTACCTGTTCGCCGGCACCATCTCGGCCCAGATCCGCGGCTGGAACCGGCTAACACCGATCCTGCTTTGGTTGTTCCTGCTCGGCGCCGCCGTCGTGCTGCAGCGCACGCGCATCGCCCGCCGCATGGTCTATGCCCTGCCCATCGCCGTGATCGTGCTCGCCCTCACCGCCATCGATTCGGTGCTGCCATTTCGCGCCGCGTACGCCGGCAGCGCGGCCGAGGTCGGCGGTGTCACCCAAGCGGCGCGCGATTATGCAATCGCGGTCAACACCGCGATCCCCGAACCGTGCGGCATCTTGCAATTGCCCTATATGGGTTATCCGGAGTTCGGCCCGGTGCGCGGTATCCATGACTACGACCATTTCTGGACCTCACTGCTTAACCCGAGCAAGTCGTGGAGTTATGGCGCGGTCAAGAATACCGACGCGAGTATTTGGGCTTCGCAATTACCTGAAATCCCTAACCCCGAACAAGTTGAGCAACTACGCCTTGGTGGTTTCTGCGCGATCCACTTCG
>CAJBZP010000082.1 GCA_903960135.1 uncultured Actinomycetes bacterium | reverse complement strand
TGCCCCGGTTAGTTCGGTGGCCAGTGATCGGTTGGCACTTGGTGTTGGTTGGGTGCGCCCGGGTGTGGGCGGTATCGGCGGCACCCTAAACCCCTCTAGTGGGTGCGCCCGCGGGGGGTGCGGGTGCTGGGGGTCACAGTGCTTTGAGGGTAATGAAGAGTAAGTAAAAGAGTTGTTGAAATTCACAACTAAGGGAATGGAGATTACATGGCGAAGAGTGAAGTTAGTGCCCCGGTTAGTTCGGCGGCCAGTGATCGGTTCGCACTTGGTGTTGGTTGGGTGCGCCCTGGTGTGGCCGGTATCGGCGGCACCCTAAACCCCTCCGCCCCCGGTGCAACATGGTGGCCTACCTGTTTTGAGGGTACTGAAGAGTAGCACCGTTTCCTACCACTAGGTGGGGTCTTTAAACCCCGTTGCTGGCCCCTGACCGCTCGCGGCCCGGGACCAGTTGTTTGCCGTAGTGCACTCGAACACCCCAGGTGGTCTAAGGGCTGGCCAAGGGCCACTGGTAGCGGGGGTAATGGGGAAAGTGCCTGGCACCTTTACTTGGAGCAACCCGGTGAAGATCTCGAACTGGCCAGCAGGCAGGTGGCCTGGCAGGTACGCGGCCAAGTAACCCAGGCCCACTTTGTCAAACACCCAGCCGGGTGACTCCAATCAGGTTTAACACCGACCGAAACTGCGGGTTTCACGACGAAAACGCGCGCACCCAGCGCACCGGTTCAGGTTTATAGCGGAGTGACGTACGCCCCGGAGATCCCGCCGTCGACCAAGAAATTCGATGCGGTGATAAATGACGAGTCATCGCTGGCCAAGAAGGCGACCGCGGCGGCGATCTCATCGGGCTCGCCAAAGCGGCCGAATGGAATATGGACGAGGCGACGCGCTGCGCGCTCTGGATCCTTGGCAAAAAGCTCAATCAGCAAAGGGGTGTTCACCGGTCCGGGGGAGAGGGCATTGACCCGCACACCAGAGCGCGCGAATTGCACGCCGAGCTCGCGGCTCATGGCGAGGACACCGCCCTTTGAGGCCGTGTAGGAGATCTGCGAAGTTGCGGCGGCCATGGTGGCAACAAATGAAGCCGTGTTGATGATCGAACCCTTGCCCTGCTCGAGCATGTAGGGCAGCACCGCCTTGCAGCAAAGAAACACCGAAGTGAGGTTTACTTCCTGGACCCGGCGCCACGCGTCGATACCGGTCTCCAAGATTGAGTCGTCGTCGGGTGGTGAGATTCCAGCATTGTTGAAGGCGATGTCGACACTGCCGTAGGTGTCCTTCGCCGCTTGGAACATGGCAGCGACCTGTTCGGCGTCAGTGACATCGGTTTTGATGAATAGGCCGCCAACTTCGGCCGCGGCGGCCTCACCGCTTGCGGGATCAACGTCACCAATGACGACAAGTGCACCTTCGTCAGCAAACCGTCGAACGGTCGCCAGGCCAATGCCACTGGCTCCGCCGGTTACGACCGCGACGCGACCAACGAGTCGGCGGCAGGTGCTGTCACTCATGATTCCTCAATTCCTAATAAGGGGGATCTCTGCTGGTGGTGAACTTAGTCCTCGGTGCTCAGGAAAACATTCTTGGTTTCGGTGAAGGCATCTAGTGCATCGGGGCCTAGTTCGCGGCCGAGGCCGGAGCGCTTGAAGCCGCCGAACGGGGTCCAGTAGCGAACCGAGGAGTGGGAGTTCACCGAGAGGTTGCCCGCCTCGACTCCCCGGGCAACGCGCAGGGCGCGCCCGACATCTCGTGTCCAGATGGAACCGGAAAGGCCAAACTCTGAGTCATTTGCCAAGGCGATGGCATCGGCTTCATCCTCGAAGGCGGTTACGACAACAACCGGGCCGAAAATCTCCTCCCGGAATGCCCGGGCACTGGGTGCTACCGGGGCGAGCACTGTCGGGGCGAACCAGTAGCCCGGTCCACTTGGGCAACTACCTTGGAATGCGATGGGGGCATCACTTGGCACATACGACGAAACAGTGTCATGTTGCCCGCGTGAAATAAGTGGACCCATTTCGGTTTGCTCGAGTGTGGGGTCGCCAACGACCACACCCTTGACGGCGGTTTCGAGCAGCCCCATAAAGCGATCCAATACTGAGCGCTGCACCAAGATTCGCGATCGAGCGCAGCAATCCTGCCCGGCATTATCGAAGACCCCATAAGGCGCGGTGGCGGCGGCCTTCTCAATATCGGCGTCGGCGAAAATAATATTTGCGCTCTTGCCCCCCAGCTCAAGGGTTACCGGCTTGATTTGTGCTGCGCACCCAGCCATGACCGCGGCACCCACGGATGTGGACCCGGTGAAAACCACTTTGCGGACGAGCGGGTTGTCGACAAACCGCTGACCTACGACCGATCCCTTGCCGGGAAGGACGATGAAGACGTCTTCAGGGATGCCGGCGATCAGGGCCAACTCACCCAAGCGGATGGCGGTGAGCGGAGTTAGCTCCGCCGGCTTCAGCACCACGGTGCACCCTGCGGCCAAGGCGGGCGCGAACCCCCAGCCGGCGATTGGCATCGGAAAATTCCACGGCACAATCACCCCGACCACACCGATCGGCTCCTTGAAAGTTATGTCGACCCCACCTGGTACTGGTATCTGCTGGCCGAAAAGACGCTCAGGGGCACCGGAGTAGTAGTTCAGGACGTTCGCGACGTTATTTGCCTCCCAGCGGGCATTGCCGATGGTGTGACCGGAGTTCTTAACTTCCAGCAGGGCCAATTCTTCAACGTGCTCGCGTACTACATCAGAAAATCTACGCAGCAGATTCGCTCGATCTCCCGGTGCGATGGCGCGCCAGGTGGCAAATGCTGCATGCGCCCGAGCGATGGCATGGTCTGCCTCCTCCGCGGAAGTCGCCGCGATATTGGCAACAACCTCTTCGGTAGCGGGGTTGATTACGGCGTGCATTTCGTCTCCTGAGTCGTGAATTCGGCGGTGCGGGTGCTTGGTCTAGAGGCGTTCGAAGCTGCGATAGCGCTCCCAGTCGGTAACCGCCTTGCCGAAGGCAGCGAGTTCCACCTGGGCCATATTCGAGTAGTGCGCTTGCACCGCCGCGCCGAAGGTGTCGGTGATCCAGGTGGAGGACTCCCACAATCTGAGTGCATCGCGCATATCGGATGGCACATGGGCGGAGTCACTTGAATAGGCATTGCCTTCGAATGCGGGCTCAAGGGGCAAATTGCGTTCGATGCCGTCAAGGCCGGCAGCGATCATCCCGGCCACGGCGAGATATGGATTGACATCGCCGCCGGGAACCCGGTTTTCGAGCCGCAGTGATTGCCCGTGCCCGACGAGGCGGAAGGCGCAGGTGCGGTTATCGCGACCCCAGCGCACCGCGGTCGGCGCGAATGAACCTGGCACGAAGCGTTTGTACGAGTTGATCTGGGGCGCGTAGAGCAGTGTTAGTTCATCGATATGTGCCAACTGACCGGCGATGAATGCTTTACCCAGCGCCGACATTCCAGACGGATCGGAGTCGTCGGCCATGACCATCGAGCCGTCGTTACCGCGGAAGGATAGGTGGATGTGGCAGGAGCTGCCCTCGCGCTCATTGAACTTGGCCATGAAGGTTAGTGATACTCCTTCTTGGGCGGCTATCTCTTTAGCGCCGGTCTTATAGACGACGTGGTTATCGCAGGTCGCTAGTGCATCGGTGTATTTGAAGGCGATCTCGTGCTGGCCAAGATTGCATTCACCTTTGGCACTTTCAACGGTCATGCCTGCTGCTGTCATCTCATTGCGAATTCGGCGAAGCAGTGGTTCAACCCGCGCGGTGCCGAGCATCGAGTAATCAACGTTATAAAGATTTGCGGGAGTTAGATCGCGGTACCCGCGCTCCCAAGCTTCTTCATAGGAATCCAAGAACACGATGAACTCAAGTTCGGTGCCGACGAAGGCGCCCATGCCCGCATCAGCTAGCCGAGCGAGTTGCCCCCGCAGGATCTGGCGCGGTGATGCGACGACATCGGAGCCGTCGTCCCAGAGCACATCGCATAACACCCCGACTGTGCCGGGTTGCCACGGTTGGTAATGCAAGGTACCAAGGTCTGGGCGCATCACTAGGTCGCCGTAACCCGTCTCCCACGATGACATCGCGTAGCCATCGACGGTATTCATATCGACGTCGACGGCAAGGAGGTAGTTGCAGCCTTCGGTGCCATGGCCGAGGACCTCGTCAACGAAATAGTGCGCGTGAATCCGCTTGCCTTGCAGGCGCCCTTGCATGTCGGTGATGGCGACGGCAACGGTGTCGATATTGCCGGCCTCGACTTCGCGCTTAAGGGTGTCGACATCGAGCCTGGCAATGCGGGCCATTTTTGCCTCCGTGTCGCGTGATCAACTCTGTACCCCAACCCTGCCCTATTGGGCGGGAGGTTTGCCTCCCTACCCCCAAATTGCCTGCCGATTAACGAGCAGCTGACCCCGAACGTGACCTACGCTGCCAGCTGTGGATGCCATGCGATTAGTTGACGCATACGCGGGTGTCCCTAGCGCGGATACCGATCGAATTCGGCAGTTGCCGAGTGCACGGGGTGCCACCGCGGTCTCAGAGCTGGCCGGTGGTATCACCAACCGCAACTACAAGGTGGTAACTCCGAGCGGAATCATCGTGGTTCGGCTTTCGGATGCCGAGTCGTCAGTGCTCGCAATTGACCGCGATAACGAGCACCTGAACTCGATCTCCGCGGCGAAGTCCGGGGCTGGGGCCCCGGTCATTGAGTACCTGCCAGCGGTGGGGGCGTTAGCCGTTGGCTGGATCGAAGGCCGGACTTTTGGGGGGGCCGATGTTCGAGAGCCGGCGAACCTGCCGCGGATCGCCGAAGCCTGCCGGTTGCTGCACGCTGGCCCCAGATTCGTCAGCGACTTCAATATGTTCGATATACAGGCCCGCTACCTGTCGTTGGTGCAGGCAAAGGGCTACCGGCTGCCGGAGCGCTATTTGGAGTTCATGCCCAAGTTCGAACTGGTGCGGCAGGCCATGGCCCGGCACCCGGAGCCCACTGTCCCGTGCAATAACGACCTGCTGGCCGGAAACTTCATCGATGACGGTGAGCGGCTATGGCTCATCGACTATGAGTATTCCGGCAATAATGAAGCCAGCTTTGAGCTCGGCAATATCTGGAGTGAATCCACCCTGCCTGACGAACTGCTCGAGGTGCTGGTTTCGAGCTATTGGGGTGGGGCACCGGCCAGCAAGGTTGCTCGGGCGCGACTTTGGGGGTTGGCCTCGAAATACGGCTGGACCTTGTGGGCCTCAATCCAGGCCGCCATCAGCCCGATTGCTTTTGATTACTGGGGCTGGGGGCTGGAGAAGTACGAGCGCGCCGTTGCCGAATTCGACAGCCCGGGGTTCGACCGGCTGCTGGCCAGCCTGATATATTCTGACTGATTTGTCCGATTTGTCGGAAAAACGAGGTGCCCGCGGTCACACTTTTGCGCGTGTCGTGTTTTCACAAACTCACAACAAGAGCAGACTGCGGTCACTAGTGTCCGATACCTCAGGTAGTTCGAGTGTGATTCGGACTAAACAACTCAATGGAGGAGGGCACGGTGGCGGATCTTTCCACCATGAATGACGACGAACGTCGTCTCGCAGAACTGGGCTACAAACAAGAACTCAGGCGCAACTGGTCGGGGTTCTCCAACTTCGCCATCTCATTCTCCATCATTTCGATCTTGGCCGGCTGCTTCACCACTTTCGGGCAGGCCTGGAACAACGGCGGGCCGATTGCTATCTCCATCGGCTGGCCGCTCATCGCCGCATTTATTCTGGTTATTGGTTTCACCCTCTCGGAGCTAGTTTCCGCCTACCCCACCTCCGGCGGCATTTACTGGTGGGCGTCGAAACTCGGTGGTCCCAAGGCTGGGTACTACACGGGCTGGCTGAACCTTATTGGTCTCCTCGCGGTTATCGCCTCGGTGGCTTATGGTTGCGCAACCTTCTTTGACCTCGCACTCATGTCACTTAGTGAATCGTGGGCGCAGGGTTACTCGTTGCAGCGAGTATTCATCATGTTCATCGTCGTTCTCGTGATCGTCGTAACCCTAAACATCTGGGGTGGCACGCTCATGAACAAGATCAACAACGTCTCGGTTTGGTGGCATGTCTTCGGCGCAGCCATCATCGTCTTGATATTGATCTTCCTGCCAGCGAGTCACATGAGCTTTAGTGATGTCTTCTCGATGCGAGTTAACAACTCCGGTGGGCTAAACGGCGGAACCACCGATGGCATCGGCTTCTGGTTCTACGTCCTGCCGCTCGGCTTCCTGCTGACCCAATACACGATCACCGGTTTCGACGCCTCGGCCCACCTCTCGGAGGAGACCGAAGGCGCCGCCAGTGGAGCCGCTAAGGGCATCTGGAAGTCGATTTTCTACTCGGCAATTGGTGGATGGGTGCTGCTCCTTGCGTTCCTCTTCGCCGTGCAAGACCCCGAGGCGGTTACCGCAGGAGGCGGTGGCGTCGCGGTGATCTTGGCTCAGGCACTCGATGCCAAGGTCGCCGGCATCGTGCTGCTCATCTCGGCATTCGGGCAGCTCTTCTGCTCGACCGCTTGCATGACCAGCACCTCGCGCATGACTTACGCCTTCAGCCGCGATGGTGCGGTACCGGGGGCGAAGTACTGGGCCACGCTGAACAAGAACCGGATCCCGGCAAACGCGGTAATCATGGCGGCAGTGGTCGCGGTGGTGATCACCCTGCCGGCACTCCTCGAGGTAAATATCGGAACCGAGGAGGCTCCGATCGTGGTACCCACCGCCTTCTACGCGGTCGTATCGGTTGCTGTCATCGGCCTGTTCTTGTCGTTCCTGATCCCGATCTTCCTGCGCTGGCGGATGGGTTCAAAGTTCCAGCAGGGCCCATGGAACCTCGGTAATAAGTGGAAGTGGATGGCACCGCTTGCGATCATCGAGATCGCAATCGTGTCGGTCTACTTCATCTTGCCGTTCACTCCCGCCGGAACGCCAGGCTGGCTCCGCTGGCTTAACGGCTCCCCGAGCGCAGAGGAGGTGCCGTTCGACTGGAAGTTTGTCAACTACGCACCGATTCTGACGATCGGTGCACTGATCTTGTTGTGGATCGGCTGGCATGTTTCGGCCAAGAAGTGGTTCACCGGCCCGAAGATGACAATTGATCTGCCCGCTGGGGTCTCGTCGGCCGATGAGATCGCCCTTGAACACGAGGGCAAGGGCTTTCATCAGCCACCGCAAGGCTAAGGGTTAGCAAATTCGGCGGGTGGACACAAACAAGCGTCCACCCGCCGAATTTATTTTGCCGCCAGATCTTTTAGCGACGCCATCACTAATTCGGCATCAATGGGGTCGACAATCTCGCAGCCACCGAGCAACTCGATGGCTCGGGCAGCCACTTCCCGACTACCTTTTGGGTTACCACGAGCCTGGTGGGTGAGTGCTGCTCCCCACTGGGCCAGTGCTCGCCAGCAGTCGCGCTCGCCCGGCGGGCAGCAACGCCAGCGTTGCTCGAAAACTTCATGGGCGTGAAATGGCAAATCTAGGCGCAGATAGCTAGTTGCTTCATCCCACGCAGTGGCACTTGAAATGTCGTCGCGTTCGGGCACAGTTGCAACTATTTGATGCGCAGGCGCGTCGAGTGCCAGCGGGCGGCCGTAGCGATCACGCGGGCGTGGCATGAGCCTAATTATGTGCTTTGGCAAGCCAAGGCAAGATGAGTTCGGTAAAGGCCGCAGGGGCTTCCTCATGCGGGAAATGCCCGGTCGGCAGCGCCTCGAATCGATATTCGCCACTCACGTACTTATCGCTGCCTTCACAACTCGCCAGTAGCACCATTGGGTCTTCAGTACCGTGGATCTGGAGCACATCTTTCTTGATTGACGCCGACATGGCCGACATATAACGCAGGCCATCTGGACGTAGCAGGGATCGCACCGACCAACGATGGTATTCAATTGCGGTATGCGCGGTCGGCCAGCGCAGAAATGCCGCGCGATACATCTCACCGGCTTCGTCAACCCAAGCCGGGTCGGCCGACCACTTTGTCAGTAGGTCACTTATGCGCTTGCCGTCAGCTTTCATGAACGAATTTTCCGGCAGGAACGGCAGTTGGAAACCGGCAAGGTAACCCAGTTTCGCCAATTGCCGTGGCCGCAGTGCCGCCCGGCGCATCAACCGTGGGTGTGGGGCGGAAACCGTGACGATGCCACGGACTGCATCTGGTTGGGTAACGGCCATTGACCAGGCGATCAGGCCACCCCAACCATGGCCGATGACGATCGCATCGGATTCGCCGAGGCAGCGAATCACACCCGCGACGTCGGCCGAAAGGCTCATCGGGTCATAGCCGCGCGGAGTGTGGTCAGAGCCGCCGTAGCCGCGCAGGTCCATCGCGATGGCGTGGTAACCGGCCTCGGCAAGTGCCGTTAACTGGTTTCGCCAAGTCCACCAGTAGGTCGGAAAGCCATGTAGTAGGACCACCGCTGGGCCCTCACCTGCTTCAACAACATGGAAGCGCGCACCGTGGGCGGGCACATCGCGATGGGTCCAGGGTCCAGGTATCCGAATAGCCTGCTCAGGGTCAACAATCGGCACGGGTCAGATGCCGGGACTCTCGGGATCGGTGGCGCCCAACGCACTCGCGGTCTTGCCGAGTTCATCAATCGAGGCCATAGTCCCGCTGCGAACTTCGAGAAGTTTCTTGCGCGCGATCAGCCCGGTGATGACAGCACCGAGAATCAGGAGTAGTGCCACTATCAAGAACCCGAGCCAGGTTTGCAGCCCGAGTTGTACCAGCCCGTAGGCCAAGGCGATGAGCAGAAAAACCGTCGCCAAACTGATCAGGCTCAGTGCTGCGATCCCAAGTGCTGCACCGGCCCCGATGCGCGAACCGGCCTTGCCGATCTCATCCTTGGCCAGGGCCAACTGCGCCATCGCCAGCCGCTGGGCATCAGAAATAACCTTGCCCACTAGCTCAGAGATGCTCGGTTCGGTTTTAGCTGCCATGGTGATCCTCCGGGTAGAGGCTACCGCCCGGGCCCCTGCTGGTACACATCTGGGATTCCGTCCTGGTCCTCGTCTTGCTCCTCAATCAGCGCGATAGTGGCGAAATGCCGGTTTCGGGTGACGAGGACGACTGACGCGAGTAGGGCGGAAGTTATTGAACCCGCCAGGATGGCCATTTTGGCGGTGTTCAGATCCTCGGGGATTTCACCGTATGCGATCTCTGCGATCAAAAGCGGGACGGTGAAGCCGATACCCGCCAGTAACCCGATGGCCGCTACATCTAGCCACTTAAGGGGAGCCGCCAGCGATGCCCGGGTGAAGCGTGCAACAACCCACGAGGTGCCTACAACTCCGATGGGTTGGCCCACCACAAGGCCAATGATTACGCCCAGCGCGATTGGGGCGCCAATTACCTCACGGAGTCCGATGGCCGTGAGATCAACGCCGACAACGCAGAAAGCAAAAACGGGAACACAAAACCCGGCACTTAGTGGGTGCAATCGATGCCCTACTCGATCGGCTGGGGCGCGGGCCTCTTCGGGATCAAGTCTGACGCGGGTAAGCAGCCCGAGGACTACACCTGCAACGGTTGCATGAATCCCACTTTCATACATCGAAACCCAAGTGAATATTACGAGCGGGAAGTAGAGATAGGCGGAAGTGATGCGCCGACGCTGCGCGTACCAATAAATAGTAAAGCAGGCAATCGACGACAGGACCCACCAGAAATTGAATGAACTTGAATAGAAGATTCCTATGACGACGATTGCCCCGAGGTCGTTGACCACCGCCAAGGTGAGCAAAAATGCGCGCAGCGCAACCGGCACCCCTCGGCCAACCACGGCAAGTACCGCCAGGCCAAAGGCGATGTCACTTGCCATCGGGATACCCCAGCCCCGAGTGGAGCCGTCCGCGGCAGTTGAGTTAATGACAAAGTAGATAGCTGCCGATAGTGCCATTCCCCCGAGCGCTCCGGCAATCGGTACTGCCGCTTTCGCAGGCTGGGAAAGTGACCCGAGAACGAATTCGTGTTTAAGTTCGAGCCCGACAACAAAGAAAAAAACCGCTAGTAATGCGTCAGCTGCCCAGGCAGATAGTGGTAGTGACAGCCATGGGGGTCCAATCTCGGTTTGCACGAAGGCGAAGTAGGTACCGCTCCACGCCGAATTAGCCCAGATCAGCGCCAGCGCAGCTGCGATAAGCAGCAGCACCCCGCCAACGGTTTCGTTACGTAGTTGCTCAAGAATCCAGCCGCGTTCACGAAGGGATGGCCGCGCCAGAAAGTCATCAGGCGTAGTCACCGGCTGATTATCAGTCCTCGGACGTATTGGCAGCAAGGCCGGCGGCAATAAGGCTCATAACGGCTGGATCGGCAAGGGTGGTGGCGTCACCGATATCGCGCTGCTCGGCCACATCACGAAGTAGGCGGCGCATGATTTTGCCGGATCGCGTTTTCGGTAATTCAGCGACGATGAGTATCTGCCGCGGCTTTGCAATAGGCCCGATCTCTTGCGCTACGTGATCGCGCAACTCTTTGACCACCGAGGTGCGGCCGGCGCCTTCCTCGGAAACACCTCCCTTGAGAATCACAAATGCCACGATGCCTTGCCCGGTGGTGGCGTCGGTGGCCCCGACCACCGCCGACTCGGCAACTTTTGGGTGGGAGCCAAGTGCCGCCTCCACCTCGGTTGTCGAGATGCGATGACCAGAGACGTTCATGACGTCGTCAACTCGGCCAAGTAAGCGAATCGCACCGTCATGATCTAGGCGGGCACCATCACCGGCGAAATAGACATCGGGGAAGTGCTTCCAGTAGCCCTCTTGGTAGCGCTCCGGATCGCGCCAGATTCCGCGCAGCATTGACGGCCACGGCTCGGTGAGGATTAGGTAGCCGGTGGTGCCTTCGCCGGTTGGAAGTCCATGATCATCAACGACGGCGGTGCCGATACCTGGTAGGGCGGTCATCGCGGACCCAGGCTTGCAAGTTGTTACGCCAGGCAGCGGTGAAATCATGATCGCACCGGTTTCAGTCTGCCACCAAGTGTCGACGATCGGGCAGCGGCCACCGCCGATTACTTCGCGATACCAAAGCCAAGCTTCGGGGTTGATTGGTTCGCCAACTGAGCCAAGTAGGCGAAGTGAGGAAAGGTCCTTGCCATTTGGCAGATCGTCCCCCCACTTCATGAAAGTACGAATTGCGGTGGGCGCGGTGTAGAGGATGGAAACTTTGTGACGCTCCACTACATCCCACCAGCGATCTTGGGTTGGGGTGTCGGGAGTGCCCTCGTAGATCACCTGGGTAACGCGGTTAGCCAGTGGGCCGTAGACCACATAGGAGTGGCCGGTGATCCAGCCGACATCGGCGGTGCACCAGTAGACGTCGGTGTCAGGCTTGAGATCAAATACGGCATGGTGCGTGTACGCCGTCTGGGTCAGGTAACCGCCGGTCGTGTGGAGGATGCCTTTTGGGGTACCGGTGGTGCCCGATGTGTAGAGGATGAAAAGGGGATGCTCACTATCGAAGGCTTCGGGGGCGTGCGTGTTGGGTTGGCGGTCAACAATGTCGTGCCACCAAACATCTCGGGAATCGTCCCAATCAACATCAAGTCCGGTGCGGTGCACCACCAGCACATGCTTGACGGTCGGCGTGTTGGTGACTGCTTCGTCGACCGCATGCTTTAGGGGCAAGATATTGCCGCGTCGATGTTGCCCATCTGCGGTGATGACCAGTTTCGCCTCCGCGTCGTTGATGCGGCTTTCTAGTGCATGTGCTGAGAAGCCGCCGAAAATAACGGAGTGCGGTGCCCCCAACCGAGCACAGGCCAGCATCGAAATTATCGCCTCGGGGATCATCGGCAAATAGATGGCAACTCGATCACCGGTGGTTATTCCGAGCTCGATTAGCGCATTGGCGGCCTGCGAGACTTCGCGCTGCAACTGTGCGTAGGTGATATCGCGTTGGTCGCCAAGTTCACCCTCAAAGGCAATTGCTACCTGATCGCCGTAGCCGGCCTCCACGTGGCGATCGACACAGTTGTAGGCAACATTTAGTTTGCCGCCGACGAACCACTTAGCAAATGGCGCATCGGTCCAGTCGAGGATTTCATTAAATGGCGTCGCCCAAGAAAGGCGCCGTGCTTGGGTCGCCCAAAATTCAAGGCGGTCGGCGGTGGCTTCGTCATACGCCGCAGCGGTGACATTCGCCTGCGCGACGAACGCCGCGGAGGGGGCGAAGGAGAGGTTCTCGTGGGCTGCACTTTCCAAGGTTTGTGAGGGCACACTGCATTATGGCGAACCGGGCGGTTAGATGGGGATCGTGTCGGAAATTAGAGGCCCGGTGCTAGGCGCCGACCCATTTGCCGCCCTCGCCCATGATCTGGAGGTCACTCGGGTCATGGCGGCCGCCCGCGCGGAGATCGACTCGGTGCTCTGGCGCCGCGAGATTCGCAGTAACGCAGCGGCCGTGGCCCGGGCTTCGATCGAGCGCGGTGGTCGCGATTCAGCCGCCATCGACGGCGCTGATACCGCCGTCATTGACGACTCCCCGATGGGCCGGGTGCTGGCCCGGGCCATCGACGTCACAGCCGCGGTGCCGGGCCAGGTGGGCGCGTGGTCCTCGGCCCCCTTGCAGGTGATTGCCGCCTTGCATGCGATCGCGGCCAACGACTTTGCTGCCAAGGATGAACTGGGCAGACCGCGATCGCAGGAGCTGGCCGACGATGCGCTGCGCATCGGCCAGCTGCCACCGGCCGCCCTGGTGGGTCCGCGGATGACCCTGCTCGCGGAGTTGGTACTCGCACCGACGACGGCTCCGGCGATTTTGGTCGCGGGGATTGTGCATGCCGAGTTGCTCGCCCTTCGACCTTTTGCCTGGGGTTCGGGTCTAGTGGCTCGCGCCGCAGCCCGTTGTGTGCTCGCCGAGCGCGCGGTGGATCCATCGTTGTTCACGATCCCGGAGCACGGGATGTTCACCATGGGGCGGCCGGCGTATGTTGACGCGGTGCGGGCCTATGCGTCGGGCACCATGGCCGGTTCATCGGCGTACCTGATCTGGTTCGCAACAGCCTGCGCACTGGGCGCGAAAGCCGTCACCGTCTAAGAGGTTGCACTGTCCCACGCGCATTCAGTTCTGTTTCCGTGCGCACTCAGACCAAATGATGTCGGTGGCTGGAGATCTCAGGTTTTTAGGAGCGGGTGACCCGGCGCCGGGCGTACCAGGCAATACCGAGTGCGACCGCGCCCAATGCCACACCGGCGCCCGCGGCGGCCGCCTGTTTGGTGTCGATTGTCTTTCGTAAGGCAACCGGTGTTTGGAAATCCAAGACCGGCCACTCATGTTCCGTGGCGATTTTGCGTAATTCGGAGTCGGGGTTCACTGCAACAGGGTTGCCGACAAGTTCGAGCATCGGTAGATCAGTTTGTGAATCGGTGTAGGCGTAGCACTTGGTTAAGTCGTAGTCATGCTCGGCGGCCAGGGCCAGCATGGCTTCGGCTTTGCCTTCACCGTATGCATAGAAAAGGATCTCACCGGTGTAGTGGCCGTCTTCGACGGCGACCTGAGTGCCGATGGCAATATCGACGCCGAGGCGTTGGCCAATCGGTTCGACGACGTCGGTGCCCGATGAGGAGATGATGATGACGTCATGGCCTTGGGCCTTGTGATCTTCGATTAGTTTTATGGCCTCCTCATAAACCATCGGGTCAACTATCTCGTCGAGAGTCTCAGCGACGATCTGTTTGACCTTGTCGACATCCCAGCCGGTTACCAACTTCGACATATAGGTGCGCATTGACTCCATTTGGTCGTGGTCGGCGCCGGAGGCCAGAAAGACGAATTGTGCGTAGGCACTTCGAATTACGTCGCTGCGGCCGATCAACCCGCCCTTATAGAACGGGCGCGCAAAGGCAAATGAACTTGAGCGCGCCAAGATGGTCTTGTCGAGGTCAAAGAAGGCGGCGGTTTTCACCCCTTGACGGTACCCCGACCGGGCTACTGCGCACCAAACGCAGCGCGTGCGGGCTACAAATTCACGATGAATCGTTATCCACAGCCCACAAATTTATGTCCACAGGTGGTTCTGCACCACTGGTGCGGGTGGCTCAAAATGCAGATGGTGGGCCTATGGAAAATAGGCGCCCACTGCTGATTACTGACGACATCGAGCTCACGGAAGATATTTTGCGGCTGGCTGCTGCAACCGGTGTTGATATTCACCTGGCAGCGCACGCCGACTCCGCGCGGGCACAGTGGGCGATCGCGCCGCTGGTCTTGATCGGGGTTGATCGGCTAGCCGACTTCAGCAACCTGCCCAGGCGCCGCGATGTAGTTGTCATCGCCCGCGAACTCAACGGTGCGGCTGACACCTCGCCGGTGTCGGATTCGGTTTGGCGAGATGCCGTGGCGATCGGGGCGGAGCATGTGGTGTCACTACCCGATGCTGAGCGGTGGCTGATCGAGCGCCTCGCCGAAACCGGCGAGGGCCCATCGAGGCAGGGCGCGGTGGTCAGTGTGCTGGGGGCCTGCGGCGGGGCAGGTGCGTCGACTGTTGCGGCGGTAATGGCGACGGCGGCGCAAAGCCAGGGTCGGCGGGTGTTGTTGATCGATACCGACGTCACCGGCGGGGGTCTTGATTTACTCCTAGGCGCCGAGCAGGCGCCGGGGGCTCGTTGGGCTGAACTCGCCGATGCTCGCGGTCGATTAAGTGTGACGACCCTTGATGATGCTTTGCCACATGTTGGCGGCGTTGCAGTTCTCTCATTTGGTCGCCAGTACTCAGGGCCCCTAGATGCGCAGGCCCTGACCTGTGTACTTGATGCTGCGGTGCGTGGGTACGACCTCGTGGTTGTCGATCTGATGCGCACCTTGGGCGATGTCACCACCATCGCCTTGGCCGCCTCAACGAATGCCTATTTGGTAATCCCGAACTCGGTCCGCGCAGTTGCGGCGGCGGCAGCGTTGTTGCCCGCACTGAATTTTGGCGGATCGCTCACACTCCTCGCGCGCAGGTCCGCACGTGGCCTGGCCGCAAGTGACATAGAGCGGGCCTTGGGCCATGGGTTTGTCACCGCGCTGCCGGATGATTCGGCGATCACGGTGAGCGCCGAGCAAGGTGAAATCCCTGGGCCGCGCACGCCATTTGCGCGCGCCTGCGTGGCGGCGCTAAGTGGTGCGGTGCCGCAATTGAGTGTCGCGTGAGCGCCCCACTGCTCGATCGCGTACGAACGCGCCTAATCGAGGCGCACGCGGATGCGACCCCGAACCGAGTGGCTTCGGCCCTGCGCGCAGAAGGTGTGGTGCTAGGTGATGACGCCGTCCTCGGGCTGGTTGAGTCGCTACGTCAAGAGTTGATCGGCGCCGGGCCCCTTGAGCCATTGCTTCGAACCGGTGATGTGACAGACGTATTGGTCAATGGGCCGAACAATGTTTGGATTGACCGCGGCAACGGGATCGAACGCACCGACGTGGTCTTTCGTTGCGATGATGATGTGCGCAAGTTGGCCCAGCGGCTGGCAGCCTCGGTTGGCCGCCGGCTCGATGACTCCACGCCATTCGTTGACGCCCGACTACCCGATGGCACTCGATTGCACGCGGTGATCCCACCGATTGCAGTTGCCGGCACCTTGATCTCTATCCGCGTCCCGCAGCGGCGAGCATTCACCTTGGCTGATCTTGAGTCGATGGGCAGTATCGATGCCACCGGGGCACAGTGGTTGCGATGCCTTATCGAGCAACGCTTGGCTTTTGTCATAAGCGGCGGCACCGGGAGCGGAAAGACCACGATTTTGTCGGCATTACTCGGCTTGGTGCCCAGTGATGAGCGCATAGTGATGATCGAAGACTCCGCTGAATTAATGCCGGACCACCCGCATGCGGTGCGATTGCAGTCCCGAGTAGCAAATGTTGAAGGTGCTGGCTTGATCACGATGCGCGAGTTAGTCAGGCAGGCACTTCGCATGCGACCCGATCGCATCGTCGTCGGCGAAGTCCGTGGTGCCGAGGTGGTCGAACTGCTGACCGCCCTCAACACCGGACACGAGGGTGGGTGCGGCACCGTCCATGCGAATTCAGCGGCGGATGTGCCGGCACGATTAGAGGCCTTAGGCCTAACGGCCGGGCTTGATCGGCTCGCCGTGCACGCTCTAGTTGCGGCCGGTCTTGATGCAGTGGTGCACCTGCAACGGGATTTGACCGGGCGGCGAGTTGTCGAGGGCATCTATGTGTTGGAGCGCGGTGCGGATCAATTGGTGCGTGCGGTGCCGGCCCTACGCCGGCACCGGGGTCAATTACTGCCCGAGCCAGGGCTCGGGCGATTGACCGACCGGGTCGGCGGCGACGGCCTCGATATTTACGGCAACGATATTTCGTGATTTTCGCCAGTGCTCTACTTATTGCGGTCTCGGTGGCGCTGCTGATGCCCGTTGATGCGAGTTGGCGCCTGACGACCAGTGGCCTCATCGCGCCGACTCCGAGTCGACGAAATCTAGCCAGCTTCCTGTTCGCGCGCCTTGGGTTCGGGCCGGCCTCTCGACGGGCTATCACCGCGCAACGTGCTAAAGCGGTGGAAGCACTATCGGCACTTGCCGCGGAGCTTCGTGGTGGTCAGCCACTCGGGTTGGCCCTGGTAAATGCGGCCGGCTCCCCACCGGTGTGGCCAGCAACTTTGGCCGCCCTGCGACTAGATGGCGACGTCACCTCGGCCCTGCGACTAGATGCGAGGGCGCGGCCAGTGCTGGCTGGGTTGGCCGCCTGTTGGCAAGTCAGTTCAGCATCGGGGAGTGGATTAAGTACCGCGGTTGACCGCCTAGCGGCATCGGCGCGAGTCGCCGAGGACGTCCGAGTGCAATTGGAAGCGCAACTTGCCGGGCCGCGCGCCACCGCCCGCATGCTGGCGACTTTGCCGTTAATCGGGTTGGCCATGGGAATGCTGATGGGCGCTGACCCATTGCAATGGCTGCTCGGCACTGCGCCGGGGCTGCTGTGCCTGCTCGGTGGGGCGCTGTTGACCGTGGCCGGGATGGCCTGGACCGGGCGGATCGCGACGGCGGTTGAGCGTCAACTGTGAGTGCTCTCGCGGCCGCTGCCGCTTTCGCTGCCGTTTGGTTCTGGTTGCGCCCGAGTGTAAATGGCCGGTTGAACGAGCTTTTCGCTCAGCCAAAAGTCGGCCGACGGATGTCACGCGGGGCTTTGACCACAACCAGTGCAATTGCGTTCGGTGTTGGCGTTGCTCTGCTCATTGGCGGCGTCGCAGGTGTCATCCTCGGGGCGGCTATCGCGTTAATCGCACCCAAGTTGATTTCGCGGTTGGAGCCGCGTGCAGTCCGCACTCGTCGCACCGCGCTAATGCGACAGGCCCCCGACATCGCCGACCTCTTAGCCGCAACCTTGGCCGCCGGTGCGCCACTGCGTGCGGCACTTACCGCCGTGGCCGATGCCGTTGGGGCGCCGAGTTCGGAATTGCTACTGCCGATAGGTGCGGGCTTGGAGTTGGGCGCTGATCCAGCCGAGGCGTGGGCCGGGCTGCGTGATGATCCATGCCTTGCCCCCATCGCACTCGCGTTCGTGCGCTCGGCGACCTCGGGTGCACCACTGTCAACATTGTTGGCCGGCACGGCCGATGACTTAAGGCGCAGGCACCGGCTCGCGGTTGAGGTTGCAGCGCGTGCAGCTGGTGTTCGTGCCGTTGCTCCGTTGGCCGCATGTTTCCTGCCGGCATTCTTGCTGTTGGGTGTTGTTCCCGTGGTTGCATCGATGGCAAGTGACCTGTTCAACGGTTGAAGTTATCCCCACAGCGCAGGTGGCTCGACCATCTATCCACAGCGCATGAAGTGACCCTGTTGCTGACCGCCTGGCTCGAAGAAAGTTGGACTTGCCAATAGGCAGCACGCGCCGACCGTTCGTCGGCAATGCACGTGTATTAAGGAGAACTCCATGCGTTTCATGCTCTCACGTCTAGTCAAAGACGAGCGCGGCCTATCTACCGCTGAATATGCAGTCGGCACCGTAGCCGTTGCAGGCCTCGGTGGCATCTTGATCAAATTGCTGACCAGCGACGCCGTCAAGGATCTGATCTTCAACGTAATTGCATCGGCATTCAAAGCCCTATTCGGCTGATGACCAAAATATGCGGGGGAGAGGTGGTGGGCCATCATGGCCCACCACACCGCACGATTAGCTCCTTCATATTGCGCGATCGCGGCAGCGTGCTCCTCGAAACCGCAATTGCAATTCCCATGCTGTTCGGTGTCGCGATGTCACTTGTCTGGGCACTTGGTGTTGCGACCACCGCCCTCTCACTCGGTGATGTTGCCCGCGAGTCGGCTCGAGCGATTGCCCGCGGTGAAAGCCTTGAGGTCATCGCACGCAAGACCAACGAGCAGGCACCCAAGGCGCAGGTCAATATCAATCAAGGAGCCGACAGCGTCCTGGTTGAGCTAACCCAGCACGTAGCGCTACCACTGCCGATGCTCGACGGGCTCGGATTAACGGTGCACCGGTCCGCGGTGGTGGCCCGCGAGGAGTTCAGTTGGTGAGGCACCTGCGCTCAGACCGTGGGGCGGCAACCCTTTGGTCCTTAGCCCTGACATTCATGTTGTTGCTTAGCGGTGCGGTCGCCATGGCGACCGGCCAAATCGCGGTGGCTCGGCAGCAAGCCAGCGTGGCGATGGACCTTGCGGCCCTCGCCGGTGCCCAGTCAGTTGGCCAATCAATTGACCAGTCAAGTAGTCAACAATGTGGCCAGGCCGAACTCATTGCGCAGGCCAATGGTGCGGTGCTGATCAGTTGCTATCTCGATCGTGGTGATGTGGTCGTCAGCGGCACGGTGCCGGCCCCGGGGATAGTGCAGCGGATCTTTGACTTCATCGGTCGCCCATTTGCCAGTATCGCGGCCAGCGCCCGGGCCGGTCAGCCCGAGAAATAGCGTGCGACGGCCGCCGCCATGTGCCAGAGTGGGGGGCGTGGATTTCGCCGTGCATTCGCGTGAAGTAGGCCCCGCGACCGTGATCGCCGTCAGCGGCGAGCTCGATATCCATACGGCACCTGATCTAACCGAGGTGCTTAGCCCTGCCCTAGCGGCCGGCCGGCCGGTGGTCGTTGACCTAACCGACGTCACCTTCATGGATTCCTCGGGGCTGAGTGTTTTCGTTACCGCCCTAAAGCGGGCCCGCGAGGCCGGAACTTCGCTGGGGTTGGTGATCGCCGAACCCCGGGTTATGCGGGTGTTCTCGATCACCGGGATCGATACCCTGATCGACATCCATGCCACGCTGGATTTGGCTATCGCGGCCACTTAGCCCACCTGTTCGACCGATTGAGAAGTCCCTTGCGTAGACTCCGCCCGTTCCCTTCGTCCCAGCTGTCCCGGTAGGTCAGGAGACCCATGATTGAGTTATCCGGCACCAACATGACCCTCGTTGTCATTGTTGCCGTTATCGCGTTGGCCGCACTGTGCGTGGCAGCCGTGCTAGTCCGCCAGGTCCTGTCAGCAAGTGAGGGCACCGATCGCATGAAGGAGATCGCGGGCGCGATCCAAGAGGGTGCGTCGGCATATCTCACTCGCCAGTTCAAGACCCTCGCTATTTTCGCGGTCATCGTCTTCTTCGTCCTGTTCCTGCTCCCGGCCGAAACCACCAGTGAGCGGATCGGCCGCAGCATCTTCTTCTTGGTCGGTGCCGTGTTCTCCGGCGCGACCGGCTACATCGGCATGTGGCTCGCGGTGCGCGGCAACGTGCGCGTGGCCGCTGCCGCCAATGACGCTGGCGGTGAACAAAAGGCCATGAAGATTGCCTTCCGCACCGGCGGGGTGGCCGGGATGTTCACCGTGGGGCTGGGCCTTTTTGGTGCCGCCCTCGTAGTCCTTGTATATAAAGGTGAAGCGCCCAAGGTGCTTGAAGGATTCGGCTTTGGCGCCGCGCTGCTCGCCATGTTCATGCGGGTCGGCGGCGGTATTTTCACCAAGGCAGCCGATGTCGGCGCTGACCTAGTCGGCAAAGTCGAGCAGGGTATCCCTGAAGATGACCCCCGCAACGCGGCAACGATCGCCGACAACGTCGGCGACAACGTCGGCGACTGCGCAGGCATGGCAGCCGACCTCTTCGAGTCCTATGCGGTCACTTTGGTCGCCGCCCTGATTTTGGGTAAGGCGGCTTTTGGCGAACTCGGCCTGGTGCTGCCATTAATCATCCCGGCAATCGGTGTGCTCACCGCGGTCATCGGCATCTTCGCCGTCTCACCGCGCGCCAGCGATCGTTCGGGCATGACCGCCATCAACCGCGGGTTCTTCATCTCTGCGGCTATCTCCGCGGTACTTGTTATCGTCGCGGTCTTCGTATGGGTACCAGCCGATTGGGCTGGCATTGAATCACTCGGTGGTATTGCCGCTGAGCTGACCGGTGCATCGCTTAACCCACGCGTCTTCGTGATCGGCGCGGTATTCATCGGCATCGCGCTCGCGGCGTTGATCCAGCAGCTAACCGCCTACTTCACCGAGACCAATCGTCGCCCGGTAGATGACGTCGCGAAGACCTCGATGACCGGTCCGGCCACGGTGATCTTGTCGGGTATCTCCCTTGGCCTCGAGTCGGCTGTCTACTCAGCGCTGCTGATTGGCGCCGCGGTCTACGGAGCGTTCCTGCTCGGTGGTGGCGTGGTGCTGCTCAGCCTGTTTGCCATCGCCCTTGCCGGCACCGGGCTGCTGACCACCGTCGGCGTCATCGTCTCGATGGATACCTTCGGCCCGGTATCTGACAATGCTCAGGGCATCGCGGAGATGTCCGGCGACGTGCACGGTGAAGGATCTGCGGTGCTAACCCGCCTCGATGCCATCGGTAACTCCACCAAGGCCATCACCAAGGGCATCGCGATCGCAACGGCAGTACTTGCTGCGACCGCGCTATTCGGTGCCTTCCGCGACACGGTTATTGCCGCGGCGATCAGCACCGGCTGGGAGCCCAGCATGCTGGCCGATGGTCTGGGCAAGGTGGTCCCGGAGGGGTACCAGTTCTTCGGTGTTCTTGATGTCGCATCACCGGCCAACCTCGTTGGTTTGATCATCGGCGCTTCGGTCGTCTTCTTGTTCTCCGGATTGGCGATCAACGCGGTCTCGCGCGCCGCTGGCGCGGTTATCTTCGAGGTTCGCCGCCAGTTCCGCGATATCCCCGGCATCATGGAAGGCACCACCAAGCCGGAGTACGCCAAGGTCGTTGACATCGTCACGCGGGATTCACTACGTGAGCTCGTCACACCCGGGCTCCTCGCGGTGCTCACCCCAATTGCCGTTGGTTTCGGTCTTGGCGTGGGTGCACTCGGTGCCTATCTCGCGGGCACCATCGCAACCGGTGTGCTGATGGCGGTGTTCTTGTCCAACTCCGGTGGGGCTTGGGATAACGCCAAGAAGTACGTTGAGGACGGACACTTCGGCGGCAAGGGATCCGAAGCCCATACCGCGACCGTCGTCGGCGATACCGTCGGCGATCCGTTCAAGGACACCGCTGGCCCAGCCATCAACCCGCTGATCAAGGTCATGAACCTGGTTGCGTTGTTGATCGCGCCAGCGATCGTCACCATGTCACTTGGTGCTTCGGCGAACACCACCTTGCGG
>CAJBZP010000081.1:0-47500 GCA_903960135.1 uncultured Actinomycetes bacterium | reverse complement strand
CGCCGCTGGGCTTTCCGGTGCCAAAACGCGAACGATCAAAGGTCTCGCCGATGCCGTACATGCCGGCGACCTTGACCTCGAGGCCGCCGCGGCCCATGCCGAGGATCACCACATCGTCGCCGAGCTAACCCGGCTTTGGGGCATCGGTAGGTGGACCGCTGAAATGTTTTTGATGTTCACGTTGCACCGCCTTGATGTGTGGCCGGTTGGCGACCTGGCCATGCGCAAGGGCTGGCAGCTAATTCATCATAAAAGTGGCGACATCCCAGAGAAGGAAATTGATCCACTCGGCGAGCTATTTCGCCCGTACCGCAGTGTGGCCGCTTGGTATTGCTGGCGGGTTATCGATGGTGACAGTCAAACTTGGTAACTAAGCCCACCGCGCTCGCAGCTCCCCGCTTTGGGCAGCCAAAGCGGCAAGTTGTTCACGCACCCGAACCGGCGCCGTACCCCCAAATGCCGAGCGGGAATCAAGTGAGCCCTGAAGTGAAAGCACCGCACTGACGGATGGAGTCAGGAGGGGTGAGATTTCGGCTAGTTCAATCGGTGCTAGATCCCAAAGTTCGACGCCCCGCGACTCGGCCTGCCTAACGCAGGCGCCGGCAAGTTCGTGGGCCTGGCGAAATGGCACACCCTGGCGCACCAACCACTCGGCGATGTCAGTCGCAAGAGCGAAACCCTCCGGCGCGGACTTCGCCATCTGGTCGGTGTTGAAAGTCAATGTCTTGATCAGGCCCGTCATCGCCGGCAGCACGAGCAACAACTGCTCGACAGTATCGAAGGCCGGCTCCTTATCCTCTTGTAAATCACGGTTGTACGCGAAGGGAAGACCCTTTAGTGTCGCGAGCAGGCCGGTTAGATTGCCGATTAGGCGACCAGACTTACCGCGGGCGAGTTCAGCAACATCCGGGTTCTTCTTCTGCGGCATGATCGACGAGCCGGTGGACCAAGCATCATCTAGGTTGGCCCAGCCGAACTCACGTGATGTCATCAAGATGACTTCCTCGCCAATGCGCGAGAGATGAACACCGAGCATGGCCCCGACGAAAAGGAACTCGGCCACCCAATCGCGATCACTCACCGCATCGATCGAATTACCCAGTGCGGATTCAAAACCAAGCGCACTGGCAACGGCTTCCGGGTCAAGGCCAAGACTGGACCCCGCTAGCGCACCCGCACCAAGGGGCGAGCGGGCCGCCCGAATATCCCAATCCCCTAATCGCTCGAGGTCGCGGGCAAGTGCGTGGACATGCTTAGCCAGTTCATGCCCGAATGACACCGGCTGCGCGTGCTGCAGGTGCGTGAATCCAGGCGCGAAGGAATCCACATGCTGCTCGGCTTGGGCGATGAAGGCATCCATCAGGTCAAGAACCGCGACCGCGATGAATCGGGCTTGGTCACGTAAGTACATTCGAAAATCCGTCGCCACCTGATCATTTCGACTGCGGCCGGCACGCAGTTTGCCCCCCAAGTCACCAAGTCGTTCGATCAAGGCGCGTTCGATGGCCGTGTGTACGTCCTCATCACTGGCATCAGGTACAAACGAGCCATCACGCACCTGCACGGCTAATGCCTTGAGTGCACCCTCAACCCGTGCAAGTTCGTCGACCGTGAGTAACCCGGCCGACCGCAGCACCCCTGCATGTGCAGCAGTCTGCTCGATGTCATATGGCGCCAACCGCCAGTCAAAGTGCACAGAGGCACTCAATGCCGCCATGGCATCGGCCGGACCTGTCTGGAACCGGCCACCCCACAACCGGGTCGGCTGCTCACTTGTCATTGATTACGTCCCCTGTACCTAAATGGTGGGCTGTGATTGAACTCGACATGTCGTGCTTCCAGATTAGGCCCTTGACCTTGAACCTGACCTGGGCACACCCGCCTCGTCACGACGATCTCCTTTGTGGCAGATCGCTAATGGCGGTGGTTTGCCTTGCTACCCCCGTGCGCTCGGCGAGCCGCAGTAACCGGGTACACAGATCAACCGCCGCCTTGGAGTTGCGCGTCACAACGAGGACAGTGTCATCACCGGCAACTGTCCCGATGACATCGGCGGATCCGGATCTATCGAGGGTTCCGGCCAGATAGTGCGCCGCGCCCGGCGGGGTGTGCAGTACGGCAATGTTTTGCGCGGCCTCGGCGCCGATAAGAACTTCGGCCACGATTCGGCCCATCAAATCTGAATTGGACCCAAGCGAAGAACCAGTTGTGGCCAAAACGTAACGGGGCTGCCCAGCCGCATCGGTCTGCTTGATCGCACCGATCGACTCGAGATCGCGCGACAAGGTGGTCTGAGTAACGCTGACCCCCTCTGCTAGCAGCAACTGCCCGAGCTCATGCTGCGAGGAAACCGTTCGACTGGCCAAAATTGCAGCGATGCGGGCACGCCGCGCCGGCATTGTTTGAGGCGTACTTAGCATCTTCATCCGACCACCTGCGCAGTCGTTAGATCCCATCGGCTCAGCAGATCGGCGATATCGGTATCGGTAATGGTCAACGCCGGGGCCAACCGAATCGCATTCGGCAGCACCGCGTTCACCAAGATCCCCTGCTGCCTCGCCGCACTTTCAAGTTCGGGTCCGCGGTCACTATCCAAAACCGCAGCTAAAAGCAGTCCGCGGCCGCGAACCGAAGTGACCAGCCCATTGCCGCGTGCCACCAACCCGGTTGCCAGCACCTCATGCAAAGTGGCCGCACGGGTCACCAGATCGCCTTCTTCAATTACTTTGAGTACGGCTAGTGCCGCTGCGCAGGCCACCGGGTTGCCACCAAAAGTGGAGCCGTGCGAGCCCGGTCCAAAGAAGGAAGCAGCGCGGCCATAAGCGATGCAGGCACCAATCGGAAATCCGCCACCAAGGCCCTTGGCCAACATGACGACGTCTGGGGTGATGGCCTCCCGTTGAAAGTCAAACCACTCACCGGTGCGACCGATCCCGGTTTGCACTTCATCGAGCATCAACAGCGCACCATGGGTATCGCAAATCTCCCGCGCCCGACGAAGGTACCCAACGGGCGGCACAATTACTCCGCCCTCACCTTGAATGGGTTCGAGCACGACAGCAGCTGTGGTAGCACTCACTGCCGCAGCGAGTGCGTCGGCATCACCAAATGGCACCGCGGTGACCTCGCCGGGTAGCGGGCGGAATGGATCTTGCTTTGCCGGCTGCGCGGTCCAAGAGAGCGCTCCGATCGTGCGGCCGTGGAAGCTGCCCTGCGCCACGACGACATGAACACGATTGGTCAGCCGGCCTAGCTTGAATGCTGCCTCATTGGCCTCGGTACCGGAGTTGCAGAAGAAGACCCGCGCATCACCCGGCGCCTGCAGAAGAGATAACAGTCGCTCGGCAAGCTCAATGGGACCGTTAGTGGCCACCAGGTTACTGGTGTGTCCAAGGGTTGAAAGCTGATCGCTTACGGCCTTAACCACCGCCGGGTGCGCGTGACCAACCGCGTTGACCGCGATGCCGGCGATCATGTCGAGGTATTCCTTGCCGGTGTCATCCCAGACCCGCGAACCGGCTCCCCGGGCAATTAGCAACGGCGGAGTGCCATAGTTGTTCATGAGTGAGTGCTGCCAGCGCTCCTGCCAGATCATCACGCCACCACGGTTGTGCCACCAACGCTTGCCCCGAGCACATCATCACGTACCGCGTGGGCCTTGCGACCATCTATTACCCGAGCTTTCAACACGCCACCGCGCACGGCTCGCAGGCAGCCTTCCATCTTTGGCACCATGCCAGACTCCAAGGACGGCAGCAATGCCGCCAAATCCGCTGCGTTGATAGTTGAAATTACATCGGTACTTGCCGGCCAATCGGCATATAGCCCAGCGACATCAGTCAGCACGACCATGGTCCCAGCGCCGATGGCCGCAGCAAGGGCCGCAGCCGCGGTATCTGCATTCACGTTGTAGACCTGACCGTCATCACCGCGCGCCAATGTCGAGACAACAGGGATGTAGCCGTCATCCAAGAGCTTCGTCACTATTTGCTCTCGCACCTTTACAACGTCGCCGACCAGGCCGATGTCAACCAACTCACCAGCCACTAGGGCGCCGCGCCGTTCGGCCGTGAAAAGCCCCGCATCCTCACCCGATAGGCCCACGGCAAATGGGCCATGAGCGTTGATCAACCCAACCAACTCACGCTGCACTTGACCGACCAAAACCATTCGGACTACCTCGAGAACCTCGGGGGTGGTTTTGCGCAGGCCGCCGATGAATTCACTTTCAATCGCCAGTCGCTTGAGCATGGCACTGATTTGCGGCCCCCCGCCGTGCACCACCACGGGCCTTGCGCCAGCGGCATGCAGTTCGACGATGTCCGCGGCGAATGCCTCCTGCAACGCTGCATCTGTCATGGCGTTCCCGCCATACTTCACCAGGATTGTCATGATGCGTAGGCTGAGTTCTCGTGTACATAATCAGCGGTCAAATCATTGGTTAGCACAGTTGCCGATTCGGACCCGGCATGTAAATCCACCCTGATCTCTGCATCTCGGCAACTTAGATCCACCAAGCCTCGATCCTCGCCGATGGCCCCACCCCGAGCGACCCAAACTCCGTTAATTGCGACATCGACTTGATCCGGCTCGAATGCCGCATTAGTGGTACCCACCGCGGAAAGTACTCGACCCCAATTGGGATCAGCACCGTGGATCGCGCACTTCAACAGATTACTTCGCGCAATAGCGCGCGCTACCTCCAGCGCGTCATCGACGGTACTTGCTCCGTCGATGACAACCGCGATGTCCTTTGACGCGCCCTCAGCATCCTTGATGATCTGGCCCGCGAGATCCCAGCACACATCGGTAAGTGCGGCCGTGAACGTGGCCATATCAGGAGTCACAGCGCTAGCCCCACTTGCTAACAGCAACACGGTGTCATTTGTTGACATGCAACCATCGGAATCGATGCGGTCAAAAGTAAATCCGGTTGCAGACCTCAGCGCGATATCCGCCTGCTCCGCGGTGAGAACAGCATCAGTCGTGATTATAACCAGCATGGTTGCCAAAGCCGGTGCGATCATGCCGGCGCCTTTGGCGACTCCACCGATTGAATAGCCGTCGATGTCAATTTCAGCCAGCTTAGGAACCGAATCGGTGGTCATGATGGCGTTAGCAGCCTCGGCCCCGCCCGTGGTGCTGAGCGCACCCACCGCATGGTCAACCCCTGAAAGGATCTTCGGCATTGGCAGCAGTTCGCCGATCAACCCGGTTGAGCAAACAGCGACATCGCCGGCACCAATCCCGAGTTGCTCCGCAACGTGCTCCGCCGTTTGATGGGTGTCGACGAAGCCAGCCGACCCGGTACAAGCATTTGCCCCACCCGAGTTCAAGACCACCGCATGAAGCTCACCGTCAGCAACGACCTGCTGTGACCAAAGAACCGGCGCCGCCTTGAATCTGTTCGCGGTAAACACCCCCGCGGCAACGAACAACGGTCCATCGTTTACCACCAGGGCCAGATCTGGGGCCCCGGACTTTTTAAGACCGGCCCGCACCCCAGCAGCGCGGAACCCACTTGCTGCCGTGACACTCATGCCGACCACCTCATGGCGCTACCCCGTCGCTGGTCAAGCCCCAGGTTTCCGGTATTCCCAGCATGATGTTGGCATTTTGCAGGGCTTGACCGGCCGCACCCTTGCCGAGATTGTCAATCGCACAGACCACGATTACCCGGCCAGCATGCTCATCAAATGCCACTTGCAGTTGTGCGGCATTGGTGGCAGATACCGAAGCCGTCTGCGGCCACTGCCCGGCGGGCAACACCTGAACAAATGGTTCATTCGCATACGCCCAAACCAGTGACTCTCGGATCCCGGCAGCATTGGCGCTTGACACCGCGGTAGCGCTGCAGGAGGCGAGAATGCCCCGAGACATCGGCGCGAGCATTGGCGTGAAAGAAAGCCGAACGCTGCTACCGGCCGACGCCGAGAGTGATTGCTCCATCTCCGGGGTGTGCTGATGCGCGCCGCCTACTTTGTAAGCGGACATCGAACCCATGACCTCACTGGCAAGGAGGTGCTCAGCAGCTTTGCGCCCCGCTCCCGAGGTACCCGATGCCGCAGTCACCACAATGTCCTGGCATTCGATCAAGCCATCAACTAGGAGCGGGGAGAGCGCAAGTGCCACCGCGGTCGGGAAGCAGCCAGGATTTGCTATCCGTGCTGCGCCCTTAATCTGCGCACGCGCCCCGGGCAGTTCTGGTAGCCCATAAACCCAGGTTCCCGCATGCGGTACGTCATAAAACTGCTCCCAGCTAGCACGATCACGTAACCTGAAATCCGCACCCAGATCCACGATCTTGCTAGCTTTCGGCAACGCCGCGGCCAAAGCCGCCGACTCCCCGTGGGGTAAGGCCAGGAAAATCACATCGGCCCCGCCAAGTACCTCTGCCGAAGTTGGCTCAAACACGCGATCGGCGAGTGATACCAATTGCGGGTGCACCTGGCCTAAGGACTGCCCGGCTTTACCGCCTGCGGCAACCGGACCCACTTGGAAATCCGGGTGGCCGAGGAGTAATCGAAGTAATTCCCCGCCGGCATACCCCGAGGCACCGGCAACGGCTGCGGTTAACATGGGATTATTATACGCATACGCGCATAAAAATCAATTAAGCCCCTCTGAATACCGCACCGCAATCGGCCGCAGCGCGGCTAATCGCCCCCTGCCTGGCCCGGGCCGTCTCCTCGGCCGTCAAGGTGCGGTCCAGGGCACGAAACCGGAGCGCAACCGCCAGCGAATAGTGCCCCTTGGGCACCTGCGGCCCACGATAAATGTCGAAAAGCCGAATCGACTCCAGGAGCTCACCAGCCCCCGCGCTCAGCGCCTGCAAAACCGCCGCCGAGGTCACGCTGTCGGCCACCACAACCGCAAGATCCTCTTTTGCCACCGGGTGCGAACTCACGACGGGTGCAGATCTAAGGTCTGGGGCCGCAGCAATCAGTGCGTCTAGATCAAGTTCTACCGCACTTGACCGAGCAGGTAGTGACCAAGCCTGGATAACCCGCGGGTGGAGTTCACCGGCCACCCCGATTGACTTACCCGCGCACTTGACCTCGGCGCAGCGACCCGGGTGAAAGGCGTCATCTCGACCCTGTTCGATCGTTATCTCGGTACCTATGACGTCGGCGAGCACCTGCGCCAATGCGATCGCATCCGCAAACCCTTGAGTTTGTCCCGGCCCCCACCAGCTGGCCAGCTCCCGCTCCCCGGCGAGCACCACTCCAAGGTGCAGCGGCTGACTAGGCAGTATCGCAGTTAAGGCGGCCCACTCTTCAGCACTCGGGCGCATCAGGACGCTGGGCCGCGGCGCCGGACGGGCACACTCACCCTGGAAGACCGCACCCACCTCGAAAACTGACAGATCAACTAACCCGCGACCGGCATTACGACGCACGGTGGCAAGTAGCCCGGGCAAAAGCGTTGCACGCAGAAATGGCTGCTCCTCGGATAGCGGATTGGCCAACCGAACTCGTGACCTGCGTACGTCATTTTCTGCAAGCTGCAAATCCGCTAGTTCATCCGCGCCGACGAATGGATAGTTCAGGACTTCAACTGATCCGCGGGCCGCCAAAGTCAAGGCGACCAGGCGCCTGAGCCGCTGCGACTTCGATAACCCGTGACCGGCCGCGGCCACCGGCAATGTCGATGGCAACAAGTCATAGCCAACTAGCCGAATTACTTCTTCTATTAGATCTGCTGGATCCGTTAAGTCGGACCGCCAAGGTGGCGCGGTTACCGACAATTCATCATCATTGGAAATCACCTCGCAGCCAACGGCCTCCAGCAGCCCCACGACCACTTCAGTCGCAATTGCCATGCCCGCGACGGCGGCCGGCTCATGCGCTGACATCGATATCACCACCGGGTCAAATGGCGCCTCGACCGCAGTCATGCCGACGTACTGACCGCCGCCATATTCGATGAGCAGGGCGGCGGCGCGAGCTGACGCGTAGGGCGCCAAAGTCCGGTCTACTCCGCGCTCGAAACGTCGTGAGGCCTCGGATGAAAGCTTGTGGCGCCTACTCATGCGCGCAACAACGGCTGACGCAAAGTGCGCCGCCTCGATGGCGATACTGGTCGTGTCATCATCAATCTCACTATCGAGCCCACCCATGGTGCCGGCCAAACCGATGATGCCGTCATCATCCAAAATCACTAGGTCCTCCGGGCCTAGGTTTCGGGTGACATGGTCAAGGGTTTCTAAGGTTGAACCCGGCTCCGCCCAACCCGCTCGCACCGGACCAGCCAATTTATCCAAGTCGAATGCGTGCAGCGGTTGCCCAAGCTCGAGCATCACATAGTTAGTTACGTCGACCGCCAACGAAACCGGGCGCATGCCCCCGGCTGTCAGACGCTGCTTCATCCACTGTGGTGATGGCGCCTTCGGATTGAAACCGACTATCGTGCGCAAGGTAAAAAGCGCGCAGGCATCGAAATCATCGCTCCCACACTGGGCTGGAGCCGCATCCGCCCCCGGCGCGGGTAGGGCAGCGACACTTAGTCCCGGATCCCTGAACGTCAGGCCATAGGAAATCGCTAGCTCACGAGCGATACCACGAAGTGACAAGGCGTACCCGCGATCAGGAGTCACCGCAATGTCGAGGACTTCCTCGCCGACGCCGATTATCGGCCCCGCGTCGGCCCCCGCGGTGCCGGCAGGCAGCACCATGATGCCGTCATGCTCTTCACTTAATGCCAGCTCGCGTTCGGAGCAAATCATCCCATCAGATACATGACCGTAAGTTTCGCGCGAGGCGATCTCAAATCCACCGGGTAGCACGGTGCCGGGCAACGCCACGACCACGGTGTCGCCGACCACGAAGTTTCGGGCACCGCAGATAATGCCGCGGATACCGCCGCCGGGAGCTCCGACATCAACTTGGCACCACCTAATCGGCTTCTTGAATTCAGTTAGCTCCTCAATTTCAATGACCTTGCCAACATAAAGGGCACCGACTACTCCCCCACCGACTGTTTCTACGGTCTCGACTTCGAGTCCAGCCCGGATTAATCGCGCTGCGATATCACGACCGGATTGATCAACTGGGATATCAACGAGTTCGCGAAGCCAAGACACCGGTGCGCGCATCAGGACTCCAGCCCGAACGCCAAGGAAAAGCGTGCATCGCCTTCAACCATGTCGCGCATGTCAGTGACACCGTTGCGAAACATTAATGTGCGCTCGATCCCCATACCGAAGGCAAAACCGCGGTATTTGGCTGGGTCGATGCCGACAGCTCGCAGAACGCGCGGGTTGACCATGCCGCAGCCGCCCCATTCAATCCAACCTTCGCTACCACAGGTCCGACACGGGTGCTCTGGATTATCGATCGAGGTTCCTCGACAGACGAAACACTGAACATCAAGTTCAGCACTTGGCTCAGTGAATGGGAAATATGAAGGGCGAAGGCGGGTCACGATGCCGGGGCCGAACATCTCCTGGGCGAAGTGGTCAAGGGTCCCTTTGAGATCCCCCATGGTCAGGCCTTCATCAACCGCGAGACCTTCGACCTGGTGGAACACCGGGGTATGAGTCGCGTCAAGTTCGTCGGTGCGATAAACCCGACCCGGGGCAACCACATAAATTGGCAGCGGCCGATCGAGCATCGCGCGAATTTGAATAGGTGAAGTCTGGGTGCGTAAAACCACTCCACTATCGGGGGAAGCAACATAAAAGGTGTCCTGCATTGTGCGCGCTGGGTGATCCGGGGGCACGTTCAACGCATCGAAGTTAACCCATTCAGCCTCCGCCTCCGGGCCTTCGGCTATGTCGTATCCCATAGCGATGAAGACATCACAAATGCGCTCCATCACGGTTGTCAGTGGGTGCCGGGCACCTAGTGGGTTGCGTACCGCCGGCAGTGTCACATCGACAAACTCCTCAGCGAGCGCGAACTCATCGCGGGCTCGCTCCAACTCCACCTGCCGGGCATCGAGCGCGGCTTTGACGGTTGCCCTGGCCTCACCAACACGCTTACCCACCTCGGCCTTGGCCGCCGGCGGCAACGCGCCGATATCGCGGTTGGCCAGCGCCAATGGGGACCGATCACCGGCGTGGGTCACCCGGACTTCCTTGAGAGCTGCGAGGTCCGGTGCGATCGAGGCTGCCAAGAGGGCACCGGTGACCATGCTCGCCACTGCCTCGGCGCTCAGCACCGCGACCTGTTTTGGGTCAAATGAGGTATTAGGTCCAGACATCAGGTCGGCAGTATCTCACTCGCCGAGGATTACCCTGGCCAACTGCTCCACCGTGGCGTCGAGGTCGCCGGTTCCGTGCAAGATCAGATCCGGGTGCTCGGGCACCTCGTAGACCTGCCCGCGACCGGTCATATTGGGCAGATTTCCGGCGGCCGCCTTGGCGTAGAGCCCTTTGGGGTCGCGCTCGGCACACACCTCCACCGGCGTATCAACATAAACCTCGAGGAAATCACCCGGCGCAAACAGCTCGCGCGCGGCCGCCCGGTCACCGCGATAAGGCGATACCAAGGCCACGAGAACTACCAACCCGGCATCGCTCATCAACTTGCCGACTTCTGCGACCCGGCGCACATTTTCAGCGCGATCCTCCGGGGTAAAGCCAAGGTCCTTGTTCAGCCCGGTGCGCACATTGTCGCCGTCGAGCACATAGGTGTGGACGCCCATGGCATGTAGGCTCGCGACCGCCGCGTCGGCGATCGTCGACTTACCGGAACCGGGCAGCCCGGTCAGCCAGACCACCTTGCCAACATGACCCATGAGCCGAACGCGCGCCGCGCGGTCCACGTCATAGGTGTGCGGAACCACATTGAAGGCTCGGCGCATCACATGGCGCACTAGGCCGGCGGCAACGGTATCGGCACTTACCCGATCGACAAGCAAGAACCCGCCGGTATCACGACATAGCGCATATGGATCCATCGGGATGGGCTTGTCGGTGGCAATCTCCACTCGGCCCACATCGTTCATATTCAGCAGGCGCGCGGCATGCTCGAACCCGGACTCAACATCTAGTTGGTAACGGACACTGGTCACGGTCGCAGGAACCGACCTCGAGCCCGAGACCAGGAGATACGAGCGGCCGTGGGCCAACGGCTCTTCACTCAACCAGACGAGGTCGGCGCCAAAGCGATCAGCCGGCTGCGCCAGATTCGGGCCGCTCGCTGCCAATAGATCCCCACGTGTTACGTCGACCTCATGATCTAAAGTCAGTGTCACCGCTTGCCCAGCAACCGCCTTTGGCAGATCCTTTTCATGGGTGACGATGCGATCAACAATCGCTGTTCGGCCAGAGTCCGCTACCGTAATCTCATCACCGGGTGAGATCTCACCTGCAACAACCGTGCCCGCATAGCCACGGAAATTACCCTCGGCGCGAACCACGAATTGAACCGGAAAGCGAAACGGGGCCGCTGTAGTGTCGGCGATGGGAACCCACGCTGACAGGAATTCCAGTAGATGTGGTCCCGTGTACCAAGGCATAGTTGTCGCCGCCGCCGTGACATTCTCACCCGCGAATGCGCTAAGCGGTATGGCAACGACCTGCGGAACACCTAACCGCGACGCGGTGGCCTCGATCTCCTGAACCAATTGCTCAAATGTGCCAAAGTCGTAATCGATTAGATCCATTTTGTTTACGGCAATCACCACAGTCTTGACGCCCATCAAGGCACAAACGGTCAAGTGCCGATGGGTTTGCTTGCGTACCCCGCGAGCTGCATCAACAAGTAGCACAGCGACATCGCCATTCGAAGCGGCGACCGCCATATTGCGCGTGTACTGCTCATGCCCGGGTGCATCAGCTATCAATACCCGGCGCCCATTGGGCAGATTCATGTGCCGGTAGGCGACGTCAATTGTGATGCCCTGCTCGCGTTCGGCTTCAAGGCCATCGGTTAACAGCGAGAAGTCGATTTCACCGACCGGGATTGTCGAGCCACCGCGACGGGTTTGCCGGGCATATTCAAGTTGGTCACTTGGCACGCTGCCGGTTTCGGCGAGTAAGCGACCTATGAGAGTCGACTTGCCGTCATCTACTGAACCGCAGGTGACAAGGTGCAGCACCGGGGTTAGGGCAGTCGCCATCAGAAGTAACCCTCCGCTTTCTTGGACTCCATGGAACTGCCACCCTCGCCATCGATCAGTCGCCCGGCGCGTTCGGAAACATTCGATGACTCCATCTCGGCAATGAGATCAGCGATGTTGTCGGCGGTGGACTCGACCGCACCACTTAAGGGGTAGCAGCCAAGGGTTCTAAAACGCACTGATCGCATCTGGGCCTGCTCCCCGGGACGAAGGGGAAACCGCTCATCGTCGACCATGATCAGCACCCCATCGCGCTCAACAACCGGTCGCGGCTTCGCGTAGTACAAGGATGGGATAGGGATGTCTTCACGCTGGATATAACGCCAGACATCGAGTTCAGTCCAGTTAGAAAGCGGGAATACCCGCATGCTTTGCCCCTCGGACAAAGTGGTGTTCGCCGTGCGCCAGAACTCTGGCCGCTGTTTACGCGGATCCCACCGGTGACCGGGCTCGCGCAAACTAAATATCCGCTCCTTGGCACGGCTGCGTTCTTCGTCCCGACGAGCCCCGCCGATTGCAGCGTCAAAGCCATATTTGTCAATACCCTCACGGAGTGCGACCGTCTTCATTAAGCGCGTGTACTCGTGGGTCCCGTGGGTAAATGGTGTGACGCCTTCGGCCATCGCAACTTCATTCTTGGCGATCCGAAGGTCCAACCCAAGTTGCTGAGCGCGCAGATCACGAAACTCGATCATTTCGCGGAATTTCCAGGTGGTATCGACGTGCATCACCGGAAAAGGCAGTGCTGCTGGCGCAAAGGCCTTCAAAGCTAGGTGTAACAAGACCGAGGAGTCTTTACCGATGCTGTAGAGCAACACTGGATTTCGAAAGGCCGCAGCGGTCTCCCGATATATGTGGATGGCTTCGGCTTCGAGTTCATCAAGTACTGCGACATATGGAACTGTTAAATCGGTCATGCCTCGGACAGCACCTCCATGGCGGCTGACAGCGTGCCATTGCCAAATGTTGGGTCGGCCCCCTGAGCAGCAAGTGCTGCTTCGCGTGCCGCGCGTTTGGCGTTGGCCGCTGCATACGCCTCCTGCGCAAAATCAGGATCCACCGGCGCTGAGGGCACCAAGGCCGCTGGATGGCGAGCAGAAATCCAGGCATCAAGCTCAGGGCCGGACTCATAGGAGGTGATCAAGCAATAACGTGGCTCGCTCCCCGGGTGCCAGACCGCGTGATAGAGCCGCTGCGTATCAAGTACCAGTTGGGCGCCTGCCGGAAGTGGAATTCGGGTTTCGGTTGCCGGGTCGTCTTTGTCCTCGCGCAAGATCATCACGGAGTCTTGATTGTTGGTCAGGTTGCAAAAGGCACGAACTATCCAACCGGTGCCCTCGGGATTCAACCGATTGTTGTCATCTCGGTGCAGGTTGTAGATGGCATCAGCGTAGGTATTCGGCTGCAATTCAATGACCCGACAGCGCCCGATATTGGCCCCCGGCTCTTGGGCGCGCTCGGTCAATCTGGGCGCGATAGCCACATTCTCCGGTACCCAAACCCCGTCCTTGTCGGTCTTCGCGGGCGTGTGATTCCAGAACCCATCACATTCCATGTCGCCGTAAGCACTTGCCAATGGGGCGAATCGGGTATCGCCGGAAGACTTCCAGTCAACATAAACCAGATTCTCCCACTCGCGCGCATCGCGGGACTGGTCGTAGGAATCCACCACGACGTAACCGGTCTGGTCAAAGATCGGTAATTTCACGTAAGACATTGGTCCCCTTTTCACCCCGGTGAATTAACTAAGTCTCGCACGCCGACGGTCCGCGTCCGCGTACAGACATACGGCTACGGCAGAGGCAATATTTAGGGATTCGGCCGCGCCGTGGATTGGAATGCGGACCCGAACATCGGCCACCTCCAGCAAAGTTGCACTCACCCCATGGGCCTCGGACCCGAATACCCAAAGGGTGGGATTCGTCACAGGCTCCGGCCCAAGCGACGTTGAATCAAGCCACTCGAACAACTCGCGCTCACCAACAGCTGTTGTCACCGCGATCACCGCACCCTGTTGCCTGGCTGCCACCACTAGGTCTTGTACCTGCACCTCGGGGATTACCGGCAAGTGAAATATTGAGCCCGCGCTGGCCCGCACACATTTGCCGTTAAACGGATCCACCGACTCCCCGGTGAGCAGCACCCCCTGGGCGCCCGCCGCATCGGCCGTGCGAATTATCGTTCCGACATTCCCCGGGTCGGATACCTGATCTAGGGCTACTAGAACCTGTGGCTGATTGGCCATAACTTCTTCGAGGCTGGTGGCACGCATTCCGCAGACGGCCACCAGGCCTTGCGGTGATTTGGTCTCCGCCATCGCTGCCATGACGTTTTCAGAAACCAAGGTGATTGGCGTCGATGCATCCCGTGCCGCCTGCATGACTTCGTCCCAACGCGTCACCGCATCAGCTGTCACATAGACCTGCTGAATATCGGCCCGATGGGTTAGCGCCTCCCGCAAAGCCTGCGGGCCCTCAACGAGAAAAGTTAAGGACTGCCTGCGGCCCGCCTTGGTATGCAGTCGCCTAACCGCAGCGACCGCCGCCGATCGGCGCGAAGTTACCTCTGCCTGCGCCACGAACTCTAAGGCGCAGGTACGGCAGCGCGAGCAACCTCGACAAGGGCGGTGAAGGCCGGTGCGTCGTTGACCGCAAGCTCTGCGAGCATCCGGCGATCAACTTCAACGCCAGCAGCTTTGAGGCCTTGGATCATGCGGTTGTAGGTCATGCCATTGGCCCGGGCCCCGGCGTTTATGCGCTGGATCCAAAGGCGACGGAAGTCACCCTTGCGGGTGCGGCGATCGGCGTAGGCGTAAACCAGCGAGTGGGTGACCTGCTCCTTGGCCTTGCGGTACAACCGTGAGCGCTGCCCGCGGTAGCCGCTGGCGCGCTCGAGGATTTCGCGACGCTTCTTGTGCGCATTTACTGCGCGTTTCACACGTGCCATGTCAGTCTCCTGAAAACGAGGTGGGTTGTTGGACGAAAGCGGCTAGCGGCCGAGTAGCTTCTTGACGCGCTTGCGGTCTGCGGGAGCGACCACCTGATCCGACTCAAGGCGACGGGTGCGCTTGGCGGACTTACTTTCCATCAGGTGACGGCGATTCGCCTGCTCATGGGTGATCTTTCCCGAGCCGGTGACCTTGAATCGCTTCTTCGCACCACTGTGTGTCTTTTGCTTCGGCATATCGTCCTCGCTTGTCTAGGGAAGAACCTTGGTTGTGCTTCTCGTACCGTTCTTACTGGGCTTCCGCCACATCTAGCTCAGCAACTTCTAGCTCAGCAACATCTAATTGCGCCACCGCTTCGGCCACCGCTTCGTCTTCGAGGGCAAACTCGGCACGTGGTTCACGTCGCACTGAATCTGGCTTTCGTCGTAGCGGCGCAAGCACCATGATCATGTTGCGGCCGTCCTGCTTTGGTGTTGACTCAACAAAACCTATTTCTTCGACATCATCGGCAAGTTTGGCTAGGAGCCGAAGGCCAAGTTCCGGGCGACTTTGCTCACGACCGCGAAACATGATCGTGATCTTCACTTTGTCGCCGGCCTTGAGGAACCGCTCGATGTGACCCTTCTTGGTCTCATAGTCGTGCGGATCGATTTTCGGTCGGAGCTTCATTTCCTTGATGACAGTGTGAATCTGGTTGCGCCTAGACTCGCGCTCCTTCATGGCTGCTTCGTATTTGAATTTTCCAAAGTCCATGAGTTTGCAAACCGGCGGCTTTGACATTGGCGCCACCTCGACTAGGTCGAGATCTGCTTCAACTGCCAATCGCAGCGCATCTTCGATGCGAACGATGCCTACCTGCTCACCATTTGGTCCGACAAGTCGTACCTCAGGCACGCGGATTCGGTCATTAATCCGGGGCTCGACGCTGATGGTGCCTCCAAGCTGTAGTGGACTGATCCGCCCCGGAAATCAAGACGACCTCCGGCGCGGTGCGCGGAGGTCTCGGCACGACACAGCGCTGCGTCAACCTGCAACGCCGCGCTGAGCACATGACCCGGGGCACCTAGTGCAGCTGGCGGTGCCCGGGTGGGAGCCGAGGCTCCGCTTGCCTGATTTGGCCAGGGCCAAACCAGTCTGCGAAAGCGTACCAGCCCCGTCAGTGAATAACTAAACCGCGCTTTAGCGGCAAGGCCGCGATTACCTGCCCAAGGCTGACCACGGCCAAGAACCCATAGACCAGCGGCCAAGAATCCCAAACCTGCAACAACACCCCGGTTAGTAACGGGCCGAGGGCGGCTAGGGAATAACTGACGAAGAAGGCCATGGCGGTGAGCCGCGCCGCGCCGGCCGCATTCTCGGCGTACTCGCTGAGGAGGACTAGGCCGAGGGCAAAAGTGCCGCCGAGCCCGATCCCGCCAATTACCAGTGCCAACACGGTCATGAATTCAGGTGCCAGCCCGATCAGGAGGAGCGCAACGGTGGTGATCAGGACCACCACGACAAAAAGGGTGCGGCGATACTTCAAGCGGTCCGCAAGGGGCGGCAGCATAAATGCCGCCGCCACCATGGCCACGGTGAAGACCCCGAAAAGGCCTCCGCCGGCGGCTTGATCCCAGCCCCGCTCATCGTAGGAAGCGGCCAGCCAAGCAACGGTGCTATAGAAGATAACGGAATTCAGGGCTAAAAACATGGTCAGAGCCCACGCCGTGGCGTTGCGCCACGGCAGGGCCGCCAGTCGGACCGTGGCACTTGGGGCAGGTTCGTGGCCACCGCTGGGCCGCTCAATCACCAGCCACCCAATTAGCGCGATCGCAGCCGGAATGGCCCAAAATGCAAGGGCGATGGTCCACGAATCCAACCAAATAGCGATCGGCACCGTAAGGGCCCCACCAATGCCCGCACCTAGCATCAAGACCGCACTCCAGATACCGGTGGCCCGGCCGATTGCCCCCGGAACCTGCTCGCGGACGATCCCGGGCACCAGTCCAGCGGCCAGGGCTATCCCCACTCCGGCCAAGAATGCCGATAGATAAAGGACCCCGGGCACCGCCCCCCAAAGGCGGATAGCCAGAGCGAAAACCAAGACACCAAGGGCCATGGCCACCGTGCGCCCACGGCCGAACCGGTTAGAAACCGCCGGCACGGTCAGGGCAAATATGCCCATGCACAGGACCGGGATGGTGGTGAGGATCCCCAGCGCTACGTCATTCCAGCCGAGTTCGGCCCGAATATCAACGATCACCTCTGGCACACTGGAGACCGCGGCCCGCAGATTTGCCGCCACCAGCACTAGGCCGAGCATCGGGGCCCAAGCCGGTATTACCCGCGGTGCAAGAACTTGGGGCGAAGTCACCAGGTGAATACTCCCCCCGTACCCTGCCGCCATGACATCGGGGGGCAAGAAACTGGCTCGGCCGGCGTTTCCAGATGATGACGGCGCCCCGGATCTGGCGCTGCGGGCCGCGTTGGTGGCACCGACCGCTGCCGTATTTGACACCTTGAAAACGGCGCGACTGCTGGCCGCAATTATCGCTGTTCCAGGTGAAATCGGCAGCGATGGGTCCGACAAGAGCAGCCACCTCGCTGCGGTTTCGATGATCAACGCGACCGGGCAAAAGGGCCTACTTGTCTTTACCGGGTTGGACTCACTCGCCACCTGGGACCCGTCCGCACGCCCGGTACCGGTGTTGGGATGGCAGGTGGCTCAATCAGCGATCGAAGATGGCGCACAGGCGTTGGTCATTGATGTTGCCGGACCGCACCGATTCGTGGTCACCGGCGCCGCCCTTGTCGAATTAGCTGGCGCCGGCTAAAGGCGACAGGCGTGGATGTCGGTGACGAGGATTCCCCGGGCACCTAAATCGTAGAGTTCATCCATCACCCGGTGCACATCAGTGCTAGGTACCATCGCGCGCACCGCGCGCCAAGATGGATCGTGAAGGGATGAGACCGTCGGTGATTCAATGCCAGGAGTAATCGCACATGCTTGGTCAAGTGACTCAACACGAATGTCGTAGTCAACTAAAACATATGAGCGCGCGACCATCACCCCATTTAGGCGACGAACGAAAGTCTCGGTGGCTGGATTGGCCTTGGCATCACGCCGCGAAATCAGCAAGGCCTCCGAAATGAGCAACGGCTCGCCGATCAACTCTAGGCCGGCCCGCTTAATGGTGGTACCGGTGGCGACAACATCTGCGACCGCGTCGGCGACACCCAGGGCTACCGCATTCTCGACGGCGCCATCTAGGCGCACCACTCGCGCTG
The DNA here is from genome assembly GCA_903960135.1 of uncultured Actinomycetes bacterium. Taxonomy (GTDB): domain Bacteria; phylum Actinomycetota; class Actinomycetes; order S36-B12; family S36-B12. Next base: position 29,220 of record CAJBZP010000081.1, on the reverse strand, counting down.
AGATACCGTGCTCGGCCAGCCAAGAGTTGAGTAAGCCCGGGTATGAAGTTGCAATTCGGAGCCCCGCTAGATCAGCGGGAGCCTTGGCGGTGCCGACCGGAGCTGCTAATCGAAAGCTTGATGGCGCAAAGCCCAAAGGCAACAACTCGTCGGCGTCAGACTCAGAGTCAAGCAGCATGTCACGGCCGGTGATGCCCAGATCCAAGGTGCCCTCGCCGACGTAGATGGCAATGTCTTTTGGCCGCAGAAAATAGAACTCAACATCATTGTCCGGGTCACTTATATACAGATCCCGCAAACCACCACTGCGCAAGTAGCCGGCTTCGGTAAGCATCGCACGCGCGGGCTCGGCTAGTTGACCTTTATTCGGGACCGCGATTCGCAGCATTGACATCACAGCCGCCGATAAACATCGTCAAGGCTGACCTTGCTGACCAGCATGAGCACCTGAACGTGGTAAAGCAATTGCGCGATTTCCTCGGCGGTGCGCTCGTGCCCTTCATATTCGGCCGCCATCCATGCTTCAGCGGCCTCTTCGACCACCTTCTTGCCGATGGCGTGCACCCCTTGATCCAGCAACTTCACGGTGCCGGAGTCAACATCTTGATGCGCGATTTTCCGCGATAGTTCAGCGTAGAGATCGTCGAAGGTTTTCACGGGCTAAGCCTATGGCGCTCACCTAGTCGATAGATCCCGCAGGGTGATTGCGGTGGCGATGGCCGCCCACGTGGCCTCAGCGCCTTTATCCTCACGGGAACCGGGCAGCCCAGCGCGATCAATAGCCTGGGCCTCGTTGTCGCAGGTAAGCAGGCCAAAGCCGACCGGAATTAGGTGATCCAGAGCAACCTGGGTTAGCCCAGAAGTTGCTGCGTCACAGACGAAATCAAAATGCGGGGTGCCGCCACGGATCACCACACCTAAGGCAACCACGGCATCGAATTGCCCCGAGGCCGCGCAGGCCTTTGCGACAACCGGCAATTCGAATGAGCCGGAAACCCGTATTACCGATGCCACTGCGCCAGCCGCGGCGCAGGCACCGGTGGCACCAGCAATGAGGCCGGTCATCACCTGCTCATGCCATGAGGCCGCAACTACCGCGACCCGTAGGCCGTCACCACCCACCTGCAAGTTCGGGGATCCAGCACCACTCATCGGGTGTTCTCCGGTACCTCGAAAGTTTCGGGTACCTCGAAAGTTAAGGTGTGACCCATTCGATCCGCCTTTGTCCGGAGATAATCCACATTGTGGTCATTGGCATCAATTTCCATTGGCACTCGCTCGGTTATGGACAGGCCATAGCCCTCAAGCCCTGCTCGCTTGGCCGGGTTATTCGTCAATAGCCGCATCGACTTAATGCCAAGATCGGCCAGGATCTGGGCACCTGTGCCGTAGTCACGTGAGTCAATGGGCAAACCAAGGTCCAAATTCGCATCAACGGTGTCGCGACCGGCATCTTGTAAGCCGTAGGCGCGCAGCTTGTGCAGCAACCCGATACCCCTACCCTCGTGACCCTTCACATAAAGCACCACACCGCGACCCTCATCGGCGATCTTGCGCATGGCCCCTTGTAATTGCGGGCCGCAGTCACAGCGCAAAGAGCCGAAGACGTCGCCGGTTAGACACTCCGAGTGCACCCGGACGAGGACGTTCTCCCCATCGGAAATATCACCGACAATGAGTGCAACATGCTCCGAACCATCCACATCACTGCTGTAGCCGACCGCGGTGAAATCACCGAACTGAGTTGGCAACTTCGTGGTCGCTACCCGCTTTACCTGTTTTTCAGTTCGACGCCTGAACTTGATGAGGTCTGCGATTGAGATCATTATGAGCCCGTGCTCATCAGCGAACCTGCGACAATCGGGGGCGCGCATCATCGTGCCGTCATCATTGACCAGTTCACACAGTGCCCCCGCTGGTGCCAGGCCGGCTAGTGCAGCGAGATCTACCGCGGCCTCGGTGTGACCGGCGCGACGCAGCACCCCTCCTTCAACGGCGCGAAGGGGCATGACGTGACCGGGGCGCGTTAAATCGGTGGGATTGGTTGCCGAATCCGCGAGCACCCGAATGGTGCGCGACCTATCAACGGCCGAGATACCCGTGGTTTCAACGTCACGAGCGTCAACCGAGACCGCGTACGCCGTTCCCTTGCGGTCCTCATTGACGGCGGTCATGGGTGGTAATCCCAAGCGATCGAGAACCTCGCCGCGCATGCCGACACAGATGTATCCGGAAGTGTGCCGGATCATGAATGCAACATTCGCTGGCGATGCGGCCGAAGCCGCAAAAATCAGATCTCCTTCATTTTCCCGATCCTCATCATCCACGACGACAATTGGTCGACCTTGCTTGATTGCCAGGATTGCGTCGTCAATGGCGTCAAGGCCGGCTGATGGTCTGGTATCGACGTGCCGATCAGCCACCGATTCCTTTGGCGCCTCGATGGTATCGTTGGCAAATACTTCGTCCGCCGGGATCACTTTGCATCATCCTTCATCAGGCGCTCAACGTACTTAGCAATGACATCAACTTCAAGATTGACGATATCGCCGACAACCAGCCCGCCCAATGTCGTGTGCGCCAAAGTCGTAGGAATTAAGGAAACCGTAAAGTAGTCGGGGCCGGCCGCAACTACCGTCAGCGATACGCCATCAACTGTTATTGAGCCCTTCTCCACTAGATATTTCGCCAAAGTAGCCGGCAGCGAGAAGCGAATCGAAGTCCAATGAGTTTCCGGGTCGATCGATACTACCGAGGCAACGGCATCAACATGACCTTGAACCAGATGCCCACCTAGGCGCGAATCCACCCGCGCCGCCCGTTCCAGATTGACCGGCGAACCTACCTCGACCTTGCTCAGTGAGCTTCGGCTTAGCGTTTCGGCCATCACGTCGGCGGTGAAATAATCGGGGCCAAGGTCAACAACTGTCAGGCAAACCCCATTCACCGAGATGGAATCACCAGGTTTGACGTCGCTGACCACCAAGGTGCCTTGGATTGTTACCTTGGCAGCATCGACCAGGGCGTCAATTTGCGTAATGCGCCCAAGTTCTTCGACGATGCCAGTGAACATTTGCTCATCTTAGGTGACCGGTGCCGGGTTCGGTGCCCCGCGAATAAGCACATCATGGCCGATCAGCTCAACTCCGGTGACAGTGATGGCCAGCGGACTGGGCAGCGCCAACAAGGCCACCGGCCCAGCGCCTAGAACCTGCGGTGCCACGAACCAGAGAATCTCGTCAACCAGGCCGGCTTCGAGGAATGCAGACGTCACCGTGGGGCCACCTTCTACCAGCACCTGCTGCACCTGCAGGTCATGCAGCGCGCCGAGGATCCTGGCCGGCTCATGCTCAGGTATTTGAATTGCATTACCAGGACTAGTCGGATCGAAGATCCGAAGATTCGTGGGCAAGGACCGCTTACCGGCCACCACGCGCAGGGGTTGGCTGGCCAGTAGCGCCCCCGAGCCATCGCGGGCGGTCAAAGCCGGGTTATCCACGATTACCGTGTTCGTGCCCACCAAGACCGCGTCAACCTCGGACCGCAATTGCCCCACCCAATTGCGTGCCGGGGCCCCCGTTATCGCCGTGGGTCCACCGCTGGCAGCCGCCACCCGCCCATCAAGACTCATTGCCGTCTTGATCGTCACGAATGGCCGCCCGGTTAACTGGACATGGGTCCAAGCCCGATTGATAAATTCGGCTTCATCCGCAAGGACGCCGCCAATGACCTCAATGCCGGCACTCGTTAACAGCTGCGAGCCGCCGCCGGCAGCTGCGGATGGGTCGGACTGAGCAAAAACAACTTGACTGACGCCGGCCGCAATTAGTGCCTTAGTACAAGGCCCAGTTCGGCCCGTGTGTTTACAAGGTTCAAGAGTGACAACCGCCGTCGCGCCACGCGCCAGATCGCCGGCCGAGGCGATGGCATTGACTTCAGCATGTGATTGGCCCGCACCATGGTGGTAGCCGCGGCCCACGATCTGACCATCTGGTGCAACGAGCACGCAACCAACACGAGGGTTTGGGCTGCACCTTGAGTTGCCCGATACCGCCAAGGCCAATGCCTCACGCATAGCCGGCTCCCAGTTGCTCACAATGCGGTTGCCACTTGCGCAAGTGCGCGCAGTCGATCCACCATGGCACCTGGATCATCGGCTCGATAGACCGATGAGCCCGCAACAAACACATTCGCTCCCGCACTGGCGCAGCGCTCGATCGTCGAAATATCGATCCCGCCGTCAACCTGCACCCAGATATCAGTGCCTGCCTCGGCGGCGAGTGCACGCGCCTGCTCGATCTTGGGCAGCATCTTCGCCATGAATGACTGACCACCAAAACCTGGCTCGACGGTCATGATCAAGATCATGTCTAGTTCCGGCATTAGATCCGCTACCGCCGAAATCTCGGTTGCCGGCTTCAGGCCAACTCCGGCCCGGGCGCCGGCGGCCCGCAGATCGCGGCACAGCTGCACCGGATTGGCGGCAGCTTCAATATGAAAGGTGACGCTGCCGGCACCTGCCTCGGCATACGCTGGCGCCCAACGATCTGGATCGGAAATCATTAGGTGGACGTCGGCTGGGATAGCAATGTGCTTGAGCAAAGACTCAACAACCGGGACCCCAAAAGTCAGGTTTGGGACAAAGTGGTTGTCCATCACATCGAGGTGAATCCAGTCAGCATGGTCAGCAACTCTGGCGACCTCGGCGGCCAAGCAGGATAGGTCACTATTAAGCACACTCGGTGAGATCAAGACTCCCATGGGCAAAGAGTAATAGGGGAAGCAAGTAGGCGGCTACGACTAGGCGGTTCTGCGCAGGAGTGCAAAGAACATCGCGTCGGTGCCATGGCGATGCGGCCACAGTTGCACGAAGGGACCAGCGCCGACATCACTGACCTCAGGCAGCAACTCCCGCGCATCCTCGACGACCACCTGGGGCTGCCCAGACACCACATCAGCAACTACAAATTCGGTTTCAGCTAGGTGCGGTGAGCAGGTGGCATAGATGATCACTCCCCCGGGTCGGGTCGCCGCGATAGCGGACTTTAGTAGCGCGCGCTGTAGTGGGCCAAGGGTTGATAGGTCGGCCGGGGATTTACGCCACCTAGCCTCCGGACGCCGACGCAACGCACCAAGGCCGGTACAGGGTGCATCAATCAAGATTCGATCGAAAAGTTGCGCACCCCACGGGGCATCGATGGCATCGCCGACGATTATTTCTGCGGGGACCTGGCCCAGTGCCCGTTTCACTAAATGTGCGCGGTGCGGATGTAGTTCAACGGCGGTGAAGGATATTCCGCGCATTTCGGCAATGCCTGCCAGGACAGCTGCTTTGCCCCCGGGGCCAGCGCACATATCCAGCCACGCGGTCTCTGGCTGCGACACCGCCGCCCGAGTCAGCGCAAGTGCGACCAATTGGCTGCCTTCGTCCTGCACTCCGACCGCGCCACTTCTTACTATGTCAAGGGCATCTGGTGCACCACTGAGAAGAACCGCGGCCAACGGTGAGTATCGGCCTGGCGATACCTCCGGGCGCACCATTAGAACTTCGGGATCGATGCGACCTGGACGCGCGACCAGTACCGGGTGCGCAGGTTCATTGTCTGCAGCGAGCAACGCCGGCAACTCGGTGCGCCTATCACCTAATGCATCTTGAAATGCGCGAACTATCCAAGCCGGATGCGACCAACGCGTGGCTAAGCCTTCAATACCACTAAGTGCAGCGAACGAGTTGACCCAATAGTCAAAGTCATGTGCCGCCACTTTGCGGAGGATGGCATTTGCGAAACCGGCGCGGGCTGGAGCACCACCAGGCGCTCCTAGGCTTCGCGCTAGTTCACATGAGGAATCAACGGCAGCGTGCGAGGGTACCCGCATGTGCAGTAACTGATGCACTCCTAGCCTCAGCACAGCCTGCATGTCAGCATCAACATCGGCCCAGGGACGCGAAACACAGGTCGCCAATACTGCGTCGTAGAGCCCTTGCCAACGCAAGGTGCCATAGGCGAGTTCCGTTGCGAACCCGGCATCTCGCCCGCTCAGCGACATTCGCGCCAACACCCCTGGCATGATCAAATTCGCATAGGAGTCCAACTCGCGCACGCTGCGCAGGACTTCAAGGGCCGCCTTACGGGCCGGGTCAACACTCACTGAAACATCGGCATTGAAGTTCGCAGCCCGCGCAGCCAATCACCAGCGGGCATCATTTTGGCACCGGCCGGCTGCACAAGATCAAGATGCGCCGGCTCGGTGGCAGTGCCAACCAAGACCGCGCCGTCGACCACGGCTACTTGCCCAGGCGGTAGCGCCCTATCAGTTGCAACCCCCGCGGCACAGATTGGTCCGAGCTTGATGCGCTCACCATCGAGCATCGTCCAGGGCCCGGGGGTTGGCGTGGTAGCACGGATCCGCCGATCCACACCAACCCACGGATCAGTCCACCTAATCCGGGCATCACCTGTCGAAAGTTTCGGTGCATAACTGATATCGAAGTTGCGTTGCGGTACCGCCTCGATTGACCCGGTAGCCAATCCGTCTAGGGTCGCGACGAGCAACTGCCCGCCGGACACCGCGAGTCGCTCGAGCAAGCCACCCGCGGTATCACCCACCTCGATCGGTTCGGTCACGGTGCCGAAAATGGGACCGGTATCAAGACCCGCCGCCAAATAAAATGTGGTCGCACCCGTAACGGCATCGCCGGCGAGCAGCGCCCACTGAACCGGGGCGGCACCGCGCCAAGCCGGAAGCAAAGAAAAGTGCAGGTTAACCCACCCATGCACCGGAATATCCAATAGCAACGGTGGCACGAGCGCTCCATAGGCCACCACCGGACAGCAATCGGGCCGGAGTTCCCGCAATTGCATTTCGAAGTCCTGGTCGTGCAAGTTGGTCGGTGTCAGGACCGGTATGCCCATTTCACTTGCCAGTATCGAGACTTCACTCGGTGCCAGCCCCCGCCCCCTGCCGGTGCGCGCGGGCGGGCGGGTGATTACCGCGACCACCTCATGGGGTGAATCTAATATCGCTTGCAGTGCTACTGCTGCGACAGCGGGTGTGCCCGCAAAAATACAACGCACCGGCTACAGCCACCGGGCCGAAAGGGCATGTGGACTCAGTTGCACCGTAGGAGCCGGATTGCCGAACCACTCTGATTCACGAACAAGGCGCATGGCCTCGCGGCGAGCCTGTGGATCCAAGCGATCTATGAACATAATCCCGTCTAGATGATCTGTTTCATGCTGCACGCACCGGGCCAGCAGATCACTACCCTCAATCACAATCGGTTCCCCGTGCATATTCATGCCGCGGGCCACAACACTTTGTGCACGCTTGGTATCAAACGCAAGATCCGGAAGCGAGAGGCAACCCTCCTCACCCTCTTGAATCACATCTGACAACACCAGCTCCGGGTTGATCAGGTGGCCAAGTTCGTCGTCCACCCAGTAAGTGAAAACGCGCAGCAGCACGCCAATCTGGGGGGCGGCCAAGCCCGCACCCGGTGCTTCTTGCATGGTGTCGGTCAGGTCGGCCACGAGTTTACGCAACTCTTTGTCATACGTCTCAACAGCAGCGGCCGGCGTGCGAAGCACCGGATCGCCGAAGAGTCGAATGGGTTGAACTGCCATGAGCGGATTCTACGGCCCCGGTTTTTGCGCCCTGGCTATTGGTGTGCTCGCCTTGGCAACGGGTTCACGGGGATCAAGCACCACGTTTACCGGCTTGCCCGCGCTCTTCGTTGCCCTGGCCGCCGAAATAGCCCGCAGTTGCTCACTTAACACCGACCCAAGCTCACGGCGCACGACAACTATGCAACTGCCGTCGGTCGGGCCGAGAACTCGATGATCAACTGTCAACATCGACAAGGCATCACTGATATCAGTCGACGCGCCGCTCAAGACCGCCATGCGGGTACTAGGGAGTAAACCGGCGCCAACGCGGTCGGCGAGTTCACGTTGGGCAAAGCCGGGCGCATCCCACCGGATCAAGGCCTGCACCACCGGCTCGGCGGTATCAGCGGTGATTACCAGTGGCGCACGGGGCCGGGCTAGCAGCGCCGCGCCAAACCAGCGCCGAGCGGCCTCCACTGTTGCCTGCAGTTGCGGGCGCTGCAATTGACCACGCGCATCCAAAATAATGACCGCGGCGTAGCCACCGTCTGCTACCGGTTCGGCACCAGGTGTCGCAATCACCAAGGCCGGTGAGGCACCGACCGTCCGGCGCATTGCAGCGGACTGCGACCAAATAATCTGGGTTGACGCAAATGCCCGGCCGAATTCCTCCGCGGTGCGCTCCACCCCGATTGCCACCGCACGCAAGTTGGTGTCGCCGCAGACCTTGCACTGCCAATCAGTTGCAGGCACCCCACACCAGGTACAGGCTGGAATGCTCTGGTCAATACCTTGCCCGAGTAGGCCTCCGCATGCACACCGTGCTGGCGTCCGGCAGTTTTGGCAGCTAAGAGTCGGCAGATAGCCGCGCCGCGGTACCTGAACTAGCACCGGGCCTGACTCCAAGCCAGTTTTTGCCGCGAGCCACGCCATATGCGGTAGTCGCGCCGTGGCCGCAGCAACATCACGTTCCAAATCATCTTGCTCCAGCGCTCGTACCACCGGCGCCGTTGCTGAAATCACTTCGCGGGTCGCAGCCAATGACTTCGCCCACCCCTGCTCACACCAAAGCTGGGTCTCAACACTCCTTGCTGGCGCACCCACCAGCAGGGCGCAGCCCTGGGTAGCTGAACGCAGGGCCGCCACGTCACGGGCATTCCAATATGGCGCATGCGGTTCCCAAAGGGAGTCATCTTGATCGTCCCAAACCACGATGAGCCGCAGGTCTGAAACCGGGGCGAAGACCGCTGCCCTCGTGCCGATCACCAGCCTCGCCGAGCCGCGCAAGCTGCGAAGAAACTCACGGTAACGACGTTCGGGTCCTTGATCGGCGGTGAGTACCGCAGTGATATCGCGTAGTTCGGCAAGTTCACGTGTGAGCAAATCAACGTCGTGTGCATCGGGCAGCACTACGATCGCGGTGCCAATCGGCGGTTCAAGGGTGGCTCGAACCAAGGCTGCGATGTCTTGATACCAGGGGTGGGCCGGCGCGGCGCTCCACACGCCGCGAGTATTCGCTGATTTACCACTTTGAAGTCGTCGGAATAAAGCTGACCCATTGGTGTAGCGGCCCCATCGGGCGGCATCTTGCTCTGTTGCCTTAACCGTCAATGTGGAAAGCTCGAACTGTAAGGACTCAGCCCGGGCGTGCCTAGGAGGCACCGCGCTGCGAACTACATCGGAAAAGGTCCCGGCATAGTGTTCAGCAACGGCAACCACCAACTCGGCAATCTGTGGGGTGAGGACGCGTTCGCCGGAGAGTACCCGCTCAATGGGCCGAAGTGACTTGCCGGCGGAGCTTTCCGACACCCGGCCAACCACAAACCCGGTTACCAATCGCCCGGCAAAGCGAACTCGAACCCGGACCCCTGGTTGCACCAAATCATCTAATTGCTGCGGGGTGGTGTAGTCGAAAACCCGATCAAGTTGCGGCAGCGGCGAGTCGATTCGCACTTGCGCGATCGGTAACCCCGGCGCGAGAACCACCGGCGCCGCGGGCACCTTTTTGGGCCTTCGGCCGGGCGCCTTGCCCCCCGCTGACAGCAGTGTCAGTTGGTCTTGCGAGGGATTGGTCGCAGGAGTCACACCCCGGCAACGGTCCGTAAGTCCTCGGCGCGGTCGGTGTTCTCCCAGGTAAATGTCGGGCCCACCTGCGACCGAAGCGCTGGCTGATCCGCGTCAAGTAACTCATTTGTGCCCTGCGGGCGGCCGAAGTGGCCATAGGCGCTCGTTACGCGGAAGATGGGCCGCAGTAAATCCAGATCGCGAATGATCGCCGCCGGCCGCAGGTCAAATACCCGTAGGACCGCCTCTTGGATAGCTTCATCACCGATGATGCCGGTGCCGAAGGTCTCGACAAATACGCCAACTGGATGAGCCTTGCCGATGGCGTAGGCAACCTGCACCTCGCAGCGGGTTGCTAAACCTGCAGCAACCACGTTTTTCGCCACCCAGCGCATCGCATACGCAGCTGACCGGTCGACTTTCGACGGATCCTTTCCGGAGAACGCCCCACCGCCGTGCCTGGCCATGCCGCCGTAGGTGTCAACAATGATTTTGCGTCCGGTCAGACCAGCGTCGCCCATCGGACCGCCGACCTCGAAGCGGCCCGTTGGATTTACCAAAAGTCGGTAGTCGCGTGAGTCCAGATCCAAAGTCGCGAGGATGGGGTCGACCACCTGGGCGCGGATATCTGGGCTCAGCATGGTGTCAAGATTGATATCGCGGGAGTGCTGACTGGACACCACGATGGTGTCGATGCGAGTCGGGCGATCATCCTCGTCGTACTCGATGGTGACCTGGGTCTTGCCATCGGGGCGCAGGTATGGCACTCGGCCGTCCTTGCGCACCGCGGTCAACTGCTCGGCCAGCCGGTGCGCCAAGGAAATTGGCAACGGCATGAGCTCAAGGGTGTCGGTGCAGGCATAACCGAACATCAGACCTTGGTCACCGGCCCCTTGTCGATCCAGTGGGTCGCCACTGCCTCCCTCACGCTCTTCGATCGCATCGTCAACACCTTGGGCGATGTCCGGAGACTGCTTGCCGATCGAAACCGAGATGCCACAGGACTCACCGTCAAAACCCTTAGTCGATGAGTCATACCCAATACCCAGCACGGTGTCGCGAACTAAGCGAATGACGTCGGCGAACCCCTCGGTGGTGACCTCACCGGCCACGTGCACCTGACCGGTGGTCAACATGGTTTCAACCGCAACCCGACTGCGTGGGTCTTGCCGCAGCAGATCATCAAGAATGGCGTCGCTGATCTGATCCGCCATTTTGTCCGGATGGCCCTCGGTGACTGACTCAGATGTAAACAGGCGCTTAGACACGTGGTATCCCCTTACGGATGAAGTCAAATCAACGATTACAAACTAACGAATATATAAAGCGTCACGGTTAACCCCTGAGTGTAATGGCTAAGTGCGTTTCCACTCATGCACCACGGCGTCCCAGACGGCATCGGAAATCGCAGCTTTGGTGGCCCTTGGCACCTGCACCGAGGTGCCCTCATGGCCCAAAATCGTCACTTCGTTCTCTTCTGCCCCAAACACCACTTGCCGCCCAACCTCGTTGACCACTAGGAGATCACAGCCCTTGCGGGCCAATTTGTGGTGACCTAACTCACTTAACTCGGTGGCGTCCACCGCGGTCTCGGCGGCAAATCCCACTAACACGGGTAGGTCCCCGGCACGGCGGCGCACCAATTCCGCTAGCACGTCAACGGTCGCGGTCAGTTTGAGATTGAGATCAGCCGGCTGATCGAGCTTCTTGATCTTGCTGGTGGCGGTAACCTCCGGGCGAAAATCTGCTACGGCTGCCGCCATTACGACCGCATCGGCACCGACTGCCGCCGTGAGCATCGCCTCAAGCAACTGCGCCGCAGAACTAACCGATCGCACTGTTACCCCGGCTGGCGGCTCAACGGCAAGGTGCGCGGCCACCAAAGTCACCTGGGCCCCCCGGGACACCGCGGTGCGGGCCAACTCAACCCCTTGCCGCCCACTGCTGATATTGCCGATGAACCGAACCGGATCCCACGCCTCGCGGGTACCGCCGGCGCTGACTACCACCCGCCGGCCCGCTAAATCACCGGTCGGTGTCCGGCGCAGCACATCTTGAACCGCAGCGATAATGGCCGCCGGCTCCGGCAGCCGGCCAGGGCCAACGTCGGCTCCCGTCAGCCGACCGGTTGCCGGTTCGAGCACGATCACCCCCCTACTTCGAAGGGTGGCAACATTGCTCTGGGTGGCGGGGTGCTGCCACATTTCCGTGTGCATCGCCGGCGCTAAGACAATTGGGCAGCGGGCGGTGAGGAGCACATTGGTTAGCAGGTCATTGGCGATCCCGTGGGTGGCGCGGGCCAGTAGATCTGCGGTGGCTGGAGCCACGACCACGCAATCGGCCTCCTGCCCTAATTTAACGTGCGAAACCTCATTTGGGTTAGTCCAAAGCGAGGTGGCCACCGGCCGCGCCGAAAGCGCCGACCAGGTCGCGACACCGACAAAGTTCAGTGCTGCCTCGGTAGGAACCACGGTTACCTCGTGGCCGGACTCGGCCAGCCCCCTGAGTACCTCGACCGCCTTATAGGCGGCGATCCCGCCAGCAACCCCAAGGACAACACGAGGTGGCGACATCGAAGTTAGGCCGAAGCCTCGACTACCTCGATCGCCTCTGACTGCAGTAGACCCGCATCGATCTCGCGCAGTGCGATCGACAGGGACTTCTCTTGCACATGGGTCTCCACGAGGGGGCCAACGTACTCAAGTAGGCCTTCACCCAGCTGCGAGTAGTAGGCATTAATCTGCCGTGCTCGCTTGGACGCGTAGATGACCAAAGAGAACTTCGAGTCGGTTTTTTCAAGCAGGGCGTCGATCGAGGGATGGGTGATGCCATCAGATCTTGGGTTACTCATGCAGGCATGCTACCAATGCAGCCGCACACTGGCCAACATCGGTATTGACAATGACCCGGTCAAACTCCGGGGCCGCGGCTAGCTCCAGGTCCGCGGCTGCTAGGCGTTGGGCGACCGCCTCGGGTGATTCAGTGCCTCTCCCGATCAGCCTGGCCGCTAATTCGGGCCTCGAAGGTGGGGCCAAGAACACCAATTGGGCCTCGGGCACCCGGCTGCGCACCTGCCGCGCTCCGGCTACTTCAATCTCCAAGATCACCGGAGTGCCGCTGGCCCGATGCTCAAGCACCGGACCCCGCGGAGTGCCGTAGCGATTGCCCGCGAAATGGGCCCACTCCAAAAGCTCGTCTTGCGCAATCAGACGATCGAACTCCTCATCGGCAACGAAGTAATAATCCTGCCCGGCGATTTCACCTACTCGTGGCGGCCTAGTCGTCACAGACACTGACAGCCAAACCTCAGGAACAAGGACGAGCACCGCGTCAACAACGGTGCTCTTGCCGACTCCAGATGGGCCGGAAACAACTACTAATGGCGCCAGCCGCGGCTCCACTAGTTCACATCCGTGATACTCAATGCAATGTCGCGAGCCGCCTGTGCGATATCAGAAGCTCCTGTTATCGGCCGCCCGATCACCAATAGGTCAGCGCCGTCGGCGATTGCTTGCTGAGGCGTTGCCACCCGCTTTTGATCATCAACCGAGCTGCCGGCCGGCCGCACCCCCGGCGTTATCAAGGTGATTTCCGGTGCCACCACCGCCCGAATCGCAGCCACCTCATGTGGTGAGCAGACCACCGCTCGGGCGCCGGCATTGGTAGCCAGCAAAGCTAAGCGCACCGCAGCTGCAATTGATGGCCCCAACATTCCGATAGCGGCCAAGGCTTGCTCATCTAATGAGGTCAATACGGTTACGGCTGCAATTTTGGTATTAGGCAAAGCCAGGGCAGCGGCTTCGACCATGGCTGCTCCCCCAGCCGCATGCACCGTCAATATCTCCGGCTCCAGATGGGCCACCGCCCGCGCCGCACCAGCAACTGTCGCAGGGATGTCATGGAGCTTTAGATCCAAGAAGATCGCGATTGCACCAGCACCGACCGAGCCTGCGGCCGCACGTGCGGTGGTGACCGCTAGGGCTCCATCGCGACAGAAGACTTCTAGGCCGACTTTCAATGTTGTAACCACCGGCGCCACGGCCTGCGCCCAGGAACTCAAGGCGCCCAGATCCGGTGCATCCATTGCCACTGCGATTGGTGCGCGATCAGTTATCATTCGGGTTCAGTTTCGCCTTCGGATTCAAGACCAAATACATCTGCACCACGATGGCCGTAGGAGATCGCCTCCCGCACACTTTCGAATCCACGATCGGCCAGTGCACCTGCAAGTTCATTTTGCACGCGAAATGGCGCTGACGGATCATTAAAGGTCATGGTGCCGACTGAAACGGCATTGGCGCCGGCCAGGATGAACTGCAGGGCATCAAGGCCGGTTCGGATACCTCCCACTCCAAGAATCGGGATATCTGGCAGCGCCTGACGAATCTGCCAGACGCAGCGCAGTGCGATGGGTCGGATCGCTGGCCCACTTAGGCCACCTGTGACCCCGGCCAGTGCCGGTCGCATCGTCTCGACGTCGATCACCATGCCGAGCGCAGTGTTGATGACCGTCAACCCATCAACGCCTGCACGAACCACCGACCGCGCAATCTCGGTGATATCGGTGACATCTGGTGAGAGTTTTGCAAATATCGGAGTCTGTGAATCACTTTGCCGGCGAACGGTCAAGATCACGTTGGCAGCCAGTTCGGGGTCGCAGGCGAAAACCTGATTTCGATTCGCGACGTTTGGGCACGAGATATTGACCTCGATGGCATCGACACCCTCGACGGCGCGCAGTTTCTGGGCCAACTTGCCGTACTCCTCCACGGACTCACCGGCGATTGACACCACTGTCCGTGCGCCACGAGTTGTCAACCAGGCAAGGTCTTCCTCGATGAAGTGTTCGATGCCCGGGCCTTGGAGCCCGATTGAATTGAGCATGCCGCTTGGGGTCTCGCACATGCGCGGGGTCGGACGCCCAGAGCGGGCACGCAACATCACGCTCTTGGTCACGATGGCGCCGATCTTCGTGATGTCGAAGAACTGATCAAGCTCGCGCCCCGAGGCCGCGCAACCCGAAGCCGTCAGGACCGGGCTCGGCATTGCCAAAGAACCGAGGTTGGCGGACATGTCGACGCTCGGGCCTGCAGCCGCCGAGCCAGCAGTACGCCCGAACATGGCTCGGGTCATGAGGCATCCAATGCGGGAGCGCCGAGGGCGTCGGCAGGAACTGTGCCAATCTCCGCCCAGCGCACCAGATCACCACGAAATATCGGACCTTCTACGCAAGACCGAACCATCCGGGTGCGCCCATCCTCCCCGATCACCGGCAGGACGCAGGTCATGCAGATTCCAATACCGCAGGCCATTGCCTCCTCAACTGAGCACTGACTGTAAGCGCGATACTCAGCGGCGATGGCGGCGACGGCCTCGAGCATGCCCATCGGCCCACATGCATAAACCACCGCTGAATTATTGCTTTCCATAATGCCTGGCAGCACATCGGTGACCCGGCCCTTCGTGCCGGATGAGCCATCCTCGGTTGTAATCGTCAGCATTGACGAAACCCGCTTAATATCAAGGACTCCGTAGAGTTTGTCCTCACTTGAAGCGCCAAGGACTACATCAACCCGGCAGCCACGCTCCCGCAACTGCTCAGCCAGCATGAAAAGCGGAGCCGATCCATAGCCACCCCCTACCAACACACATGGCACCCCCTCCTTTGGTAACACAAAGGGCTTGCCGAGGGGGCCCACGATGTCTAGAAAGTCATGCCGGCGGCGCTCGCTGAGCCAGCGGGTTCCCTTACCGTGCACGCCGACTACCACATCAAGGGTGCCGCCATAAACCCCGCGGGATTGCACCTGGTGGATCGCGAATGCGCGGCGCAGGATCAAGCCAGATTCCTCGCCGCCAATCCCAATGGTGACGAAATGACCCGGGCGAAAAGACTCCGGAATGCCAGGTGCGGTGATGGACAAAACGTAGTAGGTGCCGGCGCGGCGCACATCGAGGACTTCTCCCCTTACCTGAATCGGCATCTAGCCCACACCTTCCTCGCCCGCCCTCACCCGGTTCAACTTGGCTTCGCCGGGTTGAGGCTACCGCCTGCACCTAGCCGAAGCTTGAGCAGATCTCGGGCATGGTCCTGCAGGGAGCGAACGGTGGCATCGGCGTGGCGTAGGGAATCAATACCCTGTACCGCAGCGGCCAAACCTTGAACCGTGGTGATGCACGGCACCGACTTGATTACTGCGGCCGTCCGGATTTCATAGCCATCAACGCGCGGCCCGACCCCGTAGGGGGTGTTGACAATAAGTGCGATCTCACCAGCCATTATCGAATCGATGGTGGTTGGCTCACCCGCCGGACCCCGACCCTCATGGTGCTTTCGCAATACCCGCGCAGTTATCCCGTGTCGCCCGAGTACATCAGCAGTGCCGGCCGTCGCCGCGATTTCAAACCCCAGATCGGCTAACCGCATGATCGGAAAAATCGCCGCCCGCTTATCGCGATTTGCGAGAGATACAAATGCCGTGCCAGATGTTGGTAATCCACCGGCGAACGCCGCCTCTTGCGACTTGGCAAATGCCAACCCAAAACTATCGTCAATACCCATGACCTCACCGGTTGAACGCATCTCCGGGCCAAGTAAAATGTCAACCCCGTGGAACCGGCCGAATGGAAGTACCGCCTCCTTTACCGAACACGCCGCACCCGGCGGCATGGTGCCACCGTCGCCGTGCTCTGGCAGCAAACCCGAACTACGTAATTGCGCAATTGTCTGGCCAACCATGACTCGAGCTGCAGCTTTCGCGATCGGGACAGCTGTTGCCTTGGAAACAAATGGCACGGTACGAGAGGCTCGTGGGTTAGCCTCGAGCACATAAAGCACATCCGATACAAGTGCATATTGCACATTCAGCAACCCAAGTACGCCGACGCCCTTGGCGATGCGAAAAGTCGACTCACGAATACGGTCAATCTCCGATGCGCCCAAGGTTATCGGAGGAAGGGCACAAGCCGAATCCCCAGAATGTATGCCCGCTTCCTCAATATGCTCCATCACACCGGCAAGGAAGAGTTCTTCACCGTCAAATATTGCGTCAACGTCAATCTCGATGGCGTCATCCAAGAAACGGTCCACTAATACTGGGTGCTCGGGGTTTATCTGGGTTGCCCTCCCCAGATAGTCAGCGAGCATTTCGTCGTCGTAGACGATTTCCATGCCGCGGCCACCGAGAACGTAACTTGGGCGCACTAGCACCGGGTAACCAACATCGGCTGCAATCCCTTGCGCTTCCGGAAAGGACATAGCGGTACCGTGCTTGGGCGCCGGGAGATCGGCCGCTGCGAGTACCCGACCAAATGCGCCGCGATCTTCGGCCAGGTGAATCGACTCCGGACTAGTGCCGATAATCGGCACACCCGCGTTTTTCAGCCGCTGGGCAAGTCCGAGTGGGGTCTGTCCGCCTAACTGCACGATCACCCCGATCAAGTCGCCCGCCTGCTCCTCTGCGTGGACAATCTCAAGTACGTCCTCGAAAGTCAGTGGCTCGAAGTAAAGGCGATCCGATGTGTCGTAATCGGTAGAGACGGTCTCGGGATTGCAATTGATCATGATCGTTTCATAGCCGGCATCACGTAATGTCAGCGCTGCATGAACACACGAGTAGTCGAACTCAATGCCCTGACCAATGCGGTTTGGGCCTGACCCCAAGATAATTACTTTCGCGCGATCACTTGGAATCGCTTCATTTTCTTCATCGTAGGTTGAATAGTGGTACGGGGTCTGTGCCTCAAATTCGGCCGCACAGGTGTCCACAGTCTTGAACACCGGCCGGACGCCTAGTCGATGACGGATTTCACGGACTTCGTCCTCACTGCAGCCGCGTAGTTGGCCGATTTGCCTATCTGAAAAACCACTTCGCTTGACGCGGCGCAGCAGCTGCTCGTCAAGAACCAGTGCGGCGCGAATCTCATCCGCGGCTTCGTTCAATTGACAGATCTGGTCCAAGAACCATGGGTCGATGCCAGTTGACACGTGCACCTGATCAATTGACGCACCCGCCCAGAGCGCCAGCTGGACCAAGGAGAGGCGACCGTCATGGGGCCGGTTCATCAGGTCAAGAAGCACTGGCACGTCGACGGCCGTGGGATCAACTGGCCAGGTGAAAATTGCTTCCGGCTTCTCCAGCGAACGAAGTGCCTTTTGCAAGGCTTCACCGAAGTTTCGGCCGATTGACATCGCCTCACCAACACTTTTCATCGTGGTGGTGAGCACCGGATCCGCATTGGGGAACTTCTCGAAGGCAAACCTTGGGACTTTCACCACAATATAGTCGAGGCTAGGCTCAAAGGATGCTGGAGTTTTCTTGGTAATGTCGTTCGGAATCTCATCTAATGTGTAGCCAATAGCCAACCGGGCTGCAATTTTGGCTATCGGAAACCCGGTGGCCTTGGATGCAAGAGCCGATGAGCGTGACACCCGCGGGTTCATCTCAATGACAATCATGCGACCATCTGCCGGGTTAATAGCGAACTGAATATTGCACCCACCCGTATCAACGCCGACGGCTCGAATGATCTCGATACCAACATCTCGCATATGCTGATACTCGCGATCTGTGAGAGTCAGGGCAGGTGCGACCGTAATTGAATCGCCGGTGTGCACGCCCATCGGATCAAGGTTTTCGATCGAGCAAATAACTACGACATTGTCATTTCGGTCACGCATCAGCTCGAGTTCGTATTCCTTCCAACCGATTACTGACTCTTCCAAGAGCACCTCGGTGGTTGGGCTTGCTTGCAGGCCGGCTCCGGCAATGCGCAACAGGTCAGCCTCGTTGTAAGCGATCCCGGACCCGGCTCCCCCCATGGTGAAGGACGGGCGGATAACAACCGGGAACCCCAGTTGCTCGGCAGCGCTTTGGCAATCCGCCATGGAATGACACACCACCGATAGCGCGCTCTCGGCCCCTATAGCAGCGACGATCCCGCGAAACATTTCGCGGTTCTCACCACGCTCGATGGCATCGACGTCGGCACCGATCATTTCAACGCCGTATTTCTCGAGCACCCCATTTTTGTGCAGTGCGATCGCAATATTCAATGCCGTCTGACCACCCAAGGTAGGCAGAACTGCGTCAGGGCGCTCCTTGGCGATGATGCGCTCAACAAACTCTGGGGTAATCGGCTCGATATACGTCGCATCGGAAAACTCTGGGTCGGTCATGATCGTGGCCGGATTCGAATTCACCAGCACGACGCGCAGGCCTTCGTCCTTAAGTACCCGACAGGCTTGGGTGCCCGAGTAGTCGAACTCGCAGCCTTGGCCGATGACAATCGGTCCGGACCCGATTACCAAGATGGACTTGATATCCGCGCGCCTTGGCATTACCGACCCGCTTTCATCAGTTCGACGAACTCGTCGAATAGCCCGGCGGCATCATGGGGGCCGGCGGCCGCCTCCGGGTGGTACTGAACACTAAAAGCCGGCACCTCAAGGCAGCGCAAGCCTTCGACAACATCGTCATTAAGGCAGATATGGCTTACTTCGGCGGACCCGAACGGCGTCTGGAATGGCCCACCGCGCGGGGCTGCCACGGCGAACCCATGGTTGTGCGCGGTTACGCTCACTCGACCGGTGCGCAAATCCTGAACTGGCGAGTTAATACCGCGATGGCCGTAGCGTAATTTGTAGGTTTCCAGCCCGAGGGCCCGACCTAGGATTTGATTACCGAAACAGATACCAAAAACTGGTATCCGCGCTGTCAGCACCGCCGTCATCATCGCAACTGCACTATCGGCCGTTGCCGGGTCGCCCGGGCCGTTCGAGAAGAAGACGCCGTCGGGATTTAGGGCGAGGATCTCCGTCGCGGTAATAGTCGATGGGACCACCCGCACCTCAATTCCGCGCTCGGCGAGCCGGTGCGGGGTCATCGTCTTGATACCAAGATCAACGGCAACCACCGTTAATTCGCGGCTGCCGATGGCCGGCACCTGGTAGGCCTTGCTCGTGCTCACCTCGCCGGTCAGGTTCGCGCCGGTCATTACCGGGCTGGCCTGCACCTGGGCAAGCAGCTGCGTCGTCGCTAGGTGCGCCTCAGCACCGGTGAAGATCCCGGCGCGCATGGCACCGCGTTCGCGCAGGTGCCGGGTGAGCGCGCGGGTGTCCACCCCACAAATTCCAACTATGCCTTGATCGCGCAGGTCATCCTCGAGTCCGCGCTGAGCACGCCAATTAGAGGAAACCCGAGAAGGATCGCGGACTACGTAACCGGCCACCCAAATACGCGCGGACTCGCCATCTTCATCGTTGACCCCGGTGTTGCCGATATGCGGCGCGGTCATTATCACTATCTGGCGGCGGTACGACGGATCGGTCAATGTCTCCTGATACCCGGTCATGCCGGTGTTGAAGACGGCCTCACCAAAAGCCGTACCCGTTGCGCCATAGCTTTGCCCGCGGGCCACCTGACCATCTTCTAGAACTAAGACCGCGGGCTCACGTGAGATTGGCCCACCAACTGCGCTTTTCAACAAGTTAGGTCACCACCGAGGACACTCGCCTTACCCGCCTTGAGAACGTGCACGACCCGGCCCGGCAAAGTCATACCCGCATACGGGCTGTTTCGACTTTTTGAGGCAAAAGTTGCCGGCTCGACGACCCAAGAGGCCGATGGGTCCACCACCGCGATATTCGCCGGCGCCCCCACCAGCAAATCCTGGCCGTGGCCATTGGCATGACCGATGCGGGCCGGGCGCACGGACAGGCGATCAGCAAGGGTGTGCCAATCCAATAACCCGGAATTAACCATGGTCAACATCGCGATACTAAATGCGGTCTGCAAGCCAAGCATCCCGAATGCGGCCGCAGCCCATTCGCAGTCTTTGTCTTCGTGCGGATGTGGTGCGTGATCGGTGGCGATTGCGTCAATCGTGCCGTCTGCCAGTGCGGCTCGTAACGCTGCAATATCGGCACTGGTTCTAAGCGGTGGATTCACTTTGTACACGGGATCATAGGTAGCGACTAAGTCTTCGGTCAGCAATAGGTGATGCGGAGTGACTTCGGCTGTGACCTTGATACCACGGGATTTCGCCCACCTAATTACCTCGACTGAGCCAGCGGTGGAGACATGACACACATGCAATCGAGAATCGACATGCTCGGCAAGCAGCACATCGCGCGCCACAATTGACTCCTCGGCAACACCGGGCCAGCCGGTCAGCCCGAGCTGCCCCGACAATAAGCCTTCATTCATCTGCGCATCCACTGTCAGCCTTGGCTCTTGGGCGTGTTGCGCGATGACTCCATCGAACGCCTTCACGTATTCAAGCGCCCTACGCATGATCGCGGCATCATGAACACATTTACCATCGTCACTAAATACCCGAACCTGCGCCGGCGAAGTCGCCATGGCACCAAGCTCAGCCAATTGCTCCCCGCCTAGACCAACCGTTACCGCCCCGACCGGGTACACATCAACCAAACCGGTGGCCTGCCCCAGATGCCAAACCTGTTCGACTACCCCGGCGGTGTCGGCGACCGGCGAGGTATTCGCCATGGCGAAGACCGCGGTGAAACCACCTAGTGCCGCCGCCCGGGACCCGGTATCAATTGTTTCGGCATCCTCGCGCCCGGGTTCGCGTAGGTGAGTGTGCAGGTCAACGAACCCGGGCAGCGCTATTAGGTCGTCGGCTTCGACTACCTGACCGCTGCCAGTGCCAGCCTTCACGATTTCGGCGATGACGCCGGCTCGGACGATGATGTCAACCGGGTCCGCACCGTATGGGCGTACCCCGCGAAGCACCGTACTCTTATTCGTCATTACTGATCCCTTCGATCCTCGTCAGCCATGCCACCGAGCAGTAGATAAAGCACGGCCATGCGGATACTCACACCATTGGCGACTTGCTCGACCATCACGGCCCGGGAGCTGTCGGCAACATCAGCTGAGATTTCCATGCCCCGATTCATCGGGCCTGGGTGCAGGACAATCGCGGTTGGTGGCAGCAGGTTGAGTCTGCGCATATCCAGCCCATACCGACGGCTGTATTCGTTAACCGATGGGAAATAGGCGGCCTGCATGCGCTCGGTTTGCACGCGCAGCATCATCACTGCATCAGCATGCGGAAGTACGTCGTCAAGGTCGTAGCTCACCGCGCAGGGCCAATCATTGACGCCGTATGGAAGCAGGGTCGGCGGCGCAATAACCGTTACCTGTGCGCCGAGGGTGCGAAGCAACAGGACATTGGACCTAGCGACCCGACTATGCAAGATATCCCCGACAATCGCCACCCGTAGCCCGGCTAAATCGCCGGTGCCCGCGCGCAAGTGGTGTCGAAGGGTGAATGCATCAAGAAGGGCCTGCGTTGGATGCTCATGGGTACCGTCACCGGCGTTAACAACACTGCCTTGGATCCAGCCGGCTGTCGCAAGGCGATGCGGCGCTCCGGAGGCACTATGCCTGATCACCACCGCATCGGCACCCATCGCCTCCAAGGTGAGCGCGGTGTCTTTAAGGCTTTCACCCTTGGAGACACTCGATCCCTTTGCGGCGAAGTTAATGACATCCGCGGAGAGCCTCTTAGCCGCAATTTCAAATGAGATCCGAGTACGGGTTGAATCCTCGAAGAACAAATTGACGACGGTCCGGCCCCGCAGCGTGGGCAGTTTCTTAACTGAACGATCGGTTACCGATGCGAGCTGCGCCGCGGTGTCCAAGATCAAGCAGGCTTCAGGTAAATCCAGGTCGCCGGCAGAGAGTAGGTGCCGCATCTAACCTGCACCGCCTTCGATGGTGACCTCATCGATGTCATCAAGTTCTATCAGGCGCACCCGCACCTGTTCGGCAAGGGCGGTCGGTAGGTTCTTGCCGACAAAATCGGCCCGGATCGGTAGTTGCCGGTGCCCCCTGTCGACTAGGGCGGCCAGCTGCACACCACGCGGCCGCCCGATGTCATTTAGCGCATCCAGAGCCGCCCGCACCGTCCGTCCCGAAAAAAGCACATCGTCGACCAGCACTACAACTTTATCGTCGATGCCGCCTGCTGGGATGGCGGTCGATTCAAGGGGCCGGGCCGGTCGCAGCCGCAGATCATCGCGGTACAGCGTGATATCAAGGGCGCCGACTGCTACCCCATCGCCGTCAATTTGCGCAATGGCCGCAGCAACGCGATTGGCGAGGAAAACTCCCCGGGTCGGTATCCCTAATAAAATCAGATCGGCCGCACCCTTGTTGCGTTCAACAATCTCATGGGCAATACGCCTGATCGCCCGCCCAATATCGCCGGCATCGAGTACCACCGAGCGGGTCGGGTCAGTAGACCCCGAATCCATAAAAATGGACCCCCTTCCCCGTCTCACCGGACGGACTTAAAGGACGTCTAACTCCCCCACCATATCGCAGGTGCCGTTGGGTTGGCTCAGCCGCGCGGGCCAGAGCCAATCTTGTGCACTCGCATGCCGTTAGTCGTGCCCGGGATCCCCGGTGGCACGCCGGCCACAATCACTACTCGGTCACCATTGGACGCGCGGCCGATGTCAAGGAGCGCCTGATCCACCTGGTCCACCATGTCATCGGTATGGGTCACGCCGGCCACCAAAAAAGTCTCGACCCCCCAGACCAAGGACAGTTGACTGCGGACCCGGGAATTGGGCGTGAAGGCAAGCAGTGGCGTCTGATTTCGCCAGCGCGCGATTAGGCGTGCCGAAAGCCCGGTCTCGGTGAACGCGATCAAGTGGGTGGCCTCGATCTCGTCGGCGACCCCTACCGCCGCATGGGTCAATGCACGCGCCGTAGAACCTCGTCGATCGTCAACAAGTGGTGGCAGCGAGGCCAGCGCCTCGCGTTCGACATGCTCGATAATTCGCGACATCGTTTCAACGACCAACCTGGGGTGCGCGCCGACGCTGGTCTCCCCGGACAGCATCAAGGCGTCGGTGCCATCCAGCACCGCATTCGCGACATCGCTGACCTCTGCGCGGGTGGGCCGCGTCGCCGTGATCATCGAATCCAGCATCTGGGTCGCAACGATTACCGGCTTTGATACCTCACGGCATAGTTGGATGGCTCGCTTTTGGACCAGCGGCACCGCTTCAAGTGGCAATTCAACGCCAAGATCACCACGTGCCACCATCACCCCGTCGAAAGCTTCGACAATCTCCTCGAGATTATCAACCGCCTGCGGTTTTTCCACCTTGGCCAGGACCGGCAGGTGCACACCCTCCTCGTCCATGATGCGATGTACATCCTTGATATCGGCAGCCGACCGCACGAATGACAGGGCGATCATGTCGGCCCCAATGCGAAGAGCCCACCGTAAGTCGTCAATGTCTTTTTCGGACATCGCCGGCACACTCACGGCGACACCGGGTAAATTGAAGCCCTTGTTATCCGAGACTCGGCCGCCTTCGATTACCCGAGTAACCACCCGCGGCCCATCAATGGCGGTAACTTCCAAGGTAATTCGACCGTCATCTACTAATACTCGATGGCCTGGGTGCACGTCGTCGGGCAGGCCCGCATAGGTCGTCGACACCATTGACGCATCGCCCGGGACATCTTCGGTAGTAACGATGAACTCGGCCCCGACTTCAAGTAGCACCGGGCCGGCGGCGAAGCGACCGAGGCGGATTTTCGGCCCCTGCAGATCGACGAGAATCCCAACACCCCGACCGGCCTCATCGGCCCCCTGACGCACCGAGGCGTATGCCTTCGCATGATCCTCATGGGTGCCATGCGACAGGTTAAACCGCGCTACATCCATGCCGGCGGCAATTAGATCCCGAATACTGTCGATAGACGAAGTGGCCGGCCCCAAGGTGACAACAATTTTCGCGCGACGCATGAACTAGAGTCTATCCCAACTACTTGTAAGCGCTGTCATACCACGAGCGGCCGCGCCGTCGCTAAAATCGGCGCCGGTAAGTTGGTGCTGCCGCTTAGGTAGATATCCACCGACGCGGCCGCCGCCCGGCCTTCAGCAATCGCCCAGACAATCAGTGACTGTCCCCGACCGGCATCACCACAGACATAAACCCCCGCTGCGTCGGTCCGGTAATCCGGATATCGCGCTATCAGCCCACGATCATCTATGCCCAGACCCAGCTGCGCCACGACCGAGCCGGGCTCTGGGCCGCTGAAACCGAGGGCCAATAGCGCCACCTGCGCCGGCAGTTCACGACTCGAGCCAGCGAGTGGACGAAAACCGCCATCATGTGGCTCCACGTCGACGATACGAAGTGCGGCTAAGTTGCCGTTACCGTCATCAACAAATGCTTCGGTCGAAACCGCGAAAATCCGCTCACCACCTTCCTCATGGGCACTTGTCGTGCGGTAAGTCATGGGGTAGGTCGGCCACGGTTGAGTACCCGGGCGACTGGCCGGCGGCACCGGCAAGATCTCCAACTGCGTAACCGACGCCGCGCCTTGGCGGTGCGCGGTACCAAGGCAATCAGCACCGGTGTCGCCACCGCCAATAATCACCACCTGCTTGCCGCTCACATCAAGGGGTGACCGCCCTAGCTCACCAACTTGCACGCGATTGGCCAGCGGCAATACTTCCATTGCCTGATATACCCCGCGCAATTCGCGGCCGGGAATCGGAAGGTCACGCCACTTGGTAGCACCAATTGCCAATACCACCGCGTCGTAGCGCCGGCGTAGATCCTCGCCGGTGATATCAGTGCCGACTTCAACCCCAGCACGGAACTTGACCCCTTCAGCAACAAGTTGATCCAATCGCCGGTCCAGGTGGTGCTTTTCCATCTTGAACTCCGGGATGCCATAGCGAAGTAGCCCGCCGATGCGGTCGGCCCGCTCATAAACCGCGACCGTGTGCCCAGCCCGGGCTAATTGCTGCGCCGCAGCTAAGCCGGCCGGCCCGGACCCGATGACCGCAACCGTCTTGCCGGATAGGCGTTCGGGTGGTTGCGGGGTCACCCAACCCTGCTCCCAAGCCTTGTCGATAATCGAAACTTCTACCTGCTTGATGGTCACCGGTTCCGCATTAATCCCGAGTACACATGCAGTCTCACACGGGGCGGGGCAAAGACGCCCGGTGAATTCCGGGAAATTATTAGTAGCGTGCAATCGCTCGCTGGCCACCTGCCAATCCCCGCGCCACACGAGGTCATTCCACTCGGGAATCAAATTGCCGAGGGGGCAACCGTTATGACAGAACGGGATACCGCAGTCCATGCATCGCCCAGCTTGCTTCTCGAGCCGGTCCGCCCCGAACTCTAGGTACACCTCACGCCAATCCTGCAACCGAATATCAACCGGCCGGCGCACCGGCAGTTCGCGTTCGGTATTTAGGAACCCCTTCGGATCAGCCACGACTTGCTCCTAGTACCAGCAGTTCGGGGTCCAGCCCCGCGGTCAGTGTTTGCTCGGTCAAAGCCAATACCCGTTTTAGATCCTTGGGCA
Organism: uncultured Actinomycetes bacterium; assembly: GCA_903960135.1. GTDB lineage: Bacteria > Actinomycetota > Actinomycetes > S36-B12 > S36-B12. Next base: position 3,173 of record CAJBZP010000081.1, on the reverse strand, counting down.
TGATCTTGGTGAATCGATCACCGCTCGCCGACCAATTCGCCAGCAACCCCTGCGCCACCTGCGACTGTGTTTGGTCAGAGTGGTCGCGGATCACCGATTGCAATTCGGCCAGTTCCGCCGTTGTGAGCGGATCTAGGTCCACCATCTCCGGGTTCACCATCCCGGGGAACAGATCGAGGACATAAGCAACGCCGCCAGACATCCCAGCCCCGAAGTTACGCCCGGTGCTACCCAACACCACAACCCGTCCACCGGTCATGTACTCACATGCATGGTCCCCAACGCCTTCAACCACCGCCGTTGCCCCGGAGTTACGAACACAAAAGCGTTCTCCCACCCGGCCCCGCAAGTACATCTGACCGCTGGTTGCGCCGTAACCGATGACGTTTCCGGCGATGATGTTGGCCTCGGCTGCAAAAGTGGCCGCAGGCGCCGGATGCACAACTATTTGGCCACCCGATAAGCCTTTGCCGACATAGTCATTTGCATCGCCGACTAGCCGCAGGGTGATACCGCGCGGCAAAAAAGCACCGAAGGACTGCCCAGCGGACCCGACGAACGTTAAGTCGATGGTTCCGTCGGGTAAACCGTCACCACCATGGCGGCGCGTCACCTCCGACCCAAGCATCGTGCCGACCGTGCGATTAACATTTCGAATCTTCAACCGGGCCCGCACGGGCTCAGCATTCTCCAAGGCAGCGGCACTGAGGGCAATCAGCTCAACATCTAAGGCCTGATCCAACCCGTGATCTTGCGAAATCACCTGATGACGTGGCGCATCCGGTGCCATGGATGGCACATGCAAGATCGCGCTGAGGTCGAGGCCGGCACTCTTCCAATGCCTGACAGCGCCTTCAACATCGAGGAACTCCGCTTGCCCCACGGCTTCAGCCAAAGTTCGAAAACCCAAATCGGCCAGGTACTCGCGGACCTCCTCGGCTAGGTACTCAAAGAAGGTCTGGACAAACTCTGGCTCTCCCGTGAAGCGCTCCCGAAGCACCGGATTTTGGGTAGCCACACCAACCGGGCAAGTGTCGAGGTGGCAAACCCGCATCATCACACAGCCCATGACCACCAGGGGCGCCGTTGCGAAACCGAACTCCTCCGCGCCGAGTAGTGCGGCAATCACTACATCGCGCCCAGTTTTCAATTGGCCATCGGCCTGCAGAACAATTCGATCCCGAAGCCCGTTTAACATCAGAGTTTGCTGCGCTTCCGCCAGGCCCAACTCCCATGGCGCCCCAGCGTGTTTAAGTGATGTAAGTGGCGCGGCTCCGGTACCGCCGTCATGCCCCGAGATGAGAACAACATCAGCGTGGGCCTTGGCGACCCCGGCCGCTACTGTGCCGACACCTACCTCGGCCACTAATTTGACATGAATACGGGCCCGCGGATTTGCATTCTTCAAGTCATGGATCAATTGCGCTAGATCCTCGATCGAATAGATGTCGTGGTGTGGCGGCGGTGAAATCAACCCAACCCCGGGGGTGGAATGGCGAGTCTTCGCTATCCATGGATACACCTTGTGCCCCGGCAACTGTCCGCCTTCGCCCGGCTTGGCCCCCTGAGCCATCTTGATTTGAATGTCGTCGCTGTTAACAAGGTAATCACTTGTCACCCCGAAACGACCAGATGCCACCTGCTTGATCGCCGATCGCTTCGAGTCACCATTTGGCATGGGCGCATAGCGTTCGGGATCTTCACCACCCTCACCGGTATTGGACTTGGCCCCAAGGCGATTCATCGCAATTGCCAAGGTCTCATGCGCCTCCGCGGAGATAGACCCGTACGACATCGCTCCGGTGGAAAAGCGCCTAATAATTGAACTCGCCGGCTCCACTTCCTCAATTGAAATCGGCGGCCTGATCCCGGTGCGCATCGAAAATAGCCCACGCAAGGTCATTAATCGTTCCGCCTGCTCATTAACCCCGGCGGTGTACTGCTTGAAGATATCGAAACGCTTATTGCGCGTTGCGTGTTGAAGTCGAAAGACGGTCTCGGGGTCAAATAAGTGCGGCTCCCCTTCGCGGCGCCATTGATACTCACCACCGACATTTAGGGTTCGGTGGGCCGGCGAGATACCGGACGGCGGATAAGCAACCGCATGACGTGCCGCGACCTCAGCAGCGAGCACATCAAGGCCGACTCCACCCAGCCGAGATGAAGTTCCGGTGAAGTACGCGTCCACCACCTGCTGTGATATTCCAATGGCCTCAAAAATCTGCGCCCCGCGATAGGACGCAACCGTCGAGACGCCCATTTTGCTCATTACCTTCAGCACACCCTTGCCTAGCGCCTTAACCAGGTTTCGCATGGCTCGCTCGGGGCTGACCCCGTCGAGTGCTCCGCGCCGTGATAAATCCTCAACAGACTCAAGGGCTAGATAAGGATTGACGGCAGCGGCCCCATAGCCGATGAGTAAGGCAACCTGATGCACTTCACGAACGTCACCGGCTTCGACGAGCATGCTCACCATTGTCCGAGCCTTAGTGCGCACCAGGTGATGGTGAACAGCGGCGCAGAGCAGTAGCGATGGGATGGGAGCCTTGACCGCATCACTGTCGCGATCCGAGAGCACGATGAAGCGCTTGCCCTGCCTAATCACCGCATCGACTTCATTGAAGATCTCACCCAGGCGACGGCTAATTGCCTCACCCCCACCGGCCACCGGGTAAAGCCCCATGATGCGGACACCCGCAAACCGCGGCATCGTTCCATCGGCGTTGATGTGCAGGACCTTCGCCAACTCATCGTTATCAATAACCGGGAATGGAAGCACCACCTGCTGGCAGTGAGCGGCCGTCGCTTCCAGCAGATTGCCTTCCGGACCGATATGACTCGAAAGCGAGGTGACAATCTCCTCCCGGATCGCATCAAGTGGTGGATTTGTTACCTGCGCGAATAGTTGCTGAAAATAGTCGAAGAGCAGCCTAGGGCGATTGGAAAGCACGGCTATTGGAGTGTCGGTTCCCATTGAGCCAATTGGTTCGGCGCCAGAACGGGCCATCGGTTCGAGAATAAGCCTCAGTTCCTCATCCGAATACCCAAATGTCTGCTGACGCCTGGCCACCGAATCGTGGGTGTGCACAATGTGCTCCCGCTCGGGAAGCTCTTCAAGGTGCACCAACCCTGAATCCAGCCAGTTGGCATAGGGCGCCGCCGCGGCCAATTCG
>CAJBZP010000080.1 GCA_903960135.1 uncultured Actinomycetes bacterium | reverse complement strand
TCAATACAGGCATCGCGTGCGGCGCGTTCCAAGGCATCATCTGTGATGCTGTCATCCCACAGCGTGAGGTTGTCGCGGATCGTGCCGGGAAAGAGCGCAGACGTCTGCGGGACATAAGCGATGTCGCGGGTGCGCCGGTCGCGTGGAACCGCTAGGCGGGGTACACCGTCGAGGGAGACGTAGCCCGACCAAGGGCGTAGTTCACCGGTCATGAGTTTTGCGATGGTGGTCTTGCCGCTACCGCTTGGACCCACGAGCGCAACCCGACAACCCGCCGCTATTTGGAGGGAGAGATCCCGCAGCAGCGGATCCGGAGCATCTCCGTAGCCAAAGTTCACTTCGTGTAACGAGACTTGGCCACTGAGCCGCTGTGTTGACGCCTCGTCGGAGTCCGTGACGGTGAGCATTTCGGCGTCAAGGGGCTCGCGCAACACCGGACCGAACTCCTTCTCGGCACTGGTAACGGTTTGCAATACAACCGCGAACTTAGCCACCGAGGCAAATCCCAGGAGCACCGAAACCATATACGCCTGCGCTGCCACCACGGTGCCAAGCGAAACGGTGCCCACGAAGACCTGGGCAACCCCGATCGCGAGGAAGGCGCCCAGACCTAATGACTGGCCAAGTACCGGCACGGTACCCGTGTATTGGTCTGCGATACCCAGTTTGGATATCGAGGTTGAAAACTGCTGTCGAATAATCGACCATCTGGAGAAGGCGAACTGCTCCCACGCAGCGGCTTTGATCGACTCAGCCGAAGAAATTACGTCGGAGGTAAATCCGTTGAGCTGGACCCATTGCACGTCGTATCCACGCTGTGCGCGTGATCGGCGCCGCAAGATCCTAATGATCGCGATCCAGAGAATTAGGAGGATCACCACGGCGGCCACGCCCATGAATACATCGAGCAAGAAAATCATCAGGATGAAAATGATCGATGTCAGGGCGGTGGCGAGTTGGAGGGGTAAAACGTACCCTCCCATCTGGCAGTAATTTCGCAGGGCTTGCAGCCGGCCGATCAATTCACCCGAGCCAAAACTCTGGAGGGCCAGCACGTTCATCGTGAGAATGCTCCACGTGAAATCAACGGTGGCTGAGCGCTCCATACGAATCCTTAAGCGCCTGAGTACCGCATACTGCAGGGAGACGGCGGCCGCGGCGATAATGGTTGCAATCAGGATTCCGAGGGCGGTTACCGGTCCCCAGGTGGAATCTAAGCCAACAATGAACCTGTCAACAAAGATCCTCATTAGCAGGGGCACGGTAATCCCCGGAACAAGGAGGACGATCGAGACCACGAGAATGTAGAGCGAGGCCGACTTTGACCCGAACAGTAGTTTGCTAATTATCTCGCGACTTGACCGATCGGGCTCGAAGCCCGGCAGCGCCGTACCATCCGGAGCGAGGCTGTAGGTACGCAAAAGCAGATCCGCGGCAACATCCGGGGGCAGGCCCTGCAGCCCCCCCAACTGGCGCTCGATTACCTCTTCGGTGACATTCCGGCCTTGCGAACTGAGCGCGTTGACGACCCGAGCCACCTGACTCACTTCTTGATTCACTCGAGCACCGACTTGTCCCGCACCAACATCGACACATCGCTCAGGGTTCCCGAACTGATTTCCACGTCTGGGCCTTGGCCGATTGACCAGGCGTATCCGGACGGAGTAGAAGGATCCGGAGTCAACTCGATGGTAACCTCAATAACCGGACCTCCCGCAAGGAAGAAATCGACGAGCGTGGAGTTGCCCCCGACAATGAAATCAATCCGTTCAGCGGAAACAGGTGTCGGTGACAGGGCAGCCACCGTGCCGAGGATCACACCGTACTGAGCGCGTCGAGGCGCGTCGGCGGGTGAGACCAATGCCTCCATTCCTACACGGATTGTCTCTGCGTCTGTTGCGAGAACAAAAGCCTTGACGATTAGTTCGGCCCCGTCAGGCTGCATGTAAAGCATGGGGTCGCCCGGCAAAGTTACTCGTCCCGGAAGTGCAGACACCTCTACAACTAGCCCATCCCCCGGGCTCAAAACCGGCGTGGGGTCGTTTTGGCCTTCGACAGAAATGCTTAGAAGTTCTTGACCCTTCAGCACTCGCTGGCCTGGCTCGACGTCGACGCTTTTAACAACGCCGCTAAGTGTTGTGCCCACCTCGGTATAGCCGCCAGCGGGCAGGACGTAGCCAAAACCCGAGACAGTTTGTGGAGCACGACCGAAAACCGCCCACACCAGGACGGCAGCCACCAGGACGATCAGGCCTATCAGCGAGACCACCAGGGGCCGGGAAAGAGGTTTGTCGGATTCGTTGACGGCAGCGGCCGGGTCTGTCGGGGCATCAATTCGCATACCTAAAAATTACCCCATTTCATGTGAGCCTGTTGATTTTTCTCGGGAATATGGGTCTGATTCTCGACTAGGTAACAACTTATATGTGGTGCCGTGTAGTGCTGCTGGGGGGAATCGAGGGGCGGTATCCGATGGCCGAGCGCAGCCCATCCATTTCTGCAATCTGTTTCGTGGGTGGGGCGGGTCGGGCTCGAACCGACGACGACCGGATTATGAGTCCGGGGCTCTAACCAGCTGAGCTACCGCCCCCACAGGCTGCCTCACTCTAGCGAGTGCGCTGGACGATCGCGTGGGTCACCGCCGCCCGTCGACCCCCCGTGGAATTCGGCTTGTCACTCCGGAGCAAAGCCCGCGAGCGGCACGCGAAGCCGGGTTCGCTTCATCCGCTACGCAGCGCGGCGGGCCGGTTTGGGTGTGATGCCAAGCCGCAGAGAAGCAAGGCCGCACGCACGGTTTCGCGAAGGCGGCAGTAGTCTGAACCGAACCGTTAGGTCAGTGTCATGGCTAACGCGCTCAAGCGGCCTGTCGTTGCGGTGTCAGACTTCCAATTTTGAGGAAGGTAATGAAATCTCAGTATTCACTTAGGTCAGTGCTTGCCGCAGCGATCGCGCTGACGGTTGTGGCTCATGTTCTTGTCGGCTGTGCGACAGGTTCGACCACCACCGAATCACCCGGTAATGAATTGGCTAAAACGATACGTCCGTTGTTAGGGGTAAATGGTGGGCCGGCCCCGTTTCAACCCGGTTTGTATCCGCAATTCGTCGACACCACCAAGCAGTTTCAGTCGCTTGGTGTTAATGCAATCCGCATGGTGGATTACTTCGGACCCAACGACATCATGTGCATGTTTCCGGATCCATCTGCTGATCCGTCGGAGGAATCAAACTACGAGTTCGAAGCGACTGACGCCGTTTTTCAATCGATAGTAGATGGCAACTTCCGGCCGATGCTGCGCCTTGGCCAAAGCTGGAAGGCTGGTGAAGCCATTACCGGCTACGACGTCAAGGCGCCGACTGGAACGCTGTTCCCGGACAAACCGACTTCGTTTCCCGGGTGCGAGTTCTGGAGTGAAGGGTTAGCAGCAGGTGTCGACAGAGCTGGGCCTGAATTATGGAAGCAAATAGTCGGCCGCTACAGCGACTCGGAGCGTTGGGGCAGTAACGTCCTTGAAAATGGTTGGGTTGAAATATGGAACGAACCGAATATGCCCAACACAACGATGTATTGGGATGCCGAACCAGAGAAGTTCTTTGAGTTCTTTGCTACCACGGCCAAGGCTCTGTCCGCGGAGTACCCGGACTTGAAATTCGGCGGCCCGGGGTCACACGGGGCCGGGTGCACAACACCTGGTGGCCGCAAGTGGGTCGATGACTTCCTTCAGCATCTGAAAACAAATGAGGTGCCGCTCGATTTCTTTAGCTGGCATTTTTACAGCGCCAATATCGACGAACTTCGCGGCTGCTACGACTTCTATTCGAATCTTCTCAACCAGCATGGTTACGGCGGCACGCCCCAGATCGTGACCGAGTACAACACTGACGCTGTCGCGTGCGCTGGCGCAGGCCAGATCTGCCATCCGCACGGCGACCTTGCCGGCGGCGCCTTGTTGACCACGGCTTGGATCGAAATGCAATCGTGGCCCGACCTCGAAGGCCTATTTGTCTACCGAGGCGCCGACGGGCCATTTATTCCGAATAGCGAACTGACGATGCCGCTCGTTGACGGCGACCCATGCCCGGGATCTGGGTGTGGTTCATTCGGCGGCAGTGGGTTCGGTCTGCTCTACGGTGACGGGACCCGCAAACCGCAGGGCGCTGCGTTTTCACTCTGGAGCCTGCTTGCGGGACTAGAATTGGTCGACATCGCAGAACCCGCGCTGTTTGTTTCCGAGGTCGACGATGTCATTCTCAACGATGCTGGCGCAAAACTCGCCGGCGGGCTTCCGATACTTGGCGTACTAGCTGGCCGTGACAAGGCAGGCAGCGTCAGGCTGCTCGTTGCGAATCCTCAGGACGTGAACGTAACCGTCGACATCGCTGGGTTGCTCCTGACCGGACAAATCGAAGCAGTCGACAAGACAATGATCACAATTACCTCAGTCACCGATGCCGCCCCTGATCTCGTCAGTACGAGTGCGGTCGAATTCGGTACCCTTGGGGCGACCGAACTTGAGCCTTTCAGTGTCCAAGTCTACGAATTTCGAGGGTAACCAGGCACCTTGGCCACCAAGCTCGCACGACCGAACCTTTCGCTCACCGTCCCCGGTTCCGATCAACCGAACAACCGACGCACAACCAACCTGAAACTGAAGTGGCCAACTAATTTTTCGTCCGGGGCTCTAACCAGCTGAGCTACCGCCCCCACGTGGGCAGCAGAACTCTAGTCGGTGGCGCTACCTCGGACCGCCCGGACAAAATCAGCCATGGAGTCGAACTCCCAGTCCGGGGTGACAACCGCGCCCGGGTCGGGGGTCGCGCCCCAGCCGGGCTTGCCGTGGCGCCTGTTGATCCAAGCCGTCGGCAGCCCGATCTCCTTGGCTGGAACGTGATCGTGAAACAGGCTCTGAGCCACATGCAGCAACTTGCCAGGCGGTACTTCGAGTTCCGCGCTGCGCTCGATCAAGGCATTAAAGTTGCGCGGATCTGGCTTATAGGAGCCCAGTTCCTCCGCGGTGATGACAGCATCAAAAGTCACGCCCAGTCGATCATTGCTTGCGGCGAAACTTACTCGATCAATATTAGACAAGATGATGAGCCGGAAGTACTTCGCTAGGTCTTTAAGGGCTGCCGAGGAGTCCGCGAACGCCGGCCAATTGGGCACACTGCGTCCGAACGCTGCGGCGTCTTCATCGGCGACGGCAATACCTAGTTGCGCACCGGTGCGCCGCATGGCTTCGGCCAAGACCTGCGGGTAGAGCCAGTCGCCGTGCTGCGCTTCGACATCGGCCTCATGGCTTGAGTAGGCGAGCAAGAGTTGCTCGGAGGATAATTCGCGACCGGCTTGCGCGGCCCACGGGTCAAGAACTGCACTAATACCGGCTTCCCAGTCGATCAGGGTGCCATAGCAGTCAAAACTCAAGGCCTCAAAATCACTTAAATTCACAGTTTGACTATAATAGGTCACTAATTCTTTGGCCCAATCATCCATTCTCCAGTAGCCTGCTAGCCCCGGCGGACTTGCCCGGACCCAATCAACCAATAGCCGGAGGAGTCGTGCTCGGCAAGCTGCTACATGGATTGGGAGCCGCGTGCGTGCGGCTGCGCTGGCTAGTTATTGGGATCTGGATCATTGCCGCTGTTGGCATCACACTGGTTGTGAGTCAAGTGGGGGCAGTGACCAACAACAATTTGACGCTGCCCGGAGCGGATAGTCAGATTGCCTACGACACACTCGAACAGTACTTTCCCCCACAGCAAAATGGCAGCAGCCAAGTTGTCTTTCATTCATCCACCGGCCGCCTCGATGATGGCGGACCCCAGCAACAAGCCGTCACCGACACTTATAACGCGCTGCTGACAGTGCCCCACGTGGCCTCGGTCACCGATCCTTTCGCCAATTCCGCCTCAGGCCTTGTGAGCGCAGATGGCACTTACGCATTCATTCCGGTGCTACTTGACCTTGATAGCGGCCAATTGGATGAGGCAACGGCCCAAGTGGTGTTCGACGCTGCAACGGCGCCCGCCAATTCAATTGGCATGGAGGTTGCGGTCGGTGGCCCGGTTGGGGCCGCACTCTCAAAGCAATCCACGGAATCAAGTGAAATCATCGGACTACTGGCCGCAATGGTGATCATGGCCTTCACGTTTGGGTCACTAGTCGCCATGGGCTTGCCAATCCTGACAGCCGTATTTGGACTCGCAATTGGTGTTGCGACGATCGGTCTAATTGGTCATCTGATTGACATTCCAACGATCGGGCCAACCCTGGCAACCATGATTGGGCTCGGGGTTGGCATTGACTACGCGCTCTTCCTAGTTACTAAACACCGATCTCAAGTGCATCAGCAGCAGATGGCGGTCAAGGAATCCATCGCGGAGGCGGTGGCCACCAGCGGCGGAGCGATTGTCTTTGCGGGTGGCACCGTTATTGTCGCGCTCCTCGCACTGGCCGTCGCGCAAATTCCGTTTGTCACGTCCCTGGGATACGCATGTGCGGTAGCGGTATTCACCGCGGTGCTCGCATCTCTAACCCTGTTACCCGCGATGCTGGCCGTCCTCGGCCGAGGAGTCGATCGGCTGGCACTACCAGCCTTCCTGCGGCCGCGCGTCAAAGGCCCAGACACCGGGCTTTGGGCCCGATGGGCCTCGATGGTGGTCCGACACCCAGCCATCTCCTGCGCGGTTGCGCTAGCGGTAATGATTCCGCTGATCATTCCGCTATTCACCTTAACTCTCGGTCAATCTGATACCGGAGTCACTTCAACAAGTACCACCCAGCGTGAAGCCTTTGATCTAATCTCAGCAGGATTTGGTCCGGGGTACAACGGTCCACTAGTGGTGTCCATATTGATGGATCCCCCGGCGCAACCAAGTTCTGACTACACGGCGAAGTACGACCAAGCAACTTCGATGCAAACCGACCTCGAGTCAACCCAACAGACTTTGACCGATCAGGCCGATTCCCTTACTGCGCAACAGGCTGAGCTTCAGGCCCAAGAAGATGACCTAAACGCTCAGGCGGCAACTCTGGAACAGGAACAGGCCGAGCTACAAACACAAGTTGACGCCCTGAATGTGCAAAAGCAAGCACTTGAGAAGCAACAGGCCGACCTGCAATCCCAGGGCGACACCTTGTCGAAGCAGGCAGCCGACCTGCAAAAGCAGGCCGACTCACTGACTAAGCAGGCAGCGGACCTGCAAAAGCAGGCCGACTCACTCGCCGCGCAACAACAGGCCGCGCAACAACAGGCCACCGCGCAAGCACAAAGTGGCGCCAGCCCCGCTGAAGCCAGCGCCAACCTTGCGGCACTGCAGCAGACACAGGCTTCGCTGACCGCTCAGGCCAATGAACTCAATCAAGAAGAAGCCGACCTCAAAGAGCAACAAGATGAGCTAAACGCGGAAAAGGCGTCTCTCGAGAAGCAACAGGCCGATCTGCAAAAACAAGCCGACGCACTAACCACGCAGGGCAACGCACTGCAAGCCCAAGCCGATGACCTCACCGCTCAGGGTGCGGATTTACAAGCCCAGGCCGACTCACTTCAGGCCCAAGGTGACGACCTTCAGACCCAGGCAGATCAGTTGCAGGCGCAGGCCGACGACCTCACCGCTCAGCAGGCGGCCGCCGAACAAGAGCAGCAGGACGCATTAGCCCTTCAAGACGACCTCACCGCTCAGGTAACAACCGCCGGCGGTGACTCGCGGGCCACAGACCCGCGGGTGGTTAAACTCCAAGACGCACTTGCAACACCAACCGGCGTCCAGCGGGTGATTCCGCCGATGGTCAATGAAGCTGGCAACGCGGTCATCATCAGCGTGATAGCCACCACTCGGCCAGCCGACCCCGCCACTGCGGATTTGGTGGATCAACTGCGAAACGAGGTGATCCCGCCAGCCCTGAGCCCTGGAATGCAAGCCGACGTTGGCGGCAATACCGCCAACAACGTCGATCTTGCGACGCTAATCACGGCGAAATTACCGCTCGTCATCCTCACCGTGATCGGCCTCAGTTTCTTACTCCTGCTGATCGCGTTTAGGTCGCTGCTTATCCCCGTGCAGGCCGCGATCACAAATCTGCTCTCGGCAGCTGCCGCATTTGGGGTCGTCACAGCCGTGTTCCAATGGGGCTGGGGGCTTGACCTTATTGGCTTAACTTCACCGTACGGCACTGTGCCGATTGCTAGTTTCGTTCCCTTAATGATGTTCGCCGCACTTTTTGGGCTGTCAATGGACTACGAGGTGTTCTTCGTTAGTCATGTCCAAGGCTTGCACGGCAAGGGGATGTCTCACAAGGATGCGGTTCGTTCTGGCTTAGCTTCCAGCGCAAAGATTATTGCCGCCGCAGCTCTCATAATGATCGCCGTGTTCGGGAGTTTCATTCTCATCGACGATCCGATCATCAAACAATTCGGCATCGGCCTCTCGGTCGCGGTAGCACTAGCTGCACTGCTGGTCCTCCTGCTGGCACCTGCGATGCTCACCTTGTTCGGTGAGCGCACCTGGCAGCTGCCTCGATTCCTTGATCGGATCCTGCCGGATCTCGACTTGGAAGGTAATAAACGCGCTGATCGCACTTTGACTGCAACCGCCCCCGGATCCAGCGGCAACCACGGCAGCACCAACGAGTGATCGACTATCTGCCCATGGCCGGCCCATGCCTAAACTGCTGCAGGCGTTTGAAATCTGGTCAAGTTCGTGCGTGGTGATACCCGTTTGGCGGTTTCCATCACACCCCAGGCATTCTTCTTCGCAATTGCGAGGAGTTGACTATTGGGGTTAACGACCACCGGCATACCGACACAAGATAACAAGGGCAGATCATTTATCGAATCCGAATAGGCCCAGGACGCACCCAAATCCAACCCGTGGCGCTCCGCGTTTTCACTGACCAATTGCATCTTGTCTGGCCCATGCGCGATCGGACTCGCCAACCGCCCGGTATAGCGTCCAGCAGAAATTTCAGAGACGGTACCGACCGCACCCGTCATGCCCAACTCATTGGCTATCGCTGACGCCAATTCAATCGGGCTGGCCGTGACAATCCACGTGGGCACACCATGAAATTGGAATCGGCGCACCTCGGCTAACACGTCATCCATGATCATTGCTGGCAGTTTCGTGGCGACGAACGCAGTCGCAACGGCCTGCATGGCATCTTCACTGCGGCCCGCGACGAGGGCAAGTGCGCGCGACGTCGCCGAGGCGGCCACGCCGGCGGGCTCGGATCGACGAATTACGTACTGTAGTTCTTGCCTGGCGAACCGAATGACCTCTCGCCTAGGTATCACCTTCTTACGAACCATCTCGCACGCAAAGTGATAAAGCGAAGATCCTCGTACCAAAGTGTTGTCGAGGTCAAAGAACGCCGCCATTGTCATACCCTCATGATTTCGCGACATAACGCTCGAAAAGACGTGGCGAGCCGAAATTTCAAACTGTTCACTTGAAGTTTGTGGACACGCCAACTGCCTGACCACGACGTGACCTGTGGACAAGTCTTACTAATACCATGCGAGTAGCGATTGCAACGGAATCCTTCTTCCCGAGGGTGAACGGCGTTAGTAACTCGGTGGCCCAGGTGGTAAAACACCTGCGCGCCCAAGGCATCGAGACCGAGATCATCGCCCCCGGCCCATATCCGGGTTCGGAATTTCATGGTTCCCGGGTGCACCGGGTGCGATCGGTCAACCTGCCCGGTGTGCATGACTTTGATATTTCGATTGCCCGCACGGCGCATTTCGCCAAGATATTGGAGAAGTTTCAACCAACTGTCGTGCACCTGGCCTCACCATTTGTACTCGGCAATCGAACCCTGCAGGCCGCTCGCCTGCTGAACATCCCCACCGTTGCAGTTTTCCAAACTGATGTTGCCGGCTACGCTCGTCACTATGGGCTGGCATCGATGGCCTTCATGGCCGATGGCATTGTTCGCCGAATTCACACTAACTCGAATTTGAATTTAGTCCCATCTACGTCAGCGCAGCAATACTTGCGCGGCCTAGGAATAGCCGATTCAACTATCTGGGGTCGCGGCGTCGACCACACCACGTTCTCGCCCAGCCACCGCTCCCCAACGGTTCGAGCCGGCTGGCAGGTGGGCGACAAAGTGGTTATTGGCTACTGCGGCCGCCTCGCGCCTGAGAAGGGCATCGGCATGCTTAAGCACCTCGAAGACGATGCGCGCATTCAATTGGTGGTCATCGGCGATGGCCCAGAGCGCACCAACCTGCAGCACCTGTTACCGACGGCAAAGTTCACCGGCCGCCTGACCGGGAGCGAGTTGGGCTCGGCCATGGCCTCCTTGGATGTGCTAATCGCACCCGGCGAACTCGAAACCTTCTGTCAGGTAATTCAAGAGGCCATGGCGTGCGGCCTACCCGTTGTAGCGCCGGCCGTCGGTGGGCCCCTTGATCTAATCCGCGATGGTGAAAATGGGTTCCTCTACCAGCCAGGCAATTACCTTTCGATGGTCCAGGTGGCCCGCAGATTGACCGATGATCAAGGGTTGCGGCACCAAGTTGGCCAACGGGCCGCTGCCGGGGTGCAGGCGCGCACATGGGCTGCCCTTGGTGATGAGTTGATCGGCCATTACTACTCGGTCAGCCAAGGAGCTCAACTGCCAGTGGCGGCATGATGGTCGCCACCCTTGTTGGTCTCGGCGACAGTGTGGCCTTCGGGATCGGCGACGACGGCGACAACTTCAGCGGGCCAGGTTGGTTAGGGCGGAGCGCATACGCACTAGGTGCCGGGCGGCACCTAAACCTGGCCTTCCCGGGCGCACGCTCCAAGGAGTTAGCTCGGGTGCAGATCCCGGCCGCCGAGTGCATGAGGCCCGATCTAGCCTTGATCTCCATTGGCGGCAATGACATGCTGCGCTCGAATTTCAACGTACAACTCATCGCCCGCGATATTCAGGAGTCGGTTAATCGGCTACTTCAGATCGGGACCAAAATCTTTCTTATTGAATTACCTGATCCAACGCGTTCGACCCTTTGTCCGAGCATTCTCGCCGGCGCACTAAGGCGCCGCGCCGTTGCCATCAACACCGTTCTGCGTCAATTGGCACTCAAAGACGGAGTGACCCTAATTAACATCTGGTCCGATGATCAGGTCTACCAACGTGAGTTCTGGCATGTGGATCGCCTGCATCCGTCACCACTTGGCTATCAATACCTAACCGATCGCACCGTCGAGCTTCTTGGCGCTCGGCCGCGGGCTGGCAAGCTCGCCGTAACCGCCCAACTGCCTAACAGGTGGCGGTGGCTACTCGCCAACGCATCGATGTGGATCCTCAAGAGATCCTTTGACCTCATCCCGAGCCTGGCACTTGCCGTCGCAAAATCAGCGCTAAGTCGCCAAGTGCAACCCTCTAGGGAAGTGGCTCCCCCATCTGGACTCGAACCAGAAACCCTTCGATTAACAGTCGAATGCTCTGCCAATTGAGCTATGGGGGAATACGCGGCCGTGGCAATGGCGCCCGTGAAGGATAGCAAGGTGTGCTCAGCCTTGGATATTCCCCCACGGCGGCTGCCCATTCACTGCTAAAATTCCTTTCTTTGGAGTCAAATGAGCCAGATGCACGCCGAGGATGACGGCCTCCTTACGCGTAG
>CAJBZP010000079.1 GCA_903960135.1 uncultured Actinomycetes bacterium | reverse complement strand
TCCGGTTGACATCCACCTGCACCAGCATGATGGCCAAACCGTCTTGCAAGTCGATGATGCTGGCCCGGGGATACCGGTGGCTCAACGTGCAGCGGTGCTGCAACGTTTTACCCGCTTAGATGAGACCCCCTCAACGTCCAGCGGTGGCTTTGGCTTGGGCATGAGCATCATGGGCGCGGTGATTGCCGCCCACGGCGGGCGCCTTGAACTCCTAGACAGCCCACTGGGTGGACTACGTGTCCAGATCACCATCCCTACCGGCTAGGGCACGCACAGCTGCATTCACATAAAACCCACATCTTTCGCTGGGTCAATTCGCAACTTGACCAGCGATGCTCGCTCTAAGAACCCAATCTTAGGAGGAGCAATGCCAGAGAATTCCAAAATCAGTTCTGCTACCAGCCTGTCGCGCCGTGCGCTACTGGGTGCCGCGGGTCTGGGTGCCGCGGGTCTGGGTGCCGCTGGCGTCGTGGGCGCTACCTCTGCATTAGCTGCCGAACACCACCACGGGCGGCCGATGCCACCGGCCCCGACACGTCCTGAAGTTGCCTTTTATGGGCGCAGCCAGGCCGGTATTGCTACTCCCCCGCCGGCCCACCTTCAGTTCGCGGCGATAGACATCACCGTCACTTCTCGGGCGGCTCTCATCGGCCTCATGAGAGACCTAACCCAAGGGGCCGCCCGTTTAACTTCTGCGTTACCGGTTGGCAAAACCGGCGCGGTAAACGGGCCGGCGGACGTTGCCCCAGAAGATACCGGGGAAGCGCTGGATTTACCCTCTGCCGGCCTCACCATCACTTTTGGTTTCGGCCCCGAACTATTTACAAGTCAGTCCAAAGGAGATCGATTCGGGCTGGCCAACATGCAACCTGCTGGATTGCAACAATTTCCGAACTTCAAGGGTGATGAGCTAGTTGCCGGACGCATCGGTGGAGACATCTGCATCCAAGCATGTGCCGATGACGCCCAGGTTGCGATGCATGCGGTGCGTAACCTCATGCGCATTGCAGGTACTCGCGCCAAAGTTCGTTGGACTCAAGCGGGATTTAACCGGGCTGCATCACTAAACAATGTCACTACCACCCCGCGCAATCTTTTTGGCTTCCGCGATGGCACAAACAACCTAAACACTAATGATCGCGCCGCAATGGATGAATTTGTCTGGGCTAAATCCTCCGATGGCTCCGCCTGGATGGACGGGGGCAGCTACCTTGCTGTACGACAAATTCGCATGTTAATCAGTGACTGGGATGACTCGGTGCTCAAAGAACAAGAAGATGTATTCGGGCGGACCAAATCAGTTGGCGCGCCGCTTTCGGGAGGCACCGAGTTCACCACGCCGGACTTTTCTAAGCTGTCAGCAGACGGTAAGCCGGCCATTGCCCCTGACTCACATGTGGCGCTCGCGCATCCACAGAATAATGGCGGAGTCCGCATTTTGCGCCGAGCCTTCAACTATGCCAACTCAGACGACGCTAGCGGCGCCTCGGATATCGGGCTTTTCTTCATGTCCTATCAACGTGATCTGAGCCGGCAGTTTGTAGCTTTGCAACGCCAACTTTCTGAAAGTGATCTATTAAACGAATACATCCGTCACACGGCTAGTGCTGCGTTCGCGGTACCCCCCGGTACTTCTCCTGGTGGGTACATGGGCGAAACCTTGCTGGCGTAGCGGCCAAGGGCCTATACGCTCTACACATGCCAGAACTTATACAGCCAGCAGCAGGACACTCGCCAGCACATAGCAAAGTTCACGTTGCCGTACTGGGCCTGGGCCGAATGGGTACTGCGATAGCTAACAAGCTCGTCGGTTCGGGATTTGAGGTCACGAGGTGGAACCGAGGTGGCCGCCTTGATTCTGACTCGAAAGCCAGGCTTGCTGCGGCTCTTCAGGGCGCATCGGTCGTGGTCTTGAGCCTGTACGACGGAAAAGCCTGCATTGAGGTTAGCGAACTGGCGCAACCGAATTTGGAACCCGATGCCTTGGTACTGAATACCAGCACCATCGCACCCAGCGAGGCAAAACGACTTGATTCCTTCTTCACCGCGAACAAGGTGATTTACGTACAGGCCCCGGTCATGGGCTCGGTGCCGGCCATCGACAATGGCGTGGCAACGGTCATTCTCGGAGGTGCACCCACGGCTATTGACCGAGCCCGGCCAATTATTGCAACTTTTTCCCAAGCCCATATTGAATTTGCCAGCGCTGAAGACGCAGCCGGCGCGAAGTTGGTCTCAAATCATGCCCTGGCCGAAGCACTACTCGCGATTCGTCAGGCGCTGGTGGTCAGTGGGCAACTCGGTTTGCCGATGGATCGCGTCTTGGATGTCTTGGAGCTTGGGCCGCTCGCGCCGATGGTTAAGGGCAAGCGCGCCCGACTCGAAAGCCAAAACGAATTTTCCGCCGCTGACGCCACCTTGGCCGGACTGATCAAGGATTTGGAGTTGGCGGCCGACGTTAGCCCAGCGGCCGCGGCCGCAAGCTTGAAGTTGCAGGCGCTAGTGCGCGAATTGAAAATCGACCCGAATGCCGATATCGCCGAGTTGCCCCGAAGCGCGATCAAGTGAAATGAAAAGGGACGAGTTGGCCTGTAAGCCGGATCCTGTTCCTCAATCGCCTTGCGGCGACCAATTCGGTGATCATCCATCTGCGACTGCCGTTACCGACAGCCTGGTGCGGTCTACCTGCAGACATTGAACGGGCCGCTCGTCTGCACAGGCCTTTCGGCCCTCTTGACCTTGCTCCAGGTGGGGTTTACCAAGCCACATGGGTCACCCCATGTGCTGGTGGTCTCTTACACCACCGTTTCACCCTTACCAGGATTGCTCCTGGCGGTCTGTTTTCTGTGGCACTTTCCCGCGGGTTGCCCCGGGTGGGCGTTACCCACCACCTTGCCCTAAGGAGTCCGGACTTTCCTCGACGTGATTGCTCACGCCGCGATCACCCGGCCAACTCGTCGCCCTAACACTACGCGACCGGCTAGCCGAGATTGAAGGTCTTGTTGGTTTGGTCGGTTACCCCGGGGAAGGTGACCCTTGCCTTGGTGAAAACCTTGGTGCCCTTGACTATCTTGGGTTTTGAGAGGGTGACATCTACCTGATACCGATGGAAGTGGCCGGCCACGCAGGTCGGCTCACAGTCGTTAAAGGAGTACACGCCGTTGCCTTTGGCAGTTTTAGAATTCCAGGTAGTCCATTTCAAGGTCTCAAGGGCCATATTGGCATCGGCGCAGGCAAGCACTATCCCGGTTGGCTTTGCCGATAATTCACCGCAGTTACTAACTTCCACTTTGCCCGTGGCCGCTTGGGCGACCGCAGGCATGGCTACCCCAAGACCCAGTAGCAACACGCCAATGGAAGTGGCGGCAAGCAGTCGATGCATTTTGATTCCTCTCAGTTATTTGCTTTATCTACTAACTGTCGCACACTTGAGCACGTAATTGCTCAGGAACCACGGGCAGCCCCTCGGGGTTACCCGCCACGTTCTCGCAGGCGGTCTCCGGAGCCACCAAGACCACCATGTCGGCGTCCTCG
>CAJBZP010000078.1 GCA_903960135.1 uncultured Actinomycetes bacterium | reverse complement strand
CAGGCCCGCATTCCAGCAGGTGTCAAAGATGGTGCGCGCATTCGGCTAAAGGGCAAGGGTGCACCCGGTGAACGTGGCGGCCCAAATGGTGACCTATTTGTCCTTGTGCATGTGACCGGGCACCCGGTGTTCATCCGCAAGGGCGACAACATCACCTTGACCGTGCCGGTCACATTTGTCGAGGCCACCCTCGGTGGGCAGATCTCCGTGCCGGTGCCGCGTGGTGGTTCAGTCAAATTACGCATACCCGCGGGGACGACGAACGGCCGAACTTTCCGTGTTCGCGACAAAGGTATCTTGCGCAAGGACGGTACCTACGGGGATGTGCTCGCGATGGTTGAGGTCGCGGTGCCTCAGCAAGTAAGTGCGGACGCCGCAGCCGCCCTGCGCATCTACGCGGAGCAAAGTCTTGATCATGATCCGCGCGAGGACCTTTACGTGATCACCGGCACGCAGGATAAGTCATGAGTCAGCCCAGCCGCGGTTATCGAGTTAGTGATGACTCACCCGTCTACATAATCTCGGTAGCCGCTCAATTAACGGGCCTGCATCCGCAGACCCTGAGGCAGTACGACCGCTTGGGGCTGGTCTCACCAACTCGAATCGCCGGTCGAAATCGGTTGTACTCGGCGAATGACATCACGCGGCTGCGTGAGATTGCGGATTTATCGGCCGAGGGGCTGACTTTGGAGGGCATCCGTCGGGTGCTTGCACTCCAACTTGAAGTTGAGCGGTTACGCGACAGATTGCAGGAGTTCCACCGCGAGAAGTCGGCAACCGCTCTAGTAGTTTGGCGACCAGCGAGGAAGCAGTAGCCATGGAAATTCAGTTCACCACCAAAGGCCAGGACGCACTAGGTGCGGCGGTTCGCATCGCAGCCGCGGGCGGCAACGCCCAAGTCGAACCCATCCACCTACTGGACTCACTACTGCAGCAAGGCGAGGGCATCGCGAGTGCCCTTCTTGAAAAAGTTGGTGCGAACACGGCCACAATGACCCGCGAGGTTAGAGCGGCGGTTGAGTCCTTACCTTCTGCAAGTGGCTCTTCTGTCTCGGCGCCGCAGCTCAGTAATGCGGGCTTCAGGGTTTTGAGTGCGGCCCAGGAGTTGGCCAAGGAGCGTGGTGATGAGTACGTAAGCACCGAGCACCTCTTAATAGGTCTGGCCAAGGACGGCGGTCCGGGAGCTAGTGACCGATTGGCAGCAGCCGGTGCCACACCGACCGCGTTATTGGCGGCACTTCAACAAGTTAGGGGGTCGGCCCGCGTGACTACGCAGGATCCGGAGCAAACTTTCCAGGCACTAGAGAAGTATGGGGTTGATCTCACCGCGCTGGCGCGGGAAGGCAAGATCGATCCGGTCATCGGGCGCGACGAGGAAGTCAGACGCACAATTCAAGTGCTCTCCCGACGCACCAAGAACAATCCGGTGTTGATCGGTGAGCCGGGTGTCGGTAAGACGGCGGTAGTTGAAGGTCTGGCGCGGCGAATTGTCGAGGGGGATGTCCCGACCTCGCTCGCGGGCAAGACTTTGATTTCACTTGACCTCGGGGCCATGGTCGCGGGAGCGAAATACCGCGGTGAATTCGAAGAGCGACTCAAAGCCGTACTCGATGAGATCAAGGGCAGTGATGGCCAGATCGTAACTTTCATTGACGAACTGCATACGGTGGTGGGCGCTGGGGCTGGCGGTGAAGGTGCGATGGATGCCGGCAACATGCT
>CAJBZP010000077.1 GCA_903960135.1 uncultured Actinomycetes bacterium | reverse complement strand
TTGTCCGCGTAACTCCAAGTGCGAGGAAATCCACGGATCATCACTGCGGTGGCTTTTGATATATCCGCGCGCCGCAATCCCGTAAGCGGTACTTCGATGCCAGGTGCGGCCCAGCACCCGGCCAAGTTGTGATCGCACTCCATCGGCGACTATCAGCCGTTGGCAGGTGATCTCGCGTTTGCCACTGCCGTTATCGAAAACCACGGCAGCGACGCGACCGCTCTCCAGCCGCGCATCAATCGCCCGGTGGCCCTCAATCGCGGTTACTCCGGCATTAAGTGCCACTTTCCGGATGGCGTGATCGAGTTCAAGTCGCGGTACTGCGCCACCGTAATTAGGAAGTGATCCACCTGGCCACGGCAAATAAAGGGTGCGGCCAAAACCTGCGGCCCGTAGGCCATAGTTGCGGGCCCGTCCAGCTAGCCAAGGCGTGAGCCCCAATTCATCAAGTTCGGCGATGGCCCTCGGGGTCAAGCCATCACCGCAGGGCTTGTCTCGTGGAAATGACTCAGCGTCGACGAGGGTGACCTCAAGGCCGGCACGTGCGGCCCAGGTGGCCGCAGCAGAGCCGGCGGGCCCGGCACCGACTACTAAGACATCGGTGTCTGTTGTCCTTGGCGCCATGATCTCCCCATTCTCCCGGGCGGGCCGAAATTTGCCAGTTGAGGGGGATAGAAAACGATTTAGGATGCATCTACTCAACATGAAATAGTTGTTGCAGCGCAACAACTAAACGGGTCGGCACCAGCGGTGTGTCAGCCTGCCAGCGGTGCGGGCTCAGGGGCCGAGAAGGGCCAGCGGGACAACGGCAACCCCGTCGTGGCAGCGCTCAGAGCAGACCCCACGACCGTGCTAGTTGCCCGATTCAGATCCTGCCAATTGATCAATAGATGGTCGGCGTCCTGTATAGTTCATCTATGGGATACGTCCGCCGGGTCATTGACGCCGAGCTTGACGAGCTCTTCGGGCAGGTTCCCGCGATCGCCATCGATGGGCCCAAAGGCGTTGGCAAGACCACCACGGCAAACCAGCGGGTAGTAGGGCTGGCCAAACTGGATTCGAAGTCAGTGCGGGAATCGATCATGGCAGATCCCGAGTTGATCCTCGGCCGGCCGCGGCCGCTCCTCATTGATGAATGGCAGAAAGTCCCCGAGGTCTGGGATGTCGTGCGGCGGGCAGTTGATGTCGATCCGGCGGGTGGTCAGTTTCTCCTTACGGGCAGTGCGTCCCCGCAGCCGGGCGCGACGGCGCATTCCGGCGCTGGCCGGATCGGGCGCTTGCGCATGCGCCCGATGACTTTGTCCGAGCGAGGGGTGGCCCAGCCGGGAATCAGCGTGAAGGAACTCTTGTCCGGATCGCGCCCACCGTTTGATGGAGCATGCGCCCTGCGCCTTGCGGACTACGCCGACGAGATCCTCGCATCGGGATTCCCTGCGCTTCGAGACTTGACTCCGCGTGCGCTTCGTTTCCAGCTTGACTCCTACCTGCGTAATGCAGTGGACCGCGATGTGCCGGAGCAGGGGCTTAACGTTCGAAAGCCTGAATCGATGCTCGCCTGGCTGCGTGCCTACGCTGCCGCGACCTCGACAACTGCCAGCTACTCGCAGATTCTCGATGCGGCAACACCTGGGCAGGGGGAGAAGCCGGCACGCGGTACCGCGATCTCCTACCGGGACGTCCTGACCAGCCTGTGGTTGCTGGATCCCGTCCCGGCGTGGATGCCTGCGGGGAGCGTCATGACTCGGCTCGGTCAGGTGCCGAAGCACCACCTCGCTGACCCTGCGCTTGCGGCCAGACTTCTCGGCCTGACTCGTGATGCACTCCTCGACGGCGAAGGCGTTCCCATTGGCCCCCAGGCGGGCACCATGCTCGGACACCTCTTCGAATCGCTGGTCACGCTGTGCGTGAGAGTCCCCGCGCAAGCGGCCGAGGCGGAAATTTCCCACCTGAGGACGCGTAATGGCGACCACGAAGTCGACCTAGTCGTCGTTCGAGATGACGGTCTGGTCCTGGCAATCGAAGTCAAGCTCGCTAATACTGTTGAGGACCGGGATGTCCGCCACTTGCGGTGGCTGGCCGAGCACCTCGGTGATGCGCTGCTTGACGCCATCGTCATCAATACTGGCCCGTCCGCCTACCGGCGTCCGGATGGCATCGGAGTGCTACCCCTTGGCCTATTGGCTCCGTAAGCGAGGCAGGGTACAGGGCACGGGCAACCGTGCCGTGCCTCATCCGTGCCCTAACGAAATCGAATCGGGGGAGATACGCGCCCGAACTCGACAGGCGAGGCGAAGGACGTGCATCACAAGATTTCGCAAGAGTTGTTATGTACCAGCGATTAGGGAATTCTTCAAGAGTGGCCCCGACATTATTAGAACATCCGACACAAGGTTTAGGAAACCTTGGCCCAACAAACACGTGAGCTAGCATTAGCAAGCTGCGGATTTCATAAGACCTATTGTTCTCCGCTGTTTTCCCTCTAGGGTTAAGGCGCGGCGGGAGGGAGTCCGGCCGCTCTCTACTGAAGGATCGATTGTCATGGGTATCGGCATCATTCGTAAGGGCACTGCTCGGCGCCTGTTGGGTGCTATCTGCGCGGCGGCACTGGTCGCAGGGCTCGCGGGTGTCGTAGCCCCGGCGGCTCCAGCGGTATCTCCGGTAGCCGAGCCTTTCGAGCCGACCTTGTCGTATTACAAATGCCCGCC
>CAJBZP010000076.1 GCA_903960135.1 uncultured Actinomycetes bacterium | reverse complement strand
TCCTCATCCGTCGCGAACTCATCCTCATCCGTCGCGAACTCATCCTCATCCGTCGCGAACTCATCCTCATCCGTCGCGAACTCATCCTCATCCGTCGCGGATTCCTCGTCCGCCGCGGATTCCTCGTCCGCACCCACGGCTGGGTCGTCCGCCGGGTCGTCCGCCGGATCGTCCGCCGGATCGTCCGCCGGATCGTCAGCCGGTGCCTCAGCCGGATCGTCAGCCGGATCGTCAGCCGGATCGTCAGCAGGATCGTCAGCCGGATCGTCCGCCGGTGCCTCAGCCGGATCGTCCGCCGGTGCTCCCTCATCCTCGGCAACGATTGACACTGCCTGGGCCGGCAGCCCTAAGGCCAAGGTGGCCCAGCCTCCGACCAGGAGCAAAGCCAAAGCCAGTCGGGGCAGCACCGCCGGCAAATTGCCGCGTACGCCGTGAGCTCGAGACTGCTTCAAGTTAGCTCCAGATGCTTAGTGCTTCGATTGTTTCCCGATAATAAGCCGCAAATTGCCGGCCGCAGCACCAGACCCGGCGCCAGCGCCCCTAGCGGCGACGTCGGCGAAAGGTTGCGGGGCTAGCCCCCACCCCCACCGGCTGATGCACAGCCGAGCGGGTTGTTATCGCTGACTAACGCCCTGCCTAGCGCCTTTACCGTCGGGAGTGGCGCCTTGTAGTGGTTGGCCGCATATATATAGGTGTAGGCATTGAGCACGACGGGGTAGGTGACACCCTCGATATCCCCGCAGACGGCCACGTGCAAATCCTCGACGGTGGCATCAGCGCCAAGTTGCATCACAAATGATGACTCCCCAGCCAGGTACTTGCGGACCTGCGAATTAGCCTTGCCATTCGAGCACAGCACATTGCTGATTGAGCCGTCCTGGTTCTTCTTTGGCTTACCGCATTTTTCGGTATGACCATGGGTCGGCATGACAAAAGGGGCTGCCGAAACTGGGGCCCCGGCGACCATGGCGAATACGACTACCGCCGCAAGTGCCGTACCGATCGCCTGATATCTGCCGCGCATGATTCCTCCGGTTTCGGTTTTCGACTTACTTCAAGATCATTAGAACCTGAGTGTAAGTGCCGTCGTCGATTCGGGTGGTCTTAAGAAGTCCCGGTAGGCCAATGCTTTCCTCAAAGTTGGCTTGGCTGGTGGGGTTTGGTCAGGCACGACTTAGTGCATTGACAATGTCGAGGCCCACTAACTGCTCAGCACCGGTGGGGCGGGCCGGCATCGGCCCCTGACTCACCTGAGCGTTTTGCGTGGTGACATCGCCAAGCCCTGACGGCGCAATTCGCTTCAGGTTGCGTTGAGCCACGAGCAGGCTAGCCATTTGCGCCTGGATCGCCGCGTAGGCCGGGTTGCCCGCGAGGTTGTCGATCTCCAGCGGGTCGGCGCTCATGTTGTAGAGCTCGTACTCATCCGGTGGTGGCGTGACGGTATACGCGGTCGCCTGATGGATCTTCACGGTTGTCGAACCGGTGACAGCACCGGGCTTAGCCTGTGACCCAACGAGATTGGTCACCACATCGGCTTGGCCAGGTGAGCTCCAGAATTGGTCATTGTCGAAGTAGCGGGTGAACTTCCACTGCTGCATGGAGCCACCGGCACCTGTGGGCAGTTGCGCGATAACAGCTTCAATGTGATTCGGCTGAACCACCGACTCGTAATAGCGGCCGAATGGATCCAGCTGGTAATCGCCACGGGTTGGCTCATCATCAGTCATGAAATAGACGGGCCCGGATACGGTTTCGGCTCTGCGCTCACCGAGCAAGAACCCGGAGAGGTCGCGGCCGACGAGATCGTGCACCTCGGTATGGGTGAGCTTGAGGCGGCGTTGGACGGTATCAACATTGACGCCAGCGAGACCCAACATCGTCGGCAGCACATCGGCGTGGCTGGTAAGCACCTCGGTCTGATCGGCTTTGGGGAAGAGAATCGGATTGTGAACAACGAGCGGTACGCGCAACACCGAATCGTAGGCATTGTGCCACTTTTGATACATCCCACCATGACTGCCGAGCAAGTCACCATGGTCAGAGACATAAAGCACGATGGTGTCGCGGTAAGACTGCCGGTTTGACATCAGAGTCTTCAAAACCTCGAACACGTGCTTATCCACGGTCTCCTGCAGCGCGTAATAGAACTGGTGATACGGGTGCGTGTTGTCATTGGGCTGGAACGCGCTGGCATAGGTCTCGCGATAACTGGCCTGCGCGGCAGGCTTGGAGCTTAGATTTTCATCCTTTAGCTGCGACCACATCGTGTCGAGGAACAACTCGAGCGGCACATTCGACCGCTCATTTTGCTGACGCAACCACATGTTGTTCATCAAGAGCGACAGCCGGCCCCAGAGCACAATGTCGTGGGGGTTGACGAATGAGGTCACCATTAGCCACGGCTTGCGCCCCCGCTGCAAATTCTTGATCGTCTTGACTCCGAGCCGCTCATAGGTGGCATCTCGGCCGACGAAGTACGGCGCTGACGAACCGCTGTCATACGGGTTCGAACCATGGGGCTCCGGCCCGACCCAACCATTGAAGCCGAAGGCATCTAGGCGGTTTACGTCCTCATATATTTTCTCCAGGCGCAGATCCGGGGCCCCGTTATCGCGGTAGCTCGGGATCGGGGTGTTGGTGCCGGGGATATAAAGGTCGGCGTCACTGACATGCCACTTACCGCGGTACCAGGTCTCGTAGCCGGCAGCCCGAAAGTAGTTGCCCATTGTCGGCACGGTGTTTGGGGTCAGCCAGTAGGTGTCCTCTTCGAGTGCGCTCTTGGCGGCACCGGTCGTTTGGGTGACACCGTGCAATGACGGGTACTGGCCGGTCCAAAATGAAGCGCGACTTGGTGCGCAGGCTGAAGACATAATCTGCTGATTGGTGAACTCCATGCCATTTGCCATCAGGGCCTGCTGACCCTTGAGGTTCCGCTTCCGCCAAACCCCTAGGGCGCGTGACTCATATGGCACCGGCTGGCGTTGCTCGTCGATCATGATGACTAAGAAGTTGGGGCGCTTGGTCAGCCGGCCCCGGCTCTTAAAGGGCATGAGCGGGTAATCCTGAGCGGCGGCGGGGGCAGCCGCCTTGATTGCAGCGATCCCGGCGGCTGAGGCGGCCGCGCTGGCGAGGAGTTGGCGGCGACTTAGGCCCCGAAAGGCGGGGGTGTCATCGTCGATCTCGGTGCCTTCGAAATCACTCATTCTCTAATTGTCCCGTCCGTTGGTTTTGGGTTACGCCGCAACTGGCATCACTGTGATGGCCATAGTAAGCACACTTTTCCCCGAATTACTAAGGATCAAACCTAAATCGGCAGCCTTTTTCGACAATTCAGGCGGCCCTGGCGGCTACCACCACTTTTCCGGGTAGGAGCGGTAGCCGAGCACCCGATTGGTCACAATCGCCAAAAAGATCACCAAAACGGTGTAAATCATCAAGATGCCATAGGCCTTCGGGGCATCTGCCAAGACATAGCCGGCCATGATCGCGGCAAATGGCACCGCAAAGGCGGGGGCGTGGAAGACCCCGAAAAGGTAGAAGAAGAACAAGGCTGCGGCCCCACCGATGACCGCCAGCAATAGGCCGGGCAACGGCAAGGTCGACAAGCCAATCCCCAAGAAGCCGGTCAACGCATAAGCCCCGATTACTCGAAGCGGACGACTCCCCGGAAGTTCTGGCTGCGCGACAATCAACACGAAACTAACCAGCGGTGGCACCAACAAGGCGTGCAGGAGGCTCAGGTCACCTTCGAGCAACCCGCTTACCCCGAGAATGACCGCCAAGCCCAAAGTCTGGACTCCAACCAAGGCGAGGAGCTTGCGCATCGGCATCCGCGTTGGGCTGTCGATCAATGGTCTGGCCGGTTGGTGCTGTGGTTCTTGAATCATCTAGCCACCGGCAACCGGGATACGCAGTTCAGCTAAATGTGAGCCACCTAGGTGCAACCGCGTCGAACCGTTTGACGAAACGGCATAGCGAGCCGGCAATTGCCCGGTGAATGGGTTCATCGCAAATAGCCATTGGGAACGCAGTTCTAGTTCCAAGACATCACCGGCGCGCAACCTGGTGGCCTGCGGCAACAAGGCGACGCTGATCGGCACGATCTCACCGGGGCTAAATGGTTCGGCTTTGGTGTGGGTGTGCACCGGTTGCCAAGGGGTGGAAAGCTCGGCGTCGAGTTCACGGTGGGCGAGCCGGTGCCAGCCGTGTGTCACCACGTCGTGCCCGAACCCATAGGACCCTTCGAATGGGACTTCGACTCCCCCGCGAATTAGTCGCACCGCAACTAACAAGGTCGCATCACTCGCGCCTTCAAGGCTGACATCGGCGTTGAATGTCATTGGCCCAATTAGGTCACAGGCCGCCGGCACCTGCC
>CAJBZP010000075.1 GCA_903960135.1 uncultured Actinomycetes bacterium | reverse complement strand
CGGACGGCTAGCAGTGTGAGTGTGTCGTTAATGCCCAGCGAGCGCGCCGAACTTGAGGAGCTGACCTCTCGAACCGGTATCGGCGCCACCACCTTGCACCAACTATTGGTAAGCCCCAAGATCCGAGCAGCGGTCTGGATGTTACGAGAGTTGGAAGCAGCAGGTGTTGCAGTCGACGCCGGTCAACTTCCCGAGACAACTTGGTTCACCGCAATCACCGAAGATGAAGTTTCAGATCTGTACTCGGGCACTAAAAGCATCGGCTACCCGAGGTGACGCAAGCTCCTACCTTTTACCCGAACGCAGAGCGATACTTCGTCCAGACGATGAATGCAAGTCGTCCGATTTTCCAGGGCGATTTATTCGCCAGCATTTTCGGGGCGAATGACTCTGGCGATGGCACATTCGGACTACTTCTTCCGCACCCATGTGATTTCGCCGAGGACGGCAAAGGCGCCGTACAACCACAGCGCCTGGTTGCTCCGGTATTTCCCGCGAGCCGAACAAAAGTTCCGCTCAAACAGTTGCGCAGTGGCTCGGTCGGTCACTTAATCTGGCTGCCTAAGTGGAGTCCTGCGATCACTGAGCCGGATTGGTGCGCCGATCTTCGACTCTGCACGTCGATCGACGCAGCCTTCTTGGCTCACAGCAATCGGCTAGCGTCCATGTCTCCTGGCAGTTGGCTGGCCTTGAACGACAAGCTCACTCGGTATTTCACGGGCATCGCGGTAGATAGAACACGATTCGTCATTCAACGATCAGATTTGCACCCGGATTGCCCGCCCACCCCAGCAGGCGCCGGCGTCTAGTTTGAACCTAGGGTGCGCTGCCCTACTCGTGCCAGAGCGCAGCCGGATCCTGCAGCAGCTTCATGTCATAGGCCACCATCGCCTCGGCTAGCTGCGCGAAGGTCTTCGTATGTTGCCAACCGAGCTCGGTATAGGCGCGGGTGCTGTCACCGCGGAGCAGGGTCGGGTCGGTCGCTCTGCGCAATTCATCCTTGGCGTGCACGACACTTCGCCAATCGGCGATGCCCGCGGCCTGGAAGGCCAGTTCGATGAAGTCGGTCAACTCATGGCTGGTGCCCGTGGCGAGCACATAGTCATGCGGTGCCTTCGCACCCATGATTAACCGCATGCCGCGCACATAATCTGGGGCCCAGCCCCAATCGCGTGAGACATCAACATTGCCAAGTTCGAGGTACTCCTGCTGGCCGGCCGCGATGCGCGCAGCAGCCTCGGTGATGCGCCGCGTGACGAAACCACTGCCACGTAACGGTGACTCGTGGTTATAGAGAATCGCGGCGGTCGCGAACAAACCGCCGGCCCGGGCCGCGTCAATAAGTTGCAATGATTCGGCTTTAGCGATGGCGTAAGGAGTCTTGGGTGAGCGCGGGGAGAACTCGTTTTGCGGGGAGATCTCGGTGCCCTCGAAGATGGTGCCGGACGCCGCCTGCACGAACCGCGGTGATTTGGCTTTGATCTGGGTCATGGCGAGCAAAATGGCTTCGACCGCACCGACATTGACCCGATGGGTCATCTCGGGGAAGTTAACCGACTCCATGATCGAACTGATGCCCCCGAAGTTATAGATCTCATCGGGCTCAAGGTCTACGACGGTGCTGCGAATTGCGTCGCCATCACCAAGGTCGCGTTCGACGATGACGATTCCGGGCGCGTAACGCTGCAGGGTCGAGACCACCGTGCCGGGCTTGACCAATCCGGTTACTCGATAGCCGTCAGCGAGCAGCAACTGCGACAAGATGATGCCATCTTGACCGGCGGCTCCGGTGATGAGTGCATGCATTATTTAGCCCCGGGTTGTTCAGGAATTAGAACGCGCCCTCGGGGGCGCCATCAAGGCGAGCAATATCGGCATCAACCATGATTTGGGCCAACTCAGGGGGCAACACCTTTGCCTCCCAGCCGAGTAACGCCTTGGCCTTACTCGCATCGCCGATCAACTCGTCGACTTCGGTGGGGCGCAAGAACTTGGGGTCGAACTTGACGTAATCCTCCCATTCCAGGCCCGCATGGGAAAACGCCAAAGTCAAGAACTGTCGAATCGTAAAGGCGGTGCCGGTCGCGAGGACGAAATCCTCCGGCTCATCGGCTTGCAGCATCCGCCACATGCCGTCGGTGTATTCCT
Source organism: uncultured Actinomycetes bacterium (assembly GCA_903960135.1). Taxonomy (GTDB): domain Bacteria; phylum Actinomycetota; class Actinomycetes; order S36-B12; family S36-B12. Next base: position 1,313 of record CAJBZP010000075.1, on the reverse strand, counting down.
TGGCGTAGCCCCAGTCGCGGATGGCGTCAAGATTGCCCATCCAAAGTTCGCTCTGCTTGCCCTTGAGGATATTCGCCACGGCCAAGGTGATCTTGCGCGTTACGAATGTCTCACCACGACGGGGAGACTCGTGGTTGAACAACTGACCGTTGACCGCGAACATGTCGTAGGCCTCGCGGTAGTTGCGCGTGATCCAGTAGCTGTAGACCTTTGCAACTCCGTAAGGGCTGCGCGGATAGAACGGGGTGTTCTCATTTTGCGGGGGCGGGCTCGCGCCGAACATCTCACTGGTGCTCGCCTGATAGAAACGAATGCTCGTGTCGACACTGCGAATCGCCTCGAGCATGTTGATGGTGCTCACACCGGTGGCCTCTGCGGTATAAACCGGCTCATCGAAACTCACGCGCACATGCGATTGCGCAGCGAGGTTGTATACCTCGTGCGGGCGGATGTCGTAGACCAACTGCGACATCCGCGCTGCGTCGGTGACGTCGCCGTAATGCAGGTGCAGGTTCTTGCCCGGGATGTGCTCGTCATGGTGGATATGGTCGATGCGCGAACGGTTGAAAGTCGATGACCGGCGCACCACCCCGTGCACCTCGTAGCCCTTTTCGAGGAGTTGCTCGGCCATATAGGAGCCGTCCTGGCCCGTCACACCGGTGATGAGTGCGCGTTTGGCTTCTGACAAGGCTTCCTCCGACCTATGGCGTGCGAACGCATCTAGCCTACCGTCACTCTAGACTCAGCAGGGTGACGAACCCGGTGATTGCAGTAGTCGCCACCTATCGCCCAGCTGCTCAATCCCTGCTGGCCTTGCTGGCTGACCTCGCGGGCGAAGGCGTCACCACCATCGTCGTTGATGATGCGAGCCCATGCACTTTTGACCCGCTGCTCCGGCAGGTGTCAGATCAGATGGCCGGTGCCGGCCCGGTGCAGGTGCAGCGCTTCGATAACAACCGCGGCATTGCGCGCAGCCTTAATGCCGGCTTGGCCTTTGCCAATGACCAAAAGGCTAAGTGGCTGTTGACACTTGACCAAGACACCAGGTTGCCAGCGGGGGTGATCGAGCAGTTGCTGGCGACAGCAGCGCAGGCTAAGCAAGCCGGACTGCAAGTCGGCGCGATCGGGCCAATCGTTGTTGATACCGGCGGCGGGGAGATCAAGTATCCGACCCGCGAATCAAGTGGCTTCGCCACGACCGCGGAGATCGTGCAGAGCGGGGCACTTTGGTCGGTTGCGGCTTTGCAGGAGATTGACGGTTTTGACGAGCGCCTCGGCATTGACGCGGTTGATGCCGCGGCCTGCCTGCACTT
>CAJBZP010000074.1 GCA_903960135.1 uncultured Actinomycetes bacterium | reverse complement strand
GGTGCCCGGCGCCGAGCAAGATCGCCTAGTCGACCTGGTCAAGCGCACGGCCCTACTAGATTTCCGCCCGGTCGATACGCTGCTCAACCCACAGCCATTTGATGTAAATGCCACCCCGACCGCGGATCCGTCTGCCAGCCCGTCTGCCAGTGCGTCTGCCAGCCCGTCTGCCAGTGCGTCTGCCAGCCCGTCGCCCGCACCAAGTAGCACTTTTGTGCCCGGCACTGAGCTGGTGCAGTCACCGGAGAACACGGGTGAGTATTTGGCCCAGGTAGCGGCTTTGGACTGCACGAATCCAGCCTCCTACACGGGGGGGATTCCCGATGACCCGGCGCTTTGGCTGGGTACCTGTGAGCGAAATGGCGAACTCAAGTACAACCTGGAGCCGGCGTTCATCAAGGGCAGTAATGTCACCGGCGCAACTGCGGGGCTGCCACAAAGTGGGATCGGCAGCTGGGTGGTCTCACTGGAGTTCGATAGTGAAGGCGCCAAGGCACTGGCGGAGGCATCTACCAAGTTATCTGCGCTACCAGATTGCGGCACCGGGGCCAGCCCGTGTAATGCCTTTGCGATTGTGCTCGATGGCGTCGTAGTCTCCGCCCCGAGGTTCAATGAGCCGATTCTTGGTGGGCAAGCCCAAATCGAAGGTGACTTCACCGCGCAGGAGGCAGGCGATCTCGCCAACGTGCTGAAGTACGGCGCGCTTCCGGTCACGTTGGATCCCGTTGACATCACGAGTGTTTCACCGACCGTTGGAAATGATCAATTGCGCGCCGGCATCATTGCCGGGCTCCTCGGGCTTGTTCTGGTCATGATCTATCTGATGATCTATTACCGGGCCCTTGGCATCGTGGCCGTGATCTCCTTAATCATTGCCGCGGCAGTTACCTATTTGATGATCGTCGTGTTCAGCAAGACCATCGGCCTGACTTTGACATTGGCCGGGGTTGCTGGAGCGATCGTGGCGATTGGCATTACCGCCGACTCCTTTGTTGTTTACTTCGAGCGGATTCGAGATGAAATCCGCGAGGGCCGGTCCCTGCGGCAGGCTTGCGAAAGCGGCTGGGTACGGGCTCGGCGAACATTGTTGGCTGCCGACTTCGTGTCACTGCTGGCCGCGGTAGTGCTCTACCTGCTTTCGGTCGGCAGCGTTCGAGGGTTCGCCTTTGTCCTTGGATTAACGACTGTTATCGACGTAATTGTGGCGTTCTGGTTCACGCACCCGTTCGTGGTCCTGCTCGGTCGCTCCAAGTGGATGCAGAAGGGATCGCGCTGGACCGGCTTGGATCCTGATCGAGTAGGCGGTCATAGTCTCGCCGGTGCAGTAGCCGGCAAGTCCCGAAGGCGTTCGGGAGCCGAGAATAAATCTGAGGAGGTGCCGAGCCCATGAGTGGTCGCATTGGCATTGGGCAGCGCCTTTATCAAGGGCAGGTCTCGGTTAACTTCGTTGGCCGCCGGCGCACTTGGTACGTAATCTCGGCGATCATCTTGCTGGTCTCAGTTGGCGCCTTGCTGTTTCGTGGGTTGAACCTTGGGATCGAGTTTCGCGGCGGTGCGGACTTTGCGATTTCGAATGCAACCTGCAGTGTTGAGCAGGCCCGCACGGTGGCCGAAGCCAAGACCGGCGCACAGGCCATTGTCACGTCGGCTGTTAACGGGACGATTAGGGTGCAGACCGAGTCACTGACCGCCGATGAGAGTTCGGTGCTCGCCGGTCAGCTAGCAGATCTCTGCGGGGTACCAAAATCGGAGATCAAGGTTCAGGTGGTTGGCCCCACCTGGGGTTCGGAGATCTCGAAGAAGGCGCTACAGGCCTTAGTGGTCTTTTTGCTCTTGGTGACAATATTCCTCTCAATTTACTTCGAGTGGCGAATGGCGGTAGCAGCGCTCGTCGCCCTGGCCCATGATCTAGTCATCACCATCGGGATTTATGCACTCACCGGTCTTGAGGTCACGCCGGCTACCGTCATTGGGTTGCTGACGATTCTCGGTTTCTCGCTTTACGACACCGTGGTGGTGTTCGACAAGGTCAAGGAGAACACCAGAAATATCGCCGGTCAATCGGTGCTCACCTACAGCGAGGCTGCGAACCTGGCCCTAAATCAGACCTTGGTCAGAAGTATCAACACCTCGATTGTGGCGCTGTTGCCGGTGCTCGCCATCATCATCATCGGTGCCGGGCTGCTGGGTGCGGGCACCTTGCTGGACCTGGCGGTGGCCCTCGCGGTCGGTATGGCTGCCGGCACCTACTCCTCGATCTTCATCGCCACTCCGTTCTTGGCGCAACTAAAGGAACGTCAACCGGCCATGCGGTCCCTGACCGCTCGGGTTAATGCGCGTCGGGCCCAAGCTGGTAAGGGGCGTACCGGTGACCTCGACGACGCAGGTGGTGAAGGTGATTTTGCGATCACCACTCGGGTAGACGACACGGTGCGAAATCAACCTAAGCGGGTTAGCCGCTCCCGCAGGTCCAAGTCCTAGTTAAGCGAAAATGTCAGGACCAAACCCACTGCTAACTGCCTCGGGCGAGGCGATATTGCGGTCGCGGATAAGGGTCATCGAAGATTGGCCACAGGCTGGGGTCGCATTCCAGGACCTAACCGGGTTGATGGCCGATCCGGTGTCATTCGCTCTGGTAATTGACGCTATGAGCGAGGCGCTGGGCGCTGAGCAAATTGATGATGTCGCTGGCATAGATGCCCGGGGCTTTCCTTATGGCGCGGTGCT
>CAJBZP010000073.1 GCA_903960135.1 uncultured Actinomycetes bacterium | reverse complement strand
TTCTTGGCTTGTAGCCAAGTATTTGCATACTATTAGGCATCGGTGCCGCCCCACCCGTGGATGGCCATGGCCTGCGCGAGGGTCTGGTCGGTGATGCCGGAGTAGAACCGGCGCACGGTCTCGGGGTCCTTCCAGGAGCCCGGGACAGGGGTTAACGATGTCCCGGGACTTGACATTGGAGCCGCCTCGGGGAACCGTCGCTGCGCTCCTCCCCACCCCGGACCTACGCATTACGAGAACTTGGCTTTCCCATTAACTTACTTAACTTCCACCTTGATTCTTTGGATACCTTTGAGGAATTTTGAATATGTTTGGAGGCGTCCACGGTAAAACCACGGTACGAGCTGGCGATTGCAGCGAACCCTCGGCCGAGAACCGAGAACCCTTGACACGGATCAGGGAGTTCTAACTACTTGAACTTGCACGCGGTCATTCTTCACGCGTGCTTGGTTTTTTGGAATCCACCGCAGGGCTTGCCAAAAGTTGCTTGGTAAGTGGAGTTAATGCGAGCATCACCAACAAGGTAAATATCACTCCGATCAGTGTTGCACCTAGGCGTTGGTCTGCAACCTCATCCACTGTAGAACCTGAACTTTCAAGCAGGACGATTGCAGGCGTAAGCAAGGCGGCATAGAGCCAATAAGGTCGCCCCTGCAACATGAGAATGAATGCGACCATGAGAAATATGGTGCCCACAAAGTAGAGCAGTCCAACGTTCGTCACGAATGCACCGACGAGAACAGCAATGGCAAAACCCAAGATGGTTCCTGCAGCGCGATCAACTGCCTTGCGGAATCCATCGCCCAGTGATGGTTGAAAAACAACCACGATAGTCAGGATGATCCAACCGCCGGTGTGACCGAGCTCCAGGTCGACAACACCCCAAGTTGCAACACCTACGAGCAATGCCAGGACAAGGCTGTACGCGAGCACCCGGCGCGAGTCAAGCCCAGTGTGTTGACGAACATGTAGTCGATTGCGAAGCAAGTACATCACCAATGTTGCCCATAGTGAAGCTGCGAGCGATATCAACGCGACATAAAGAGGGGATGCAATAGGCAGGTCATTGGGAATAGGTGAGGCGACAAAAAAGCCCAGTGCTATCACGGTCATGATCAAGGCATCATGCATTCCGGCTTTCGCCGCGTATCCACGAAGGAATGCGGCGGTTGCAAGCACAACGGCAGCTAGCCAGGGGTTAGGTGCGACCCAGTCCGCAAGTCCTGCAAATAACGCGAAGGGCAAAGAAATGAACAGACCAGTGCGCCAACCCGTACCGCCCATGCACGCAATGAACACGGCAAGACCCGAAAGGGTCGCGATGTTGACTCCATCGGTCCAACCAAGGAATCCCATCAAAATTGCCGGCGCGAACCCCGCGATCACCATCAGGACAACATCAACCGAAAGGGTCCTGAACTGATGCCGGATTGAACTCATGGAGCTATATAACAGTGTTCGGACTCAATTTTGAAGTCGATTGACGAGTCCTAGGCTTTTTCAGGATTCTTCGGCTGAGTAAACAGAGCACCCTGCGCCGCTTGCGAACCTGCAAGTCCACCGCCGCGACCGCGCAACATGTAAGCGCCGACAACTGCTAGCGCTGCACCGAGGATCGGACCTGCCAGATAGACCCAATACCTGCTCAAGAAGCCGCATGGCGACAGACAGCGGACCGGTCGGATTGATTGATGCGAAATTGTTGATGTCCTTGTCTGAAATCTTGGTAAAAGTGCCCAATTGGGGTGACCGCTACCTTGCTGCCGTACCCGGACTTCACTTCCTTGCGATTCACCAGAAAAGCTAGGACAAAGATTCCCAATGGAATCCATAACGCGATTTGCGGGGTGAAAAGACTTACGATCCCGGTCAGTAGAAAGTAACCGCCACAGAGTTCTCCCCGTACGCGAACTCTTGGAGTTGTGATGATCTGACCTGAGTTATCAGAAATGATGGATCAGACGGTCTTCTCGTTGCACTGCGCGCGTAGGTCAACAGGGCGGACATTTCCGTAACTAAATTAGTCCTTAAAAGCTAATGTGAAAAATTATTGGCTGTGTGAAGAGCTGTAGGTTTAGGAACAGTAACTACTTTGAGGGAGTCCATTTGTGAAGGTTGAGAACCCGGTTTTTGAGGAGGCACGGCAGATTTTCGAGCGCGGCGATGTTGTCGAACATGGCCGCCCTGTGCAATACCCTGACGTGTTGATTCGTTTCGCTGGGCTTGCAGTACTTGTTGTGGTCGGCGCTGCTGCAGGCTGGACGGTCCTGTTCCCTTTTCTAGACGGACTGGATAGCGTCTTGTTTTTCGCGTTGATTCTTGGGTTGGTAGGTGTGGCCTGGCTTACGATCCGGGCCTTCCGAAAAGGTAACACCGGACTTGGTGTTGTACTTGCGGTTGCTTACGCGCTCGCTGAAGGCGCCGTCATCGGTTTCATCTCCCGCCTTTTCAACGACGTATTTGCTGACGGGATCGTGGGGCAAGCCGTGCTTGCGACCGCGGTCACCGTCGCTGTCGTGGTCGGATACTCAGCATCTCCGTGGGGGAAACGAACCGGACGGGCAAACAAAGTATTTGCAATCGCAATCATCTCTTACCTTATTTTTTCACTTGTCTCCATTGGTCTTGGCATGTTCCTTGGGGTCGGCGGCGGATGGGGTATTTGGGGAATGGGTGTGGTGGGCATCATTGCTTGCCTTGTTGGCGTCGTATTTGCGTCCTGGAGCATTAACGTTGACATCGTTACGCTCAACGACATCGTCGAGAGCGGGCAACCAATGCCGAAAGGAACCGACTGGCTCCTAGCATTCGGTATCGCCGTCAGCATCCTGTGGCTATATCTGGAAATTCTTCGCCTCCTTGGGCGCTCCAAAAGATAAAGCCCCACCCTTTAGGCAAAACATCAACAACAACTCTCTCAAGGGATGACTCAGGATCTCGACTTGCACGCGGATTAGGCTGCGACCATGAATTACGTCGATTAAATGGCTGGACTGAATTGATTGATCAACTCATTGACTTCAACTTCGTTTCATCAGTAGAGTCATTTTCATGAAAACGGGGATAATTTCATTTTTGCTCGCATGCGCTCTCACCCTTTCAGGATTCAGTTCTGGTGTAGCCCAAGCGGCACCGCGGCCAAGTGGGAAATGTGAACAGGTCGGTGCGAAGAAGATGACGATGTGCGCTCTAGGGCACAACGCCTCAGGTTGGCGTGGGGAGTTGGAACACGATGCTGGCGGTGGTGAGCGGTTTGCCCCCACTGGACGTGGCCGGAGCATCGAAGCTGCTCAAGGACGTTGATGCCCTTCCAAGGCCCCGCTCAGAGCGTTCAGCTCCGTCGACGGTGAATGTCGTGGACACCGCCACGGTGTAGGTGCCCTCAACACCCTGCTTCTCCAGGTATCGGGCGATGCCCTTGGCGCGATCACGGGCTAGGTCAAGGTTCGCGTCAAGTGATTCAAGACCCACCGAAACTCCGACAATGACGACGGAAACACCCTGCGCACCAACAGGAATCGCCTTCACCATTGAATCGAGCTTTGCCCGACCATTGGCGCTCAGGCTCGCGGATCTGCCTTCGTAGAACGCTGCGTCACGAACCAAACCCGCTCGGGTCGATGGTGCGGCAGGGACGACATTGAGCAGTAGATTCATCGACCGGATCTGCAGCGTTTCGGTCTCGCCGTTGATCTGCAGGATGTAATCACCGATGTTCATTCCCACTGGGATCACCATCACCGCAGAAACACCACCCGCGCTGGTCACCGAAGTGGATGCGATGTACACCGCGCCATTCATGGCCCGCGACAAGAGCTTTGGGCCCATGCGAGCGGTGGTGCGCGGGATCGCGAACACCGACACCTGGGAATCAGGCAGATAGCCGTCGCCGTTGATCACAATGCGACCTCCCGCGGGGACCTGCATCACGCCCGCCGGGGTGAGGGGCTCAGGTGACCCCGAGGCCGTCTGGGTATCGACGCTCATCTGGAAGTCAGTGCCGAGCGCCTCCCACCCTGAGTTGGCGGGGGTCCGCACCAGGAGCACGTCAGGATCCACGTTCCCATCAACAGTTACCGCACCTACTACACCGCCATTGACGACGATCGCCGGCGGCGCGAGGGGAACCCCCGCGGACGTGCCGCTTCCCCCCGCGGACGTGCCGCTTCCCCCCGAGGGGACCGGCGGTGCGGGGGAACGGGTCACGGTGATCGTGTAGGTCTCAGTGAACCGGGGGTCAGTCGCGGTCACTTCGATGACGATCTCGGTGAGACCGACACTTAACGCAATCGGAACCGACGCCTCGCTAGAGAGGACTGCGGCGTCATCCACCGTGATAGTCGAGCTGCTCATCGCACTCGTCGGAGTCACAGTCACAGCAGCAACCGTGTTCGTCACAGTGGCCGCGTAGTCCGTGGTCGAAGGCACGAACGACGGTGACAGTGGGACAGATACCCCCCCGCTCAACTCAAGCTCCGACAGCGTCGCATCACTGGACGGCACCGCATACGTAGTGCTCGCCGCGATAGATGCACCCATCCGATTATTCGCCACTACTGCGAACGTATAGAGCGCACCATTGGTCAGATTGCTCGCGAG
>CAJBZP010000072.1 GCA_903960135.1 uncultured Actinomycetes bacterium | reverse complement strand
TGAATTCGAAGAGCGACTCAAAGCCGTACTCGATGAGATCAAGGGCAGTGATGGCCAGATCGTAACTTTCATTGACGAACTGCATACGGTGGTGGGCGCTGGGGCTGGCGGTGAAGGTGCGATGGATGCCGGCAACATGCTGAAGCCGATGCTGGCTCGCGGTGAGTTGCGGATGATCGGTGCGACGACCCTTGACGAATATCGCAAATACATCGAGAAGGATGCAGCCCTCGAACGCCGCTTTCAGCAGGTGTTCGTCAGCCAGCCATCGGTCGAAGACACCATTGCAATCCTGCGGGGCATCAAAGAGAAGTACGAGGCCCACCACAAGGTAGTTATCTCCGATAGTGCACTAGTTGCCGCTGCGACCCTTTCGGATCGCTACATCACTTCACGTTTCTTGCCCGATAAGGCAATTGACTTAATGGATGAGTCGGCGTCTCGCTTGCGCATGGAGATCGACTCCTCACCGGTTGAGATAGATGTGCTCCAACGCCAGGTGGATCGACTGCGGATGGAGGAGTTGGCGGTTGCCAAGGAGACCGATGACGCATCGCAGGAGCGGCTTCGCAAGATTCGGGCCGAGATCGCCGATAAGGATGAGGTACTTCGCGGTCTGCGGGTTAAGTGGGATGCCGAGAAGCAGGGCCTGGACCGAATCGGTGAGATCAAGGTTTTAATCGACGACCTGCGTGCGGTGGCGGAGAAAGCACAGCGCGAAGGAAACTTCGAGCAGGCCTCGCGGATTCTCTATGCCGAAATCCCCACCTTCGAGGAGGAACTGGCTCGGGTCACGGCCCAGACGAATGCCCGCGAATCAGCGATGGTTAAGGAAGAAGTCACCGCGGATGACATTGCTGAAGTCGTGTCGGCGTGGACGGGCATCCCAGCAGGTCGGCTCTTGGAAGGCGAGACCCAAAAACTCCTCCACATGGAAGATGAGTTGGAGAAGCGAGTGGTCGGCCAAAGTGCAGCGGTGCGGGAGGTTGCGGACGCGGTCCGGCGGGCCCGGGCCGGTATCGCCGACCCGAACCGGCCCACCGGATCCTTCCTGTTCCTCGGACCGACCGGGGTCGGCAAGACCGAACTTGCCAAAGCCGTCGCGGAGTTCTTATTCGATGATGAGCGCGCGATGGTGCGAATTGATATGAGCGAGTACTCCGAGAAGCATTCGGTAGCACGCCTGGTCGGTGCACCTCCCGGTTATGTCGGTTATGAGGAGGGGGGCCAGCTAACGGAGGCGGTTAGGCGGCGTCCGTATTCGGTAATTCTCTTGGATGAGGTTGAAAAAGCCCACCCTGAAGTATTTGATATCTTGCTGCAAGTGCTCGATGATGGCCGATTGACCGATGGCCAAGGTCGAACCGTCGACTTCCGCAATGTGATAATGATTTTGACCTCGAATATGGGTTCGCAGTTCTTGGTTGATACCGAGTTGCCATTTGCCGAGCGCAAGGCACTTGTGCTGGGGGCGGTGCAACAGAGGTTCCGGCCAGAGTTCCTAAACCGCCTCGATGCGATGGTGATGTTCGAGCCACTTGATCGCGCTGAACTCCTAAAGGTGACCGATATCCAAATCGAGCAACTGCAACGGCGCCTAGCAGATCGCCGGATCACCCTTGAGGTTACGGGTGCAGCCAAGGATTGGTTGGTTGAAGTGGGATTTGATCCGATTTACGGCGCTCGCCCACTGCGTCGGTTGGTGCAAACTGCGATAGGCGACAAGTTGGCCAAGGGGATCCTGGCTGGTGAAATCCGCGACGGCGACAAGGTGGAAATCAATGCTTCGGGTGCAGGTGAGCTGACTTTGAGCACTTATTAAGAAATGTCGCCATGAACTGACTTGAAATAGTGCAGCTATGGAAAAAACTGGATGGGGCTAATGCCGTGCCCTTCATCTTGCGTGATGCGGCTATTGGTGGCGGCTGGCTGACCAAGGAAGCGAGCGCGAAAAGTATGACGGAGTTAATTCACGAGACGTATGACGGCCCGCTCACTCGAGCCGCTGGTGCTTAACTAAATCCTGCACGCAATCGATCAATTGCTGCCTGCAGCACCTCGGTGCGCTTGCAAAATGCCCATCGCACATAGGGCTTCCCGACTTCGACATCATCACAAAACACCCCATGCGGGATGGCCACTACCCCGGCTCTATTTGGTAGCTCCCGGCAGAAAGTCAGTCCATCGGTATACCCCAGTGGGCGCACGTCGGTGGTTGCGAAGTACGTGCCCTGAGGTCTGATGACGGCGAACCCTAGCTCCTCGAGCCCCGCGCAAAGCAGATCGCGCTTGAGTGCCAGATCACTTCGGAGCTCGCGGTAATACTGGTCGGGTAGCCCAAGCCCATGGGCCATCGCGTATTGAAATGGGCCGCCCGAGGCAAATGACAGGTGTTGCCGCGCGGCACGAACCGCCGCGATTAGATCCCGTGGGCCTGTTGCCCAACCGACTTTCCAGCCGGTGAATGAAAATGACTTGCCGCCCGATCCCACGGTGATGGTGCGTTCGAACATTTGGGGCAGCGTGCAAATCGGAATGTGCTCACTATCGTCGAACCACAAATGTTCATACGCCTCATCGGATAAAACCAGAATGTCGTTCTCGATCGCGATAGTTGCGACCGCCTCCAACTCCTCGCGGGTGAAGACGACCCCGGTCGGGTTATGCGGTGAGTTGAGAATGAGGATACGAGTCTTCTTGGTGATAGCGGCTCGCAGCGCATCGATATCAGGCCGCAGCCCCGGCCCGCTCATTGGCACGCCAACCCGCTGACCATTTGCCATCGAGATTGCGGCCGAGTAGATATCAAACCAAGGCTCAAACATGACGACTTCGTCACCGGCATCGACAAGGGAGAGCAATGTTGCAACCAGTGCTTCGGAGGCTCCGGTGGTGACAACGACATCGGTTTTAGGATCAAGGCTGATGCCGTAGAAGCGCTCCTGGTGGGCGGCGATAGCTTGGCGTAGCTCTGGTATTCCGATGCTCGGTGGGTATTGGTTACCGCGACCGTCTTGGATAGCCGCGGTCGCGATCTCCTTCAGCTCCGATGGCCCATCGGTATCAGGAAACCCTTGGCCAAGATTGATTGCGCCAACCTCAAGGGCCAGCTGCGACATTTCGGCGAAAACCGAATCTGCATGGGGGCGAAGCCGTGGGACCAAGGGGGGAGTGCGGCGCGACATGGATGAACGCTATCGGGTCACTTTAACTACCTTTGGGGCCGACACCGCTGAGCCGAGGGCATTGGTTGCGATGATCGCGCAGGAATAGTAGGTCGTCCGCAGCCCACTTAGGAAGGCCCAGCCATCTTGGCCCACCGGGGCGAACCTAGGCGGCCCGCCAGCAATTGGTGAGCAGCGAAGCGCGACCTTGCTGATTGGTGCGTCATTATCGCGGGATCGTCTAACGGTCACGACGATCATCTTGTCGTCAGTGCTCCACACCTTCCGAATACCGCCGGGGGTGGGCACGCCGAGCGGGATGCCACTAACGGTTGTCGACATCGGCGAGATACCGAGTGAGTTTGCGGAAGCACCGCTTACCGCATACGCGGTGCCGTTTGCCAACCCGTTGATCGTGCAGAACGGTGACTGCAGGTCGACCCGAGGCAGGCCGGTGCAACTGAATACCACACCGGTGGTGGGGTCGGTGGCGTAAGCCGTGAAACTGGAAATCGCGGAGCCGTCATCGGTAGTGGTGAAGTTCACCCGGAGTGCGGTGTTCAGCACGGTTAGATCAATGGCGGGCGCAGTTGTCGGAGCTAAAGTCACCAGTGCCTTGGTTGCAGTGAGGAAATCCGACATCGCCGACACCCTGGTGTAAACACCGGGCCAAGTGCTCGCGCACTCTTCGCCCCAGCTCACAACCCCGATCAAGCGCATCGCGCGGCCATCACCTGCAACCAACGGACCGCCGGAATCGCCTTGGCAGCTGTCGATGATCTTGCGGGTGCTTGAGACCCCGGCGGCGCACAGCATGGTTTCGGCTGAGGCAGAACTGCCACCGTAGCCGTCGAAGGTCACCCCGGCGACACTGAAGTCCGATCCGCTCCCGCAACTCTCATTCGGGAAAATCACCAACCGGCCGATCTTGAACGCATCCGGGAAGTTTTCGTCATCCACCGATAGGTTTCCCCAGCCAGCAACTTTTGCAGGCGCCCCGACAGCAACGAGGGATGGCGAATCAGCCGGCCGCATCGGCAACACCGGAGTGATATCGAGTACCGGCTCGGCCAGGGTGAGCACCGCGATGTCGAAAGTGGTGGTCTCGGAGTCGTAATCTGGGTGCACGGTGACGGCCGATACACCTACGGTTCGAACATTGGGTGACTTCAGATTCCGGGTTAGTGCCACTAGTAGCTCATCAGGGCTGGTGACGGCCCCCGATTCCTCATCGAAAACACAATGGGCCGCGGTAACGACTGTCGTGGTGGTGGTTAGTGCGCCGCCGCAAAACTGTGCTTGGTAGGCCCCTTCATCCTCAAAGTCATAGGCGTCCAGGAGCGCGACGAGGAAGGGCAGATCCCCGGGGCCGGAGTCGTCACCATTAACGATGCGCGGGGAGCTGCTTTCCTTCGGGGCAGCCAGCGCGACCCCAAAAATTCCGGCGCTCGTGCCGCTGGCCAAGAGTGCTACCACCATGGCGGCTGCGATAGCGGGCACCACACTTTTCGGCAGCCGAGTACCCATGCACCTACGGTACGGTGCCAAAGTAAGTGATCATCAGCGGCCCGGTTGTTTCTACTTAGGGAATAAAAATGGCGATTGCCTTGGTAACCGGTCCCACCGCGGGCATCGGGCGGGCCTTCGCGGTGGCCTTGGCCCGGGCCGGGTTTGACCTAGTTCTGGTAGCGCGCGACGAAACCCGACTAGCGCAGTTGGCTGCATCGCTGGCAGGTCAGTTCGGGGTGCAGGCCGAGGTCTTGGTTGCTGACCTCGGTGATGCTCTCGCGTTGGCGAAAGTTGAAGAGCGCTTGGGTCGAGCCGATCGACCTATTTCGGTATTGGTTAACAATGCGGGATTTGGCGTCAAGGCGTCCTTCTCGCAAAGTGATATCCATGATGAACAGCAGCTGCTTGATGTTCTGGTTCGCTCGGTAATGCGCACCACCCATGCAGCCGTCCCGGGGATGCTGTCTCGTGGTTTCGGCGTTGTCATCAATGTGAGCAGCATCGCGAGTTGGATAACAGGCGGTACTTATTCAGCTGCCAAGGCTTGGGTAACTGTTTTCTCGGAGAGCTTGGCTCAGGAGTTGGCTGGCAGTGGAGTTCGGGTGATCGCGGTTTGCCCAGGATTTGTACACACCGAGTTTCATGATCGCGCAGGCATGGACATGTCGAATGTCCCTGATTGGATGTGGCTCGAAGCCGAGCAAGTAGTTGAGCAGGCGATGCGCGATGTGACGCGAAACCGACCGATTAGCGTCGCCGGTGCGCAATACAAGGCACTGTCGACCGTGGTGCGGTATGCGCCGCGCCCGCTAGTTCGGTTTGCGTCGGCCATGCGAGAAGTATCCGGCCGCTTCGGGAAGCGCTAAATTCTGGCGCTGGCAACGAGCGCAGCAGCCAACTCCGCTATGGCATTGAAGTGGATTTCCTGCCACCCGCGTAGTTCGGGCAATTTCGTGGCCGCCGCACTCGTTTGCCGAATGACGTAAACCGGCGCATCGGGCCATTCCGGGCCGGTTGGATCGGTTAGCGGATCGATTAAGTAGTAAGCAGCGATCCTGCGGTGCGCGGTGCGCTGGGCGAGGGCGAGTGCTGGCAGGTATTGGACACTGCTTGCCGGTGCTACCACTACTAGTGGCGGGGCGGGCCCTAGTGCATGGATTCGTGCGCAGATCAACACGGACATCGGCGCCGGGGAAACAGGTGGTAGGTCGATCGTGAAGATTTGGCCGCCTACCGCTTGCAGTGCCGAAGTTAATGCGGCGTGAAATGCTAAGTCATCACCTGGCAGGGCGATGATGCTGCCAGTTCTCACCTAGGCAGCCCGGTTCGCACTTGGTAAGCATAGAGTTGACCCCATGAAAAAGTCACCAGCGTGGGAGCAGCTCCGTCAAGAGATCATCAATAAAGCGGTGGTCCATGGGAAGGTGACCTTATCGAGCGGGCGCGAAGCCGAATATTACGTAGATCTACGGCGGGTGACATTGGACGCCGTAGCCGCACCCTTGGTCGGAACAGTCATGCGGGAGTTGACCAGCGACTTGGAGTTCACCGCGGTCGGGGGCTTGACCCTTGGCGCCGACCCGGTAGCGACCGCCATGATGCACGATGCCGCGCAGGCGGGTGTCCTGCTGAACGCTTTCGTGGTGCGCAAGTCGGAGAAGCAGCACGGATTGCAAAAGCAAATAGAGGGTCCGGATGTATCGGGTGCTCGGGTGCTCGCCGTCGAAGACACTTCTACGACCGGATCATCGGTGTTGGCCGCGGTTGATGCGCTTGACCTCGTTGGTGCGACCACTGTTGCGGTTGCAGTGATAGTTGATCGCGGCGCCGGCCCGGCGGTCGTGGCGCGCGGCTTCGAGTATCGGACGGCGTTTTCGCTAGCGGATCTTGGCTTGGACTAGCTACCATCGCCGGCAGCGCGCTCCCGGCGATGCTTAACGTACTCAAAGATGATCGGTAAAATGCTGACGAATACTACGAGGATCAAAATGATCTCGATATTCTTTTTTACGAACTCGATATTTCCAAGGAAGTAGCCGGCTAGCGTCACGCAACCGGCCCAGAGCACCGCACCGATGAAACTGAAAATCACATACTTACGAAAGTCCATTCGCCCAACTCCGGCGATTGCGGTGATGAAGGTGCGAACTATCGGTACGAATCTGGCCATGACAATTGCGCGGGCCCCGTATTTCTCGAAAAAGGCATGGGTTTTGTCCACGTACTCCTTCTTGAATAACTTGGAGTCGGGGCGTTTGAAAAGTGCCGGACCGGCTTTGAGCCCGATCCAGTAGCCGACGATATTGCCGATAATTGCGGCAATAATGAGTAGCAGCACCGCGACACCAATATTGATGGCGATGAAGCCCTGGGCAATTAGCATGCCGACGATGAACAGCAGCGAGTCGCCGGGCAGGAAGAACCCGATTAGTAACCCGCATTCGGCGAAGATGATGGCAAGTGCCACCCAAAAAGCAACAGCGCCGAGGCTTTTTAGCAGCGCTTCTGGATCTGGGCCGAGGGACTGGACGAGTGATGTCAGTGCATGCATGTGCTTGAGGCTATCGTCGGAGGTGTGGAAACCCCGGAAGTACCCGCCGAAGTCGGGGTCGGACCGCACCCAAAACCTTGGCCGACCGGCGATAACTACGACCCGGAATTACTGGTCGAGGGTGATCGGCGCAATGTCGTCGATAAATATCGATACTGGTCCCTTGATGCGGTGGTGGCGGATCTTGATACCCAGCGCAACCCATTTCATGTGGCCATCGAAAACTTTCAACATGACTTCAATATCGGTTCGGTGGTTAGAACGGCCAATGCATTCCTGGCCAAGGAAGTCCATATTGTGGGAAGAAAGAGGTGGAACCGGCGCGGTGCCATGGTCACCGATCGGTATCAACATGTGCGCCATCACCTGAGTCCACTGGCTTTAGCGGGCTGGGCGCGCGAGAATGACACTGTGCTCATCGGCATTGATAACCTGCCAGGCTCCGTGCCACTCGAGACATTTGTACTTCCCGAGCAATGCGTGCTGCTATTTGGTCAAGAAGGCGAAGGCCTGACCATGGAGGCGCGCGCAGTTTGTGGTTCGGTGCTCTCGATAGCCCAATATGGGTCGACAAGGTCCATTAATGCCGGTGCAGCAGCGGCCATCGCCATGCATGCATGGGTGCGTCAACACAGGTTCGAGCAAATACCATGATGTCGATTTCAACGCGGGTTCTGATGACCGACCGCAAGTTCCAGAAGCTCTTCATCGCGCGAACAATAAGCAACATTGGCAACGGAATCGCGCCTATTGCTCTGGCATTTGGGATCTTGGATCTTGAAGGCGCCACACCAACATCACTTAGCCTGGTGCTGGCGGCACAGGCGTTGCCGATGGTCATTGTCTTACCAATTGGCGGTGTAATTGCTGATCGCCTTGGCCGCGCTCGGGTTATTGCAGCTAGCGATATCGCCATCAGCTTGGTGGTGGCTGTGATGGGGTTGCTGTTCATAACCGGCACGGCGACCATCCCGCTGCTCGTGGTCCTTTCCATTATTTCCGGGGCACTAAATGGCTTGTGGTATCCGGCCTACCCGGGTTTGGTGCCCGATGTTGTCGACGATGAGCACTTGCAACCGGCCAATGCCTATATCAGTGTGGCGAGCAATGCCGGGCTGATTGTCGGCAGTGCTGTCGGCGGGTTGCTGGTGGCCCTGTTTGGATCTGGTGTGGCGATCATGGTCGACTCCGCATCATTTCTGGTCGCGGGCTTTTTGGTCTTCACATTTAGGCACGCGTCCAAGCCGCACACATCAGGTGAATCAATGCTGGGGGACTTAACGCACGGCTGGCGGCTTTTTATCTCATATAAATGGGTTGTCGCGATCGTGCTGTCCTTCAGCGTGGCGGTCATGGTCATCCGCGGCGTCGAGGAGGTCATGGGCCCGGTCTTGGCCAATGAGTCCTACGGCGGCCCTGCTGGCTGGGCATTCGTGCTCGGTTCCATGTCGGTTGGCTTGTTGATCGGGGCGGTGGTTGCCTCCAAGATCCATGCCTCGCGGCCACTGCTTTTCGGAATGATTATTTCCTTCGCGTTCCCGCTTTGGGTGCTGTCATTGGCTTTTACCGCACCGCTCCTGCTGGTAGCCATTGGTGCATTGATCTGGGGAATCGCGATCGAGTTGTTCATGGTTTTATGGTTCACCGCGCTGCAGACACATATCCCGCGTGAGGCGCTGTCGCGAGTCTCCGCATATGACGCAATGGGGTCATTGATGTTCGGGCCAATTGGCTTAGCCCTTGCCGGACCACTTATTGCCTTCGTCGGCCTTAAGACAGGTTTCTTACTCGCCGCGGGCATCATGGTGCTTGCTCTCTTGGGCGGCTTACTCTCGAAATCCTTGCGAGATCTGCGGGCAGCACCTCGTAATACGGACGCAATATTGGAATGAAATGATATGGATCATCCGCCGTCCGTGACCTAACAGCTGGAGTCCTGGTGCCCATCGCATCCCCCGAGGCATACGCCGAAATGCTAGACCGCGCAAAAGCGGGCAAGTTCGCCTATCCGGCGATTAACTGCACGTCCTCCCAGACCGTCGTTGCGGCCATGCGTGGCTTCGCAGAAGCTGAAAGCGACGGGATAGTTCAGGTGTCATGGGGCGGCGCAGAGTTCGCTTCTGGCCAGACGGTTAAAGACATGGTGGCGGGGGCAACTGCTCTCGCCGAGTTCGCACACTCGATTGCCAAGCACTATGACATCAACATCGCACTACATACCGATCACTGCCCGAAGGACAAGCTTCCTGGCTTCATGGAGCCACTGCTGAAGATTTCACAGGAGCGCGTGGCGAGGGGTTGGGAGCCCTTGTTTCAGTCACATATGTGGGATGGGTCGGCGGTGCCGCTGACGGAGAACTTGGAGATTTCACAGCGTATGTTGGCTGAGTCGGTTAAAGCCCGCACCATTCTTGAGATCGAGATCGGTGTTGTCGGTGGGGAGGAGGACGGTATCGAGGCAACGCATGATGCCAAATTGTTCTCTTCAATCGACGACGGTCTGGCAACGGCGGAGGCACTTGGCCTAGGCGAGCGCGGCCGCTACCTGGTTGCCGCAACCTTTGGCAATGTGCACGGCGTCTACAAGCCCGGCAATGTGGTGCTTACTCCTTCCATCTTGAAGGATATTCAAGAAACGGTGGGTGCAAAGTACGGAAAGGACAAGCCATTTGACCTGGTTTTCCATGGCGGGTCCGGCTCGCTTCTGAGTGAAATCCGGGAATCACTGGACTACGGTGTCGTAAAGATGAACATCGACACTGACACGCAGTACGCATTCACCCGGCCGGTCGCTGATCACATGCTCAAGAATTACGACGGAGTTTTAAAGATCGACGGTGACGTCGGAAACAAGAAACTCTACGACCCGCGCTCATACGGCAAGGCCGCTGAAACCGGAATGGCCGCGCGCGTGACCCGTGGCTGCGAGGATCTGCGGTCGAGCGGCACTAAAATGCGATGAGTGTTCAGTGCTATCGCACGGCGAAAATGTGAATTAGCCCCGCCCGGTGGAAGTCTCGAGTTTGCGTCCGCGCACATAAGTCTTCGTTAGAGCTTTCTCGCGGGCCAGCATTATGACGGCGAAAAGAAATGCATCACGCCGAGTGGTTGGGTCCTCGGACTGGTGCATT
>CAJBZP010000071.1 GCA_903960135.1 uncultured Actinomycetes bacterium | reverse complement strand
GTTCGCAAATACTGACTTCATCGTCGCAGCCATCGGTGAAGAGCTCGGCTTGGCCGGCATGTTTGCCCTGCTCATGCTCTACGCGGTGCTAATCGAACGCGGGTTGCGCACCGCGGTTTCCGTGCGCGACTCATTCGGTCAACTACTGGCAGCCGGCCTTTCAATTACCTTGGCGCTGCAGGTATTCGTGATCATCGGCGGGGTCACGCGGCTCATCCCGCTGACCGGCTTGACTACACCATTTCTCTCATACGGTGGCTCCTCCCTCGTCGCAAACTGGGTGATAGTCGCGCTGTTGATCAGGATCTCCGATCGCGCTCGACGCCCTGACGTGCAGCAACTTGATATTGATGACGCGCTAACTCAAGTAGTGCGGCGCGTGTGAGGTACGTGCCCGGATCATGATGAGTAGACAGATTCGACGTATCGGGGTGGTGCTCGCACTGATGCTGGTCGCACTATTGGTGAACATCACCGTCATCCAGGTGGTGCTTGCCCGCGACTACCGTGAGCGGCCGGGCAATCAACGACTACTCCTAGCCGAGTACGACCGCGAGCGCGGCCCAATCCTCGTTGGCGCTAATCCAGTGGCTAGGTCAGTTGAAACCGGCAACACGCTGCGTTATCTGCGCACTTACGACGATGGCCCGCTCTACGCACCGATCACCGGTTTCTATTCGCTGATCTACGGCGCCACCGGGCTAGAACGCACCGAGAATCGCGTACTAACCGGTAAGTCGGATCTGTTCTTCGTGGACCGAATGTCCCAGCTATTCGCCGGACGCCAACCAGTTGGCGGGGCAGTCACCACAACGATTGACGCCGCCGCTCAGGTGGCGGCGTTTAAGGGCTTGAAGGGCAAAGTCGGTGCCGTGGTTGCAATCGAGCCGGCAACCGGTCGCATCCTGGCGTCGGTGCAGTCACCGTCATTTGATCCAAATCTCTTGACGAGCCAAGATCCCGAAACTATCCGCGCCTACTACGAGGAACTTAAGGATGACCCGACGAAGCCACTGTTGAACCGGCCGATCGTCGCATTGAATCCACCGGGTTCGACTTTCAAATTGGTGACAGCTGCTGCGGCTTTGGCGTCCGGGCTCTACACCGCCGACTCAATCCTGCCGGGGCCCGCCACCTATCGGCTGCCGCTATCAACAAGTGAACTTAAGAACTGGAACCGGAAGGAATGCGGCCCCGATGGCAAAGTTACCCTCGAGCAAGCCCTTGCGATTTCGTGCAACACCGCGTTCGCGTGGCTAGGCGTGCAACTCGGTGACGAGGCGCTGCGACGACAAGCCCAGTTGATGGGTTTTGATACGAGCTTTCAGATCCCACTCAAAGCCGCGACCTCGCGCTTTCCGGATGAGCTAGATGCCCCCCAAACCGCACTAAGTGCCATCGGGCAATTCGATGTTCGGGCCACCGCATTGCAGATGGCGATGGTCGGTGCGGCCATCGGCAATAACGGGGTGACCATGGAGCCGTACTTGGTGCAGGAGGTGCGCGGTCCGGATCTTGCCATCTTGCAGACCACCGAGCCAACCCAGTTTGAAACTGCCATGACACCACTTAATGCCGCTCAATTGACCGAGATGATGGTCAACGTCGTGGAAAATGGTACCGGCAGCAATGCGCAAATCACCGGCGTTCGAGTTGCCGGCAAGACAGGCACCGCCGAGACCGATAACGAGCGGCCAGCGGTTGCGTGGTTCGTGGCTTTCGCGCCAGCCCAATCCCCACGAGTCGCCGTCGCCGTAGTCATCGAGGAGTCCGGGGCCACCGAGATCAGCGGCAACGGGCTGGCGGCGCCCATTGCGCGCGAGGTAATGAAGGCGGTACTTCGCTAATGGGCTCCGCGCAGGTGCAAGACATTTGCCTCGGGCCTGAGATGATGGACCCATGACGACTGAACCGGGCCGAATGCTCGGTGACCGCTACCAAATCGGCGAGGTTATCGGCCGCGGTGGGATGGCCGAGGTGCACGAGGGCCGAGACCTTCGACTTGGCCGCCGGGTGGCCGTGAAGATCTTGCGCCCAGACCTCGCCCGCGATCCGTCCTTCCAGGCCCGCTTTCGCCGGGAGGCGCAATCGGCGGCGGCCTTGAACCACCCCAATATTGTCGCGGTTTACGACACCGGTGAAGACACCTTGATGGGTGAAGGCCAGACCGCGGTGATCGTGCCCTACATCGTCATGGAGTACGTAGACGGCATGACACTGCGTCAACTACTTGCAAGTGGCCGGCGACTTTTGCCCGAGCGGGCCCTGGAGATCACCGCCGGGGTGCTGTCCGCGTTGGACTACGCGCACCGGCACGGCATCGTGCACCGCGATATCAAGCCGGCGAACGTGATGCTCACGCGTACCGGTGACGTCAAGGTGATGGATTTCGGCATCGCTCGAGCCATGAACGACACCAACACCGCGACGATGACCGCGGCGCAATCGGTGATGGGTACCGCGCAGTATCTATCCCCCGAGCAGGCCCGCGGTGAAGTTGTCGACTCCCGCAGTGACCTTTATTCAACAAGTGTCCTGCTCTACGAACTGCTCACCGGTAAGCCGCCTTTTACCGGCGACTCGCCGGTCTCGATCGCGTACCAGCACGTATCTGAAATGCCTACGCCGCCATCGCAGGTTGATCCCGGTGTCACCCCGGAAATAGATGCGGTCGTGCTACGCGCCCTGGCCAAGAGCCCCGATGATAGGTACCAAACCGCTGCGGAGTTTCGCGCTGATGTTGAGCGGGCAATTGCCGGCTCACCTGTCACCGCAGCAGTCCCGATGATCACCATTGATCAAACCCAGCGGATGACACCCGTCGTCGCCGCGGGCCTTGGGCCGCAGCCCGCTTATCGAGCCAAGGGCAAGACCGGGCGACGCATCGGATTCACCATCATCAGCCTGATCGCCATTGTCGGTGCGATCTTGGGAGCAGTACTCATAGCCGGATTCGTCTTCGGCGCAAATGACGTAGGTAAAGTGCAAGTGCCAAACCTTGATGGCTTGACCATTGAGCAGGCCACCACGGCACTCGAGGACTTTCAACTGCGCCTAGGTGCGCAAACCCCGGAGGTATCGGACCGTCCCTCGGGCACGATCATCGCGCAGCAACCCGCCGCTGGTGAAACCATCGAGCAAAACCAAGCGGTTAACGTCACCATCAGTGGCGGTCTAGAGCAGGCCACCGTGCCGCAACTTGTCGGGCTTACCTCCCTTGATTCGGTGCGCCTCGCGTTAAGTGACGCAAACCTGCAACTTGGCACCATCAAGGAGAAAGCATCAAGCCAACCAACAGGTTACGTACTTGCGCAGGATCCACCCGAAGGCACGCAAGTTGAGGCCGGCTCGATGATCGCGATCAGTGTTTCGTCAGGCCAGGTTAGAGTCCCGGCGGTTATCGGCGTGAGTGTCGCGCAGGCGCGCAGCGACCTCGTGCAAGCCGGACTCGATGCGCAAATAGTGGAGCAGTTGGACGACACCGTGCCAACTGGCACCGTGTTAGCGCAAAGCCCACTGCCCGGTACCGCTGTTGATCGCGGCACCTTGGTGACGATCACCGTCGCGATCGCGCCGGAGCCAACGGCTGAGGTCCCGATTGATCCGTTCCCGACGGAGTCAGCGCCGGCGCCCGTGCCGGTGCCAGTGCCGGTGCCAACCGAGACCCCGGCCGCCTAGTAATTAGAGACTGCTCTAACTGCGGCCGACCACCGGAGCTAGACCAACGCTCATAGCCAGTGCATCGGCTGCACCGCAAACCACCAACCAATTGGCCAGTAGGTGGTGGCCGCCTTCGGTCAGGACCGACTCGGGATGAAACTGCACACCCGCCACCTCATGTGCGCGATGACGGATCGCCATGATGACCCCGGATTCAGTGGTGCCGGTTACCTCAAGTTCGGGTGGCACCGTTGCTGGGTCCATCGCAAGTGAGTGGTAGCGAGTAGCGGTGAATGGGTCCGGCAACCCGGCCAGCACACCTTGGCCTTGGTGATGCACGAGTGAGGTCTTGCCGTGCACTAGCTCCGGTGCTCTACCAACACTCGCGCCGTATGCGACGGCGATCACCTGGTGGCCCAGGCACACCCCGAGGATCGGCACCCGGCCGGCGCACTCGCCAACGATCGCCAGACAAATCCCGGCGTCCTCGGGTGTGCCCGGTCCCGGCGAGAGCAGGACACCGTCAAACTCCAAGGCTTGCGCGGGTGTGACTTCGTCATTGCGGCGCACTACCACCTCGGCGCCCAATTGGGCGAGATACTGCACCAGGTTGTAGACGAAGGAGTCGTAGTTATCGACGACGAGAATTCTGGTCACCGGGCCATTGTTCCCACCGGCCCTCCCCATCATCTAATCTGGGTCCGCTGGGCTCACCGGAGTCCGGTTCTCGCAGGAGGGTTTTAACGTGCCAGAGTCCAAGGGCCGCAAGAAGGAAGTGCGCTACACCCCAGAGCAGCCCAAGGGCGAGCGCAAAATCGCCCGACTCGGCTCACCGCGCTGGTTGGCCCCGGTAATGTCGGCCTGCTTCGTCATCGGCCTCGTCTACATCGTCGCCTTCTATATCGCCGGATCGTCGATCCCGATCATGCGCGATCTAAATGCCTTGATAAACGTGGCGATCGGCTTCGGGTTCATCTGCGTAGGGTTCATTCTTTCCACCCGCTGGCAGTAGGGCTCTCATCCACAGGGTTGTCCCCAGTTTGGGGAAAACTACACTCGTGTAACTCCGGACCAGGTGGGAAGTCGCGCTACACCGTGCTACGGTGCTCAGATGACGGCGTTGCCCCAGCACGAAAGCCAGCGGCAACATATAAGTCAACGGCAACTGCGCAATGACAGTGCGGTGGTGCTTAGGGCCGTGGAACGCGGTGCCACCTTCGTCATCACCAACAATGGGCGTCCGGTCGCCGAGATCAGGCCTATTCAACAAGACCCGTTCGATGGCATTCGGGTGCAAAGAGCTGTCCCTGGTGCCAGGTTTGCCGGCCTGAATCCGGTGCAGGTCGATTGTGAGGAGTCCGCCCTCGACGCGCTGTTGTTGCTGCGAGGTGATCGGTGATCATCTACGTCGATTCCTCTGTCCTCGTAACGCTGATAAAGCGCGAGTCCACCACAGACCTGGTGATCGCCTATCTCGACGATCTCGCGGAAGATAACCACCCCTTGGTGGCCGGTCAGCTGGTCGAAACCGAGATGCGCCGGGTAGCCAGTCGCTTCGGAATAGACCAGTTGTCGGTGCTGCCCGTCCTGGAAAGAATGAACATCGTTGATCACACACCCGTGGATTTTCGGCAGGCAGGGCTACTGCAAGCACGGGAGCTGGGAACCCTCGACGCCCTCCATCTGGCTACAGCAATCCGAACCCAGGCCAGCGCCATGATGACATTTGACACCCAGTTGGAGCGGTCCTGCGTGGCGCTGGGTCTTCCAGTGCTCGATGTCCACCGCCCTCGCACCCGGCCCAGCCTTGGTGAGTTCGCGCACTAGGTAGCAAGTCCACCAACCGGAGCAAACATCGCAATTAGCTCTGCCGTGCGCCAGATGACTATCGCGCCAAGGACAAACAAGATCCCAACGACTCCGAGGGTCTGCCACAACATGCGATGCGCCCGCGGTGCCATCACCAACACCGCCGCCATCGCCGCACCGGTCAACAGACCGCCGAGATGGGCCCGCCAATCAACATTTGGTGCAATGAAGCCAATGACAAAGTTGATCACCAGCAAGATGACGACTTGTTTGATGTCATAGCGCAACCTGCGTCCGGCTACAACTAGTGCGCCCATGAGTCCGAAGATTGCACCGCTTGCCCCGACCGAGACGGTCTGGAAATCACTGAATGCGTAGGACGCAACACTGCCCCCGAGTGCGGCGACGAGATATAGCAACAGGTATCGGCCGTGCCCGAGCACGCGTTCCAGTGTTGGGCCGAGGGCGAACAGCACATACATGTTGAATGCGATATGCAAAAAGGATCCGTGCAGGAAGGCCCCGGTCAGCAGCCGCCACCACTCGTTGTAGATACCGATCCCGATCGGCCACATCCCCCAGTCGCCGGCCACCTCCTCGACTCCGCGCAGCAGCTGCAGCAGATAGACGGCAACATTGATGCCGATCAGCACATAGGTAACAGTTGGCTTTGACACCCGGCCGCCACCGGCAACCGTACGGGCGACAGGCCCGGCCTCCGCGGCAGCGCCAACACACACCGGGCATTGGAACCCAACCGGTGCCGCAACCATGCACTGAGGGCAGATCGGTTGATTGCACCGCGTACACCTGATGTAGCTGACGCGATCAGGGTGCCGGTAGCAGACCGGTGGCGCGCTACTTACCGGTGACTCCGAGGGTGGGTTAGTCACGATTGATCGTGATCGAGGAGATCACAACATCTACCTTCGGACGATCTTGGGACCCGGTCTCAACGGCGGCAATTGCGTCAACGACATCGCGGGATGGCTGATCTGCAACCTCACCGAAGATGGTGTGCTTGAAGTTCAGCCAAGTCGTCGGCTTCACGGTGATGAAGAACTGGGAGCCGTTGGTGTTTGGCCCAGCGTTTGCCATCGCCAGCAGATAGGACTTGTCGAACACCAACTCAGGGTGCGGCTCGTCGGCGAAGTTGTAGCCCGGGCCACCGGTGCCGGTGCCCAGTGGGTCGCCGCCTTGCAGCATGAAGTCGGGGATCACCCGGTGAAAGATGGTGCCGTCATATAGCGGCGCACTGGACTTCTCGCGGGTCTTTGGGTCGGTCCACTCCTGGGAGCCATCGGCTAGGCCGGTGAAGTTACGCACCGTCTTGGGTGCGTGGTCCGGGAAGAGGTTGACGAGGATGTCGCCCATGGAAGTGTGGATCGTCGCGGTGGTTGTCATGCGCCCATCCAATCAAGGGTCGGCCAGCGCCGATGATCTGGGGTCGTAATTCCTAGGCCGCCGCCATGGTGGAGGTTAGGAGACTCGAACTCCTGACTTCTGCCTTGCAAAGGCAGCGCTCTACCAACTGAGCTAAACCCCCTCGTAACTACGAGGACGTGCGGGTGACGATATTAAGTTATGCGGAGTGTCAGCGTAGGTCAGGATCGGTGGTGGCTTCTGACCAGAGGTCTTGTTCCGCCTTGCTGGCGGTGACCTGCCGGTAGATCACATAACCAATCCCAGCTAACGCTGCAACTATCAATAGTTTCTTCACGTGGGCATAGGTGGACTTGAACCACCGGCCTCTTCCTTATCAGGGAAGCGCTCTAACCAAGCTGAGCTATACGCCCGGGAACGGCACACACTACCTGACGGCGCCGGCACCCGATGCCACAGGTTAACTCCGTGGCCATTACCGGGGGTTGGTGGCTAGTTCTGGTCGGTGAGAACGACTTCAATGCCCCCGGTCAGGCCCACGGTCAGGTTGTACATGAAGGCAAAAAGGGTGGCCACAATCGAAATGAGCACCACCTCAACGGCCGCGACCACTACCGCCGCCCCAAGCACCCGAGAGAAATCCAGCAGGGTCACTAGGTCGAAATTGGCGGCGGCACTGCCTACGACGTCATTGATGCTATTTGAGACGGTGGCAAACACCCCCGCGTAGTCCAGGACCCACCAGAGCACCGCCACCGCAACCACGATGACAATGCCAAGGGCTAGGGCCAACATGAAAGCCGCCTTGAAGATGGACCAAGGATCAATCCGTGACACGTAAAGGCGGGCCTTGCGTGGGCCCCCCGTTACTTCGACGGTCAAGCCGTGGCCTCGCCTTCGTCCTCAGTGCTCTCGTTGTCGTCACTTTCACTGTCTTCGCCGGCGCGGGCCACCGCCACGACGGTGTCGCCGTCGGCCAAGTTCATCAGCGTTACCCCCATGGTGTCACGACCTGATGGTCGAATCTCGACAACACGAGTTCGGATCACCACGCCATTTGAGGCGATTGCGAAGATTTGATCCTCCGCCTCGCAGACCATGGCGCCAACGAGTGAGCCACGCTCCTCGACTAATCGCATCGCCCGGACCCCGAGGATGCCGCGGCCCTTTGGCGCCCACTCACTAACCGCGGTGCGCTTGGCGAAGCCACCGTCGGTGATAGTTACCACGAAGGTGTCAGGGCGCACAACATCCATTGCCAGGAGTGCATCGCCGGCCCGAAAGCGCATGCCGATGACGCCACTGGTCGCGCGCCCCATTGGCCGCAGGGTTTCATCGTTGCCGGAGAAACGTGCCGACATGCCTTTGCGTGAGAAGAGTAGAAGATCGTCGGTGTCGGACACCAAGCGAGCCGCAATCAGTTCGTCCTCCTCTGCAAGATTGATCGCGATGATGCCGCCACTGCGGTTGGTGTCGAACTCCTCAAGCTTGGTCTTTTTCACCATGCCTTTACGGGTGGCTAACACCAGGTTTTCACCGGCTTGATAATCGGCGATAGCGAGAACTTGAGCAATCGTCTCGTCGGGCCTAAATGCCAACAGGTTCGCAACATGCTGACCACGTGCATCACGACCAGCGTCTGGCAGTTGGTATGACTTGGCTCTATACACCCGACCCTTGTTCGTGAAGAACAAGATCCAATGATGGGTGCTCGTGACGAACATGTGCTCGACAACGTCATCTTGTCGCAGTGCTGCACCTTTGACGCCGCGACCGCCGCGGCGTTGGGCCCGGTAGAGCTCACTCTTGGTGCGCTTGGCATAACCGCCAGCGGTGATGGTGACCACGACTTCTTCTTCGGTGATTAGATCCTCATCGGTGACATCGCCATCCCAGGCCACAAAGTCGGTGCGCCGATCGTCGCCGAATTTATCGGTGATCTCCTGCAACTCCTGCGAGACAATTGAGCGTTGTCGCGGCTCATTGGCCAAAATGTCGTTGTAGTCGGTGATCCGCGACATTAGGTCTTCGTACTCATCAATGATCTTTTGCCGTTCAAGGGCTGCCAGGCGGCGCAGTTGCATGTCAAGGATGGCGGTGGCCTGAACTTCGTCGATCTCTAGGAGCGCCATCAAGCCGGTGCGGGCGTCATCCACCGTGGACGAGGCGCGAATGAGCGCAATGACCTCATCAATTGCATCGAGTGCCTTTAGGTAGCCCCGCAGAATATGCGCACGTTCTTCTGCCTTGCGTAGGCGATAACGCGTGCGCCGCTGGATGACCTCTATC
>CAJBZP010000070.1 GCA_903960135.1 uncultured Actinomycetes bacterium | reverse complement strand
GGCACATCTGGATTCGCACCATGTGCCAATGCCTGCTTAACCATTCGATCCTCGAGCGATTGATAAGACATCACCACAATGCGCCCCCGAAGGCAAAGGGCATCAAGTGCGGCGGGTAGCGCCGCTCGCAGGGCCTCCAACTCACCATTTACTTCGATCCGCAATGCCTGAAAAGTACGCTTGGCCGGGTTGCCGCCGGTACGACGTGCCGCAGCTGGAATTGCTTCGCGAATCAAGTCAACTAGTCGAGTGGAATTTGTGAATGGTGCATCAACTCGGCCTGCAACTATCTTGGCCGCGATTCGGCCGGCAAATTTCTCCTCACCATAAGTTCTCAGCACGCGCACGAGTTGCTTCTCGTCATAGGTATTTAGAACATCGGCTGCGGTAATCCCAGTGGACGCATCCATTCGCATGTCAAGGGGCGCATTATTTGCATATGAGAACCCTCGATTTATCTCATCAAGTTGCATGGATGAAACACCGAGATCAAACAAGATTCCCTGTACACATGGCAGCCCGAGAGCAGTCAGCACCTCCGGAAGCTCGTCGTAGACAGCGTGCACGAGGGTGATGCGCTCCCCGAAACCGGCTAGCCGCTCACGGGATAATTCAATAGCGTCACTATCGCGGTCCAGCCCAACAAGGCGCAGCTTAGGAAATCGCTTGAGGGCAAATTCGGCGTGGCCACCTAAGCCCACGGTGGCATCTACTAGTACGGCACCCGGTTCCGCAAGGGCCGGTGCAAGTAGCGCAATTACCCGATCGGGCAGTACCGGCTGGTGCCTTACTGCTGGGGTCATCAGGCCTGACTCCAGCCACTAACCAGGTTGGCGCAACAGGCCATGACTGCGCAAGTCAGGCCAGAGGAAAGCGCACACACCGCAATAAGGCGCGCGGTGGTTCGCGCGCGGCGAGTGGATTGCACGACACGGAGCAGTGGCGCGCTGGAATGCTGCGGTACTGCCATCGGCAGCTCCGTCAGCACTCGCGCTTGCGCGGCCATCACTTCCTCCGTTTCTCGGTGGTCCTAATTGCTTCTGGTTTTTATCAATTGGCCGCGTAGTCAGGTCCCCGCCCGCCTCTACAGCGGGGCCCTGGCGCCGGGGAAGTGCGTCAGGAGCAACGGGAGCGGGAGGAGACCTCACCGCGCGGCATTACAAGATCCCGGGCACCACCTCCTCGCTGATTCCCGAGAAGGCGTCCTCTTGGGTAGTTAGATAAGAACTCCAAGTTGTTGCATCCCACATTTCAACCGTGCTGCCATTACCCACGACGACGACCTCGCGATGCAACCCGGCATATTCGCGCAGTGCCGATGGCACCACGATGCGGCCTTGACGATCGGGGATTTCATCACAGGCACCCGAGAACAGCACCCGCAGATAGGCCCGCACCTGGGCGTCTGACCGGGAGGCCTCATTTAGCCGTTCCGCGTAGGAGGCGAACTGGGCCGCTGGCCACACCACGATCGAACGTTCTTGGCCCTTGGTGAGGACCAAGCCGGCCGCCAAGCCCTCACGGAACTTGGCGGGGAGGACCAACCGGCCTTTGTCGTCCAGCAGGGGGGCATGGGTTCCCAGAAACACCTGCTCCACCTCCTGCCACACTGGTCACACAGGTCACACTCGTAACCCCAAGTGGCGCCACTCTACTCCATTTTCCTCCACCGTCAACCTCCTATTCGTGGTTTTCGGGCAGATTCCTCCACCAAAGGTGCCTTATTTAGCCAACTAATCAGGCCCGACCAATCCGGCCCGACCAATCAGGCCGAGGCGTCGTCTCGGGGGCCCCAAAGCGGGAACGGCACCCCAAGTGCCCGGTTAATCACAATGGCCTGCCCGATCATGACCAGGACCGCCAGCAGCAAAATCACCAATTGGTGGGGCTCGGTCATTAAGCCCGCGGCCACAATCAACGTGGTGGCGCCGGCGGGCGCGTGGGGAACCTTGAGCCAAACCATTACCGAAAGGGTCAAGCACAGGGCCAATGTCAAGGCGCCCGCTCGAGGCCAACCAACCCCGGTCAAATCCGGTCCCGCATCAAGTAGCCCGAATACCACCAGCGCAAACACTCCGGCCAGGACCCCGATTAACTGTCCGAAGAAGACATTGCGTGGTGCTGCTTGGACGCTTTGTGCGGAAAAATAGAAAACAAATGCGGTGGCGCCCAAGGAAGGAAAAACAAATGGCTGCTGCAGCAGCACGGCAATCACCGCCAAGGTGCCGAATGTTATGAGTGCCGTCACCAGCAGGAAGGCACCTTTGGCTCGAGTTGGCCCAAAACGGCGCTGCCAACCGGCGAGCCGCGAGGATTGGGCTGCCGGCCAACTAACGGTCACCGCTCCCCCATCTCCTTAGCCGCGGGCTCACCCGGCGGCCTACCAGGTGGCTCCCGCAACTGCAGTTCATCAACATATGACTGCCAAGCGGCAAGATCTGGATCAAGCGGCAGCACGGGGGCCGGTGGCGCGACCGACGCAGCAGCCGTGGTATTCAACTGGGCAATGCGGTTCTTCCATCGGTCGCTAAATCCCTTGGTAATACTGCCTTCCTTGCGGTACCGGTACCAGATCCAGACACAAAAAAGCCCGATCATCGGCCATTCAACGGCATAGGCCCAAGCCCGTCCAACACCCTCCCCCGCTCGGCGCACCTCGATTACGGTGAAGACCGAACACATGATCACGGCTAGGACCATTGGGATGTCAAGCTGCCAAAAATTTCGTCGACGCGACGGCGGCGGCTTAGCCAGCTGCGAGGGTTGGTCGCTCACCGGCTCAGCCTGCCACGGAAATCGCGCGGACGTCCAATGAATCAACGCGCTTAGGTCTGCGCACCCAAAGCATGGCGAGTAAGGCTTCGGCTACCAGCACGCTGAGCAGGGTGGTTTTCCAACCCACCGGGTTGGTCGCAAGGACATTTATCAACCACACCACCGGTGGCCAGCCCACCATGACGAGGACGATCCCCGCAACGCTCCCGGTGGCAACCACCGAGGTGGCCCATATATACCCGGCGGCCAACAGCAACAAAGTTCCGACCACGACGCCAAGCTCGGGACCAAGAAGGGTGCCGAAGATGCCAACACCTGCGACCTCGGCCACCACCACGAGCAGCAGCACCGCCGAAAATGGCGAAAACCCCGTTAGTAGGGCCCAGGAGCGTCGACCCAGTCGCGACCGCGGCGCGGGCGGCGCAAACACCCACACCAAAAGCAGGGGCACCGCAATCGCCAAGAGCACGGTGGCCGGTGGCAAAAACTCTCCGGTCGCCGTCCGCGCCGGGGTAAGGCCAATGCGTGACAGCACGACCGATATCGCAATAGCGGCACCCATCACCGCCATTTCAACGGCGGCATAGCGGGCCAATAGTGCACGTGACTGCTCACCATCACTGATTCGTGCCAGCACCTGGTTACGCTGCAGCCAGCCAAATCTCACTAAGACTCCCAGTAGAACCACCTTGCCCAAGACCAGGACCCCGTAGAAGGAACCGACAAACTGGCTCGGGTCGCCAAGGTGCAAAGCGGAGTTAAGGAGCCCGCTTTCCGCCACGAAAATCACGCACCAGAGTGCAAGTAGGCTAAATCTCGGCAGCATGAAAGAACTTAAGCTCGGCTCGATCACTAGTAGGGCTACCAATACCGCTAGGCCACCCACCCAAATCGAAATCGCCGCGATATGTACGGCCAGACTTACCGCCGCCGAAACGTGCGCGGCATGTACCCCACCATGCCCCAAGACCGCTGGCGCGGCGGCACCACTTACGGCGATGACCGCGGTTACCCATCGCGCCGCCCGGGATCTTATCAATGTGCACAACACCGCGACTATTGCTACGGTGATGAACTGGAACAAGAAAACGCGACCAACCGAAACATCGACCAGAAAGCTCCACCAGATACCTGGCTGCAACGCCGCAGCCACTGAGGCGGCGAAGATATCCGAAATCGTCAGGGCCAGCAACGCGGCAAGGCTTATGAGCCAGAGCAAAGCCCAGGTGAAAGCCCAACGAAATACCTGGCGATAGGTATTTACTCCAAGTAATGCCCCAATTACGAGGGCGCCTACCGTAATGGCGGCGGCCACATCACGTGCGAAGCGAGCTAACGGCAACAGCAAAACGGTACTAAGGGGTGTTGAAGCCAACCCGGGAAATACTTCTACCGCGAATGCTCCGGCCACCCAGAGCAGGATCAACAAGACAGGCAACCCCCACCAGAGCCTTGCCCCGATGCGCAGACCTAGGTTCACTGCCGCCCCGGACTCACTCCTGGAAGGTACCGAAGGTGGGGCTGTTGGTATTTGGACTTGCATTCAATGTGGTTGCGAAGAAAGCACCCAAGAACACCGCGACACAAACCCAGGTCATCCACATGGCAACCAAACGCGCATGTGAATGGTCCTCGCGGGTAATGCGCCCCGCACGAAATCTACCCACCATTGCCGAGGTCAAGAAGCCGACAACGGAAAGGTGCAGCGCAGTTGCGATACAAAGCCAAAAAGTCGTGGAGGCATAGCCACCGTCGGTGATATCAAATGGGAAAGTAGATAGTTGGACGATCTGGCCGATAAATGCAACGAGAGCGACAACGGACGCCAACACCGAGCCGGTGATGAACTGACCCGTGCGCCCGGCCCGGATGCCGGCCACCGCCCACCACATCGCCAAAGCTGCCACCACCACGCCGGCAAAAATCAACCAGAACGGTACCGGGTCAGCCCACGTGTCCTTGGGCGGAGCCCAAGCGTCATTGACATTCAAGGACCATAAGTACGCATAGGCCACTAGTAAGGCCACGGTGCCGGTGGCATCTGAGACGATACAAAGCCAGATTCCGAGCCGATTGCGGCGCGCGGTGGTGGTTACCGGCTCCCCGGTGGTCGCCGACCTTGGCACCGGCAGCTCACTCTTGGTTGTCAAATCGCTCATCGGGCACCAACTTTGGTGTCTTGGTTTTCGTCACTTAACTTTTCCTCGATAGCGAGGTATGGATCAGGAACCCCGTAATCATAAGGATCACTCGTTACCACCGGGAGTACCGGGAAATTATTAAGTGGTACTGGCGTTGCTGTTTGCCATTCAAGTGTCTTCGCACCCCATGGATTAGATGGCGCAATTACGTTACTGCGCCACGAGGTGATGATCGCATAAAGGAAGATCAACATGCCGACCCCGATTAGGTAGGCGCCAATGGTCGACAACCAGTTTGAAACATTGAAAGCGTCATCAAATTGCAGCACCCGACGCGGTTGGCCCTGCAGGCCAGCGACAAACATCGAACCGAATGTCAACTGGAAGGCGAAGAATGCGAGCCAAAAGCCGATCGATCCGATGCGCTCGTTGAGCATGCGCCCGGTCATCTTCGGGAACCAGTAGGCAATTGCGCCCATCGCACCGAAGAGGCCCGCGCCCATCAGCATGAAGTGGAAGTGGGCCACAACAAACATGCTGCCGTGCATGTACGTATCCACGGGAACATCCGAAAGGTAGACGCCGGTAATGCCGCCTACGATCTTGTTCCAGACCAGGGCGTACACGCACATCATCGGTAATCTGGTCCAGACCTTGCCGCGCCAGATTGTG
>CAJBZP010000069.1 GCA_903960135.1 uncultured Actinomycetes bacterium | reverse complement strand
TCGCCCCGTACTGACGCCAGCCGATGAATGCGCCAATCAACACGACCACCAACGTGATTGCCATCAGCGTGATTGACGACAGCGAGGTGGGGCCACTCGCGAACCCGACAACTGGCTCAAGCCAAGTTTCGATATTGCCCCAGAAGAGCAGTGCCATACCCAAGAAAGTGGAGCCGATCGCCAAGATGACAAGTGGGATCGTCATCACTGCTGGCGACTCATGCGGGTGCACGTCGTCCTCCCACCTGGCCTTGCCAAAGAAAGTCATCGCGACCATGCGGGTCATGTAGAACCCGGTGATGCCGGCACCCAATATCGCCGCCGCGCCTATCACCCAACTGCGCTCAAAAGCCGCATGGATGATCTCATCCTTCGACCAGAACCCGGCAAAAGGCGGAATACCCATAATCGCCAGGTAGCCGGCCATGAAGGTCACGAAGGTGATGATCATCAGGCCGCGCAGCGCGCCGTAACGACGCATATTCACATTGTCTTTCATGCCATGCATTACCGAACCTGCCCCAAGGAACAACCCGGCCTTGAAGACGCCATGGGTCAAGAGGTGGAAGATGGCAAACACGTAACCGATTGGCCCCAATCCGGCGGCAAAAATCATGTAGCCGATTTGGCTCATCGTGGAGCCGGCAAGTGACTTCTTGATGTCGTCCTTAGCGGAACCAATTATGGCTCCCATGAAGATGGTGATCAGACCCACGAGCACGACGGCCGCTGCGGCCCACACTGCTCGGTCGAAGATTGCATTACTTCGAACGATCAGGTACACGCCCGCGGTGACCATCGTCGCAGCGTGAATCAGGGCCGATACCGGGGTCGGGCCTTCCATGGCGTCAAGGAGCCAGGCTTGCAGCGGGAACTGCGCGGACTTACCGCAGGCCGCGAGTAGCAGGAGCAGCCCAATCGCCGTCAAGGTGCCCTCACTGGCCGCACTTGCCTGACCAAAGACGTCGCTAAATGAGACCGAGCCGAAAGTCACGAACATGACCATGATGGCAAGGCTGAGGCCAACGTCACCGACGCGGTTGATGATGAACGCCTTCTTGGCCGCTGCTGCCGCCGTGGGCTTGATCTGCCAGAACCCGATCAATAGATAACTGGCCAAACCGACACCCTCCCAGCCGACGTACAGCAGGAGGTAGTTGTTGGCGAGTACCAGCAACAGCATGGCCGCAACGAACAGGTTCAGGTAGCCGAAAAACTTCCGCTTGTCGGCGTCATGGGACATGTAGCCGATGGAATAGATATGAATCAGCGAGCCGACGATGGTTATCAGGAGGACGAAAACCATCGAGAGTTGGTCCAGTTGAAAAGCCATATCGGCCTCGAAGTTACCGGCGAAAACCCAAGTGAAGAGAGTCTGCCCGATGGAGCGCTCCTCCGCTGGCTGCCCCATCATGGCGATCAACATGAATACGGCAAGTACCGCGGATCCGACCACGGTCAGCACCCCTAGGTACGGGCCCCAGGAATTGGTTCGACGGCCGCCGAGCAGCAGCACACCCGCTCCAAGAAGTGGCAAGGCAATCAGCAGCCAGATCAGGGAGAACACGCCCGTTGCGGGCATGAGCTCTATCACGGTCAGATCCTCTTCGTCGGTCTATCGGATACGGCTAGTACTTGAGCAAATTCGGTTCGTCAATTGAGGCAGAGCGTCTACTTCTAAAAATCGTCACGATGATCGCGAGCCCCACGACAACTTCAGCTGCCGCCACCACCATGACGAAGAAAGCGGCCACCTGTCCATCGAGATTTCCGTTCATGCGAGCAAATGCGACGAAGGCGAGATTTGCCGCGTTCAGCATCAATTCGACGCTCATGAAGACGATGATCGCGTTTCGGCGAACCAACACCCCGATCGCACCGAGACTAAAGAGAATGGCGGACAAGATCACGTAGTTAGCTGGATTCACTTAGTCCCACCGCCCAGGCTTTCGATCTGGTCAACATCATGGTGGTCTATTGGCCGAACATCGCCCCGGGCAACAAGTGGCCCCGGGATACTTAGCTCACTTGGTGAGCCGTCCGGCAGCAAGGCTGGGGTGTCGACCGCATTATGGCGGGCATAGGTGCCCGAGCTGGGTAGGTTTCCCGGGTGCCCGGCACCTAGGAATCGAGACCGCGATAGTTCGGCTTGGCTAGCCCGCGGCAGCCAGCGTTCGCGGTGCGCCAACACCATCGCACCAAGTGCCGCGGTAATGAGCAGCGCGGATGTGACTTCAAAAGCAATTAGGTAGTCGGTGAAAAGCAGTCGGGCAATACCTTCGACATTGCCCCCGTCAACTCCATTGGCTTCTTCAAGGCCCACAGGTACGACATCGGTCAAGCCCGCACCAACACCAGCAATTAGCAAGATGGCCAGCCCGATGGCCAGCACTATGGATACCAACCGCTGACCCTTGAGGGTTTCAATCAGCGAGTCGGATGAATCGACTCCGACAACCATCAAGACGAAGAGGAAGAGCATCATCACAGCACCGGTGTAGACGATGACCTGCACCATGCCAAGGAAGGGTGCCGAGTTGGCGATGTACAAGATGGCGAGGTTGATCATGGTTAGTGCGACCCAAAGGGCGCTATGGACCGCTTTCTTGGACAAGATCATGCCAAGTGCACCCAGGACCGCGAGTCCACCGCTGATCCAAAAGACGATCTCCTCGCCGAGGTTTACTTCGGTCATGGCGCCACCTGCTCTGCATCCACTTGGACCGCTTGCTCAGGTACCGCCCCGGTGATCTTGTTCGCGTAGTAGTCAGTGTCGGTGGTGCCGGGTACCATCTCGTGCGGCGGCGCGAGCATCCCTGGCAGCAAAGGGGTCAACAGATCCTGCTTCTCGTAAATCAGGTCGGCTCGGTTGTTGTCTGCCAACTCAAACTCATTGGTCATGGTCAGCGCCCGAGTTGGGCACGCTTCAATACAAAGTCCGCAGAAGATGCAACGCAGGTAGTTGATTTGATACACCCGGCCGTAACGTTCACCAGGTGAGTGGCGGTCACCTTCTTGATTGTCCGCCCCTTGCACGAAAATTGCATCGGCCGGGCAGGCCCACGCACAAAGTTCGCAGCCGATGCACTTCTCGAGGCCATCGGCCCACCGGTTGAGTTGGTGCCGGCCGTGATATCGGGGCTTCGGCGGGAATTTCGCCGCCTGCTCCGGGTACTGCTCGGTCACGACCTTTTTGAAAATCGTGGCGAACGTGACCCCAAAGCCACGGACCGCCTGCGGGAGCTCAGCCATCGATGGCCTCCTGTTGCACTACGGGGCTAGCCGTCCGGCGGGATGTGAGCACGGCCTGCTGCCCGGGCATCGGCGGCACTGGAAAACCACCGGCGATCGGGTCATAGGTTCGGTTTTCGAACTCCGCAAGCGCCAGTTTGCGCGCTGTGTCTCGGCGGTCGATGACCACCTGCGCCAACCAAGAGCCCACCAAGAGCACTGCGATTACCACCGCTCCGATAATCAGTAACTCTCGGTTGCTGAAGTCAATGTCATTTCGCAACACCCGAGCAGCAGCCACGATCATGATCCAGATAATCGAGGCCGGTATCAGTACCTTCCAGCCAAACTTCATGAATTGGTCGTAGCGAAGACGCGGCAGCGTGGCCCGTAGCCAGATGAAGATGAAAATAAAGATCTGAACCTTGGCCAACCACCAAAGCAGCGGCCACCAGCCGGTATTTGCCGACTCCCAAAGGGACAGCGGCCACGGAGCCAGCCACCCACCCAGGAACAAGGTGGTAGCCAATGCGGAAACGGTGACCATGTTTATGTACTCAGCCAAGAAGAACATTGCGAACTTCAAAGATGAGTACTCGGTGTGGAACCCACCGACCAATTCGCCTTCGGCCTCCGGGAGATCAAACGGCGCCCGGTTGGTTTCGCCAACCATTGAAGTTACGTAGATCAGGAAGGAGGGCAGCAAGATCACCGCGAACCAGATGGGCTCCTGCGCCGAGACAATCTCTGAAGTAGCCATCGAACCCGCGTACAAGAACACCGCGACGAAGGACATCCCCATTGCGATCTCGTAAGAGATCATCTGGGCACTCGAGCGTAACCCGCCAAGGAGCGGGTAGGTGGAACCGGATGACCACCCCGCTAGCACGATCCCATAAATGCCGATCGAGGCGATGGCTAGGACATAGAGAACCGAAACCGGAAAATCCGTAAGTTGCAGTGGTGTCTCGACTCCGAAAATCGATACCGTCGGACCGAATGGAATGACAGCGAAGGCCAAGAAAGCCGCGGTTGCCGAAATCACTGGGGCAATCCAATAGACCCCGACGTGCGCGGCTTTCGGAATGATTTCTTCTTTCAAGGCGAGCTTGAAACCATCCATCAACGACTGCAATAAGCCAAATGGGCCAACGCGGTTTGGTCCGATGCGGTTCTGCATCCGCGAAACTACTCGCCGCTCCCACCAAATCGTGAACAAGGTCAGGAGGACCAGCATCACGAATATTGCGAGCACTTTGAGCAGCACCAACCACCACGGGTCAATGCCGAAAACCCCGAACTGTGATCCGGTCATAGCGCACCTTTGATGGTCACGGCTTGGCCAGATCGAACGCCAAGATCACGATAGAGGACACAGCCTGGCGAGTTAAGGGGAAGGCACACGACACCGTCAATGACTGCGCCGATTTCCAGCGGCACCGTAACGGAGCCAAGTGGCCCGGTTACGGTTACCGACTCCGGGTTACCCAAAGCACCGGCGGTGGTGGCCGAAACCGTGGCCGCGACCAGGTGCGCTGTGGCTGCCAGGTAGGGCTCGCCCTCCTGCATTACGCCGTTATCGATCAGTGCCCGCCAAGTGGCTACCAGATGCGCACCTTCAGCCACCGGGCCCGCCGGCACGTTCGGCCGCTCCGCGCGCGGACCGGTCCAGGCCCCAAGCGCACCGAGTTCCTGACGAATTCCGGCCACGTCACTGGCACCTACGGCAATATTCATTGCCTTCGCCAGCATCCCAAGGACTACCGCGTCCGACATCACGAGGGCGTCCTTGAAGGTCTGGGCAAACGGTCGCGGGCGCCCCTCCCAGTTCATGAAGGTTCCGGCCTTTTCCGTAACAACTGCAACCGGGAAGACGACATCGGCTAGTTCGGTGATAGCCGAGTGATGGTTTTCAAGTGCGACCACGAACCCCGCGGCCTCGAGCCCGGCGCGACCAAGGCTTTGATCCGCAAGGTCGCCAAGTTCAACACCGCCGGTGATCAGTGCGCCGATCGCGCCGTCCCTGGCTGCTGCCAGTAGCTCTGCTCCGGCCAAGCCGACAGTTGCCGGCAACGAATCAACCCCCCAAGCGGCCGCCACCGCCGCCCGAGCACTGTCCTCGGTTAGCGGCCGGCCACCTGGCAGGAGCCCGGCGAGTGCGCCGGCATCCAGCGCGCCGCGCTCCCCGGCCCGCCGCGGAACCCAGGTGAGGGCCGCCCCAGTGGCCTGGGCTAACTGAAGTACAGCCGTGGCACCGCCTTGGATCCCGGCAATGCGTTCGCCCACCATGATCACCGCACCAGGTGCCTGCAGCTCCGCGCGCACCTGCTCAGCCAGCTCAGCGAGCACAGCGGGCTCTGCCCCGGGCTTTGCCGGAATCAAGGTTCCACTCAGCTTGGCCAAGCCGCGGGTAGCGACCGGGCCGACAGCGTAAACCCGGGTCCCGCCCCGCGCCGCCTTGCGCAGTCGTAGGAAAACAATGGGCGATTCGTCCTCCGGCTCGAATGCGATCAGCAAGACGACCGGGGCTTGCTCAAGTGTCTCGTAGGTCGTTCGGACCGCCGTGCCCGCGACTGCAGAGCGTAAGAACTGGGCTTCCTCATCCGATGAATCGCGAACCCGGAAATCGATATTGTCGGTTTTGAGAGCAACTCGCGCGAAGCGGGCGTAAGCGTAGGAATCTTCAACGGTTGAACGACCGCCAACAAGCACACCGTGACTTGAGGCGGCGGACAATCCGCGGGCCGCAAAGTCAAGGGCCTCCGGCCACGATGCCACTCGTAGTTGACCATCTTCACGAATCAATGGCGTGGTTACTCGGCCCTGCTCTTGATAGGTGAATGCAAACCGACCTTTATCGCAGTTCCATTCCTCATTCACCGCCGGCTCATCCCATGCTAACCGGCGAGTAACGGTGCCACGTCGATGGTCGGTTCTAAGTGAGCAACCAGACGCGCAGTGTTCACATGTTGTTGGCACCGAGACCAGATCAAATGGTCGCGACCTGAACCGGTATGCCGCACTTGTCAATGCACCCACCGGGCAGATCTGAACGGTGTTGCCTGAGAAATATGAATCGAATGGCTGATCGACCGCAGTACCAACTTGCTGATTGGCTCCGCGCTCTAAAAGTTCCAGCATTGGGTCGCCGGCGATCTGTTCTGCGAAGCGGGTACACCT
The DNA here is from genome assembly GCA_903960135.1 of uncultured Actinomycetes bacterium. Lineage (GTDB taxonomy): Bacteria > Actinomycetota > Actinomycetes > S36-B12 > S36-B12. Next base: position 72,559 of record CAJBZP010000069.1, on the reverse strand, counting down.
AGCACAGGAGACACAACGTTCCCGGTCTAGCAAGATCTGTGCGCTGACATTTATCGGCTTGGGGAAGGTTCGTTTCACCTCATCAAACCGTGACTCCGGACGGCCAGCGGTCATTGCCTGATTTTGTAGTGGGCACTCACCACCCTTATCGCAAACTGGGCAGTCAAGCGGGTGGTTCAAGAGCAGGAACTCCATCACCCCTTCTTGGGCGTCACGCGCAACCGGCGAAGTCAATTGAGTCCGCACCTGCATACCCTCTGAAACCACCTGCGCACACGCTGGTTGCGGCTTCGGCACGCCCTCGATATCCACCAGGCACATCCGGCAGGCAGCTACCGGTTCAAGGAGCGGGTGATCACAAAAGCGCGGGATCTCAATCCCAAGCAACTCCGCGGCCCGAATAACAAGGGTGCCCTTTGGAATCTCGATTGCGACACCGTCGACTACGACTGTCACCATCTCTACCTGTGGGGTGAGATCTGATCCGGCATCGCTCGTTATGGTCATCGGGTTGCCGCTTCCGCAAAGACGTAGGACGCAACTGGGTTGAATTGCTCATCCGCTGAAGTAGAAGTGGCTGCCTCGAACTCCGCTCGGAAGTACTTGAGCGCCGCCGGGTAGGGAGTTGCGGCTGCGTCGCCGAGGGCGCAGAAGGATCGACCGGCGATCTGCGAGCACAGGTTCACCAAGGTGTCTACCTCTGCTGCCGTGCCACGTCCGTGCTCGAACTTCTCGAGCACTCCGGTGATCCAGTAGGTGCCCTCACGACATGGGGTGCACTTGCCACATGACTCATGCTTGTAGAAATCAAGCCAACGTGTGACAGCCTTGACGACGCTGACCGTGTTGTCGAACAACATTGGAGTGCCCGTGCCGAGCATCGTGCCTGCCGCGGCCATGTCCTCATAAGTCAACGGGATATCAAGGTGCTCGGCTGTCAACATCGGCACCGATGAGCCACCGGGTAGCCAGAACTTGACCTCGCCACCGCCCCTGATACCACCGGCGTATTCAAGTAGTTCGCGCATGGTGATCCCAAGGGGCGCCTCGTAGATACCCGGATGCACCACGTGACCGGAGATCGCGAAAACTTTGAAGCCCGGTGATTTCTCGGTACCGAATTGACGAAACCACGGCACACCTCTATCCAGGATGTACGGGATATTGGCAATGGTTTCAACGTTGTTGATCACCGTTGGTGAGGCGTAGAGCCCAGCGACTGCAGGAAATGGCGGCTTTAATCGGGGCTGCCCGCGATAACCCTCAAGGGAATCCAGCAGGGCCGTCTCTTCACCGCAGATGTACGCACCCGCGCCCGAGTGCACCACCACATCCAGTGAAAAACCGCTGCCCAAGATATTGTCGCCGATAAGCCCGGCCGCCCGCGCTTCTGCTACCGCATTTGCGACCTTGCGGATCGCATGTGGCACCTCGCCACGGATATAGATGAAGGCATGGCTGGCTCTGATGGCATAGGACGTGATTATTACGCCCTCTACAAGTGCATGTGGATTAGCCAACATGATCGGGATGTCTTTGCAGGCACCTGGCTCGGATTCATCCGCATTGACAACCAGGTAATGAGGCTTGCCATCGTTTTGCGGGACGAATCCCCACTTCATGCCGGTCGGGAAGCCCGCGCCGCCACGCCCGCGCAACCCGGAGTCCTTGATCTGCCCGATGATTGCATCGGGATCCATCTTCATCGCGGTAGCAAGGCCTTGGTAGCCACCAACGCGGCGGTAACCTTCAATCGTATAAAGATCTGGCTTATCCCAGTGTTCGGTGATAATCGGGGTCAACCCGGTAGTGATCATCAGGCATCCCCTGCCGGTATCGAAGCCGCACTCATGCCACGCTCGTTCGCGAGTCGAAGCCCTACCAGCATTTTTGCATCCACGGCCACGCCATCATTGACCAAGCCATCCAGCGGAAACGCCAAAGTGTGCTCGGTCGCCTGGAAATCCCGAATCACCGGCCCGCGCGTTGACTCAACCTGCTCACCGCGAGCAAGCCGATCCACCACCGCAACCGCACTGGCCGGGGTGACATCGTCCATGTACTCCCAGTCAACGGTCATTACCGGGGCGTGCGTGCACGCCGCTTGGCATTCGATGTGCTCAAGCCAAAATTGACCGTCGGCACTGGGTTCATTGTGACCGATACCGAGCCGCTCGCTCAGCGCCGAGTAAACCGCGTCACCGCCGAGTAATCCGCACAAGGTGTTGGTGCAAACTCCGATGTGATGCTTACCAACGGGCTTGCGTTTGTACATCGTGTAGAAAGTCGCCACCGCGGTGACCTCAGCCGACGTGATACCGAGAATCTCCGCGCAAACGTTTATTCCCTCGGAAGTGACTTCGTCATCAACGCTTTGCACAAGGTGCAGCATCGGGAGCAATGCCGATCGCGATTTCGGGTATCGCGCAGCCAGTTCACGCAGCTGGTCGCGAGTTTCCGCACTGATAGTCATTTTCCTATGTCGCTCTCGTTTTCGTTGTGGCTACCGGTCGACCCCGCCCATGACAGGATCAATGCTGGCGACCGCGGCAATTAAATCTGCCACCTGACCGCCCTCGCTCATCGCTGCCACAGACTGCAGGTTAGTAAATGACGGATCACGGAAGTGGGCCCGATACGGCCGGGTACCACCCGCGCTAACAAGGTGGCAACCAAGCTCACCGCGCGGTGACTCAATCGCCGTGTAGACCTGACCGACTGGAACTTTGAACCCTTCGGTGACCAACTTGAAATGGTGGATCAGGGCTTCCATGGACTCAGCCATAATCTCGCGAATATGGTCCGTTGAGTTGCCTTGGCCATCAGCCCCAATTGCCAATTGCGCCGGCCAGGCAATCCGCTTATCCGCGATCATGACCGGACCCGGCCGCTCAAGCCGATCAAGTGCCTGTTCCACAATGCGCATGGACTGCTGCATCTCGCCCACGCGAATCAGGAATCGGCCATAGGCATCGCAGGTGGTTTGGGTGACTACGTCAAAATCATAAGTTTCGTAGCCGCAATACGGCTGGCTCTTGCGCAGATCATGGGGTAATCCGGTAGCCCGTAGCACCGGTCCGGAAACCCCAAGCGCCATGCAGCCGGTCAGGTCTAGGTACCCAATGCCTGAAGTGCGGCCCAGCCAGATCGAATTGTCCACCAAAAGATCGGTGGTGTCCTTCAGTCGCTTGCGCAACAGCGGCAGCATCTCGCGGATTTTCGAAACACCATCGGCCGGTAGATCTTGGGCTACGCCGCCGGGGCGGATGTATGCGCTGTTCATTCGCAGCCCGGTCACCATCTCAAATACATCAAGGATCAACTCGCGCTCACGGAAACCGAAGATCATCGCCGTTAGCGCGCCGAGTTCCATGCCGCCGGTTGCCAGCGCCACCAGGTGCGATGAGATCCGGTTCAACTCCATCATCAGTACCCGAATCGCACTGGCACGTTCAGGAATTTGATCCGTGACGCCGAGAAGTTTCTCGACCGCGAGGCAGTAAACCGTCTCATTGAAGAACGGTGCCAGGTAATCCATTCGGGTGACAAAAGTTACACCTTGAACCCAGGAGCGGAACTCCATGTTCTTCTCGATACCGGTGTGCAGGTATCCGATGCCACATCTGGCCTGGGTTACGGTCTCGCCATCAAGTTCAACTATGAGTCGAAGCACGCCGTGGGTTGAGGGGTGCTGCGGGCCCATGTTTACGACGATGCGCTCTTTCTCGCCATCGGGCGCAGCCGTGATGGTGTCCCAGTCGCCGCCGGAAACGTTGTAGATGGTCTCATCGCCTGATTCATATGAGCTGGCGTAAGGATCGCTCAGGTGATCGGTTGTCATCAGTTGTACGCCCTCCGCTGATCCGGCGGCGGGATGGTCGCACCTTTGTATTCCACCGGGATCCCACCAAGTGGGTAGTCCTTGCGCTGAGGGTGACCCGGCCAGTCATCGGGCATTTCTATCCGAGTCAAGAACGGGTGCCCGTCAAAGATAATCCCGAAGAAATCCCAGGTCTCGCGCTCATGCCAATCATTGGTGGGGTACAGCGCCACCAACGACGGGATGTGCGGGTCGAGATCCGGAGCCGCCACCTCAACGCGAATGCGACGGTTGTAGGTAATTGACAAAAAGTGATACACGGCATGGAGTTCGCGTCCGATGTCATTTGGATAGTGCACCCCGCTCACCCCGCTGCAGAACTCGAACCGTAGTCCGGGCTCATCGCGAAGGGCCGTGGCAAAACCAATGAGATGCTCTCGACTGACGAAGAAGGTGATTTCACCGCGATCAACCACGACTTTTTCGACCGCACTCGGCATCGGAATACCCCGGGCGCTCAGTGACAGCTCGAGTTCTTCAGCTAGGTCGTCAAACCAGCCGCCGTAGGGCGGCAAGCTCGCCTCCGGGAGCACCCGAGGGTCGATCAGCCCACCAAAACCACTGGTGTCGCCGGAACCGTTAATGCCAAATGCCCCGTGCTGGACGTCAATGATGTCAATTTGCGAAACCCCGTCGGGTACCACCGGGAGCTGGTCGCTTGTCACCTAAGCAGCCCCTTCATCTCCAAAGTCGCCGGCGCCGTAAGCGCCGCTGACTCAAGGGCGCGGATCTCGGCCTTGCGGTTCACCCCGAGCTTGGTGTCTTGGATTTGGTCGTGCAGCTTCAAAATCGCATCGATCAACATCTCCGGACGCGGTGGGCAACCCGGCAGGTAGATGTCTACCGGTACTACGTGGTCGACACCTTGAACGATTGCGTAATTGTTGAACATTCCACCGCTTGATGCGCAAACGCCCATAGCCAGAACCCACTTCGGGCCGGGCATTTGGTCATAAACCTGTCGAAGCACCGGCGCCATCTTTTGGCTGACGCGGCCGGCAACGATCATCAGATCGGCTTGACGTGGTGAGGCCCGGAACACCTCCATGCCAAAACGGGCTAGGTCATACCGCGCGCCACCACTTGCCATCATCTCAATGGCGCAACATGCCAAACCAAAGGTGGCCGGCCAAAGTGAGCCCTTACGCGCGTAGCCGGCCACTTTTTCAACGGTTGTCAACAAGACACCGGATGGCAATGCTTCTTCTAGTCCCATGATTTTCCCGTCAGTCCCACTCAAGTCCGCGTCGACGCCACACGTAGGCGTACACCACTAGCACAGTGATGATGAACACCAGCATTTCAATTAGGCCAAAAATCGCAAGTCGATCGAATGCCACTGCCCACGGATACAGAAAGACTATTTCAATGTCGAACACGATGAACAACATCGCGGTGAGGTAGTACTTCACCGGGAATCGACCACCACCCACCGGTTGTGGTGTCGGCTCGATACCACATTCGTACGCGTCGTATTTGGCCCTGTTGTATCGCTTTGGGCCGGTAAATGTTGCTGCAGCGACAGAAAAAACGGCAAAGGCGAATGCAAGAATCCCGAGAACCAGAATCGGCGTGTACACGTTCACCGCTGCTCAATCACTCCTTGCAGGTGCCGATTGGTTTTGTGTCCCGGATCCTCATGCTGGGCCGTATTCGTCGTCCACTTTGCGCGCTTGTGAACTTCTTCACGACCGCGCTAAGCATAGTGCCCGCTAGCAGGCTCATGCAGTGGCATCCGGCCCCGGGTTGACCGCCCGGTGCAAGGCCACGATCCCCCCGGACAAGTTGCGCCAGCGCACCTGACCCCACCGCGCCTCCTGCAGCCTCGCAGCCAGCTCCTGTTGATCTGGCCATGCCCGAATTGACTCGGCTAAATAAACGTACGCCTCCGGGTTGCTGGCGACCCGGTTCGCAACAGCCGGCAGGGCTTTCATCAGATACTCGGTATAGACGGTGCGAAATGGGTGCCAAGTTGGGTGCGAGAACTCGCAGATAACCAACCTGCCACCAGGGCGCACCACGCGACGTAGTTCAGCCAGGCCGGCAACTAGATCCGCCAGATTTCGCAGCCCAAAGGAAATGGTGGCGGCATCAAATGCGCCGTCACGATAGGGCAGGGCTAACCCATCGCCGGCCACAAAGGGCAATTGCGGCAGCCGCTGGCGGCCCACCTGGAGCATGCCGAGGGAGAAATCGGTCGGGAAGACGTCGGCGCCCGCCTGGGCGAAGGGCAAACTTGAGGTCCCGGTGCCGGCTGCTAGGTCCAATATCTGCTCACCTGCAAGTGGCGCCACCGCGGCCACCACCGCCTTGCGCCAGCGCCGGGTTTGCCCCAGTGCGAGCACATCATTGGTGCGGTCGTAGCGCTTGGCGACCCCGTCAAACATGGCGGCGACATCGGTCGGGGACTTTGTCAAATCAGCTCGCGTCACAGCGACATCCTTTCAGACACCAGATCTGCGCGGGTAGCCGCAAGCATCTAAGGTGATCATGTGTCCAGCGAATCAATGTCACGGCTGGACCCGACGCCAAATACCGCGCGGATCATCGTGCGTACCCGACCGATAACTGACCCGGAACACCTCCTGGCACGCCTGCCAATTGACGACCCGGTGGCCTGGGTCCGCGCCGGTGAAGGCCTAGTCGGCTGGGGAGTTGCGGCGCAGTTGGAAGTTAGCGGGCCCGAACGCTTTAGCCGTGCCCAGCGCTGGTGGTCAAAGTGGTGCGCCGATAAAGAGGTGGACGACACCGTCGACATACCGGGCACCGGGCCGGTGGCTTTTGCCTCATTTGCCTTCGACCCGAACCCCGGAACTTCGATCATCACCGTCCCAAAATTCATCCTTGGTCGCCGCGGCGGCCAAGCTTGGGTAACCGTTGTCGACCCGGACAGCGATCCACGTAAAGCAGTGCGGCCGGTGTCGGTGCCATCGAAGCCCGCAGCGGTGCGGTGGGCCGAAGGCTCACTGACGGCACCGGATTGGCAAGGTGCGGTGGCCGAGGCCATCGGCCGCATTAAATCCGGCGAACTCGACAAAGTTGTCCTCGCGCGTGACGTCGTCGCGCACGTCGATGGAGCACTTGACCCACGGCACCTGCTCCTCAACCTCGCGGAGAAATACCCGTCCTGTTGGACTTTTAGTGTCGCCGGGCTAATCGGTGCCACTCCAGAGCTACTAGTGCGTCGAACCGGCGACCTAGTGACCAGTCGAGTCCTTGCCGGCACCGTACGTCGCCAAGGTGACGCTGCTGCCGACGCTGGCCTTGCCTCCGCGCTCCTCGGCAGCGGCAAGGACCTGGAAGAGCATGAATACGCCGTGCATTCGGTTGCGCGTGCCCTTGCCGCCCACTGCACAGACCTAACCGTGCCCGAGCGCCCACATGTACTGGCTCTCGCAAATGTGCAGCACTTGGCAACCGACATCACCGGCCGACTAGCAGATGCCGCATCGGTGCTGGCACTCGCTGCGTCACTGCATCCAACAGCGGCAGTCTGCGGAACCCCGACTGAGCGCGCAATGGGAGTCATCCGCGAACTAGAAGGCATGGATCGGGGCCGATACGCCGGACCGGTTGGGTGGTTTGATGCCCAAGGTGACGGTGAGTTCGGTATCGCCTTGCGCTGCGCTGAAGTCGACTCCGAGACTAATACCGTGCGAGCCTTCGCCGGCTGCGGAATTGTCGCCGGCTCACATCCAGAGACTGAGCTTGCCGAAGCCGCCGCGAAATTGGTGCCGATCCGGGATGCCCTGGAAACTTTCTGAAGGTTAGATTCGCACCGACATTGAAACGACAGCCGCACCTAGTTCAGCGGCTGGCGACTTCACCCAGGTGAGTTTTGTACCTGCGAGTAACTTCAACATCACCTTGTTGTCTGCCAAGACGAATGCAGTCACCTCTTCAAAGGACAAGGTGCGAGCAATCTCCATCAGGTGGTCAATCATCAAGTGCCCAATACCCAAGTGATGCCAACCATCATCGACGATTACTGCCAATTCGGCTTTGCTAGTGCTGTCAGGGCCAATCGGGAACACATTCCCGAGTGCGATAACAGAACCCGAATCCGATGTGGCAACTAAAGTTGCACCACGGTGGCCCCCGGAGATTCGCCGCAGGTTTTCTTCGCGCCAGTGATTCATCGGCGTGAAGTACCTTTGGTAAATAGACTCCTGCGAGCAACGCGCGTGCATCGCAGCGACTTCATCTACGTCCTCGGGGCGCCCCAACCTAATAGAGATGTCGGCACCATTTGGCAAACTTTCAAACCAGCCATAACCCTCGTTAGTGACTTCAGCCAATGCCGCCACCAGGGCAAGTAAGGCCGAGGCGCGGTTGTGCTCGGTATGCGTAAATGGCGCACGCGCACGGCGCAAGATGACATGGTGCTCAAGGGTCCACTGCAAGCGAAGTACATGGGCTGAAGTATCCGAACCTTCAACAGCCTTCGAGACCTCCCAAGAGTCAGCCAGTACGAGGTCGGCCGCCGCCTGTGGCGCCGCACCTGGATGCTGGGCCAGGTCCGCGCTCATCTGCAGAACCCGAGTTGCAATATCGCCAGAGTCGTCCGGCAGCCCACGAGCCACAATCACCGAAGAGCCGACAGCCGTCATCGCCTGTTCGATAGTTGGCCCATCGAGCGCTGTAGGGGCGTGCAAAATTAGGTCGACCAGCTGACCCTCTCCTGCCAGCGGCGCGGTACTGATGCTTACCACCCGCACCTGCAACAAAGACAACACCCGAAGTAACTTCGCCAGAGCCGCCGGGTTGTGCGAAATAGCCACGCGAGCGCGCCAACTTCTTGAGTGGTCGGCCGCAAGAACGAGCTTTGGATCCGCTGCTGCAAGTGACTCAAGCAGGCGAGCAGTGAGTGCCACCCAGCTTCGCGGATCACGAACCGCGGGGGCCAGTGGCTCAAGCATTGCTAGGCCAAGTCCTACCGCCAGAACATGAAGCGCCGCCGCGTCATCATCAACGGCAATATCCACGGCTCCGGCGCCACGTAGTTGGCGCACGACCTCGCGAACCGCACTCCAGCGCTGCTCAAGCCGCCCGCGCACCTCCTCACTTAGCCGAGAATCAAATTCGGCTAACGAAATAGCCTGCAATTCACTTGCATCCCAAGCGGCTGCCGGGGTACCGAACACCTCGCGGGCAGCTTGCATCAAAGCTTGCATGGCCGGGATGCTGGGGTCTAAGGCCTGCTCTTGAATTGCTCTAGCGACGGGCGGGAACGGCAATGTTGCAATGACCTCGCGAAGTGCTATCGCTGCCGAAGTCAGCGTGCGCTCGCGTTTATCCATGACTACGCAGAACCCAAAGCCGCATGCACTGCATCGCGCAGCGCTTGCCACGTACCGGCCTCATCGATTCGCGAGCAGGTACGAGCAACGACCACCTGCACTCCCCCGGCCGCGATCGCACTGGCCAAGGCTCCATCAAGGTCCGCAGCGGTGCGCACTACCTGGGTTGGCACCTGCAGGGCCGATGCGATGGCTCCGACATCTGCCCCTAACGGCACCGCGAATACTCGATCAAATGAGTCTGCGAAGCGTGGTTCACCTTGTTCCAGCTGCGAGAAGATTCCACCACCGTCGTTGTCCGCCACCACAATCACCAAGTTCGGTCGTGACTCAGTCGCGGGTACCAGCAAGGCGTTACTGTCGTATAAGAAAGTCTGATCTCCGACCAAGGCTATTGCCCAGGTTGGATCAGCTACTTCATCACCGCGCTGCATAGCTAATGCCGCGCCCCAGGCTGTCGAGATAGCCCCATCGATACCTGAAGTACCGCGATTACCCATGACTATCGCTTCACTAACGAAGGTGGACGCCAGGTTGAAAACATGACGCACCTGCGACGAGGCCCCAAGGAATAACATGCCCCCCGCCGGCACGGCACTACATGTCATGCGGGCCACCTGCATACCGGTCAACTGATCCCCGGAGGCAGCCAAAACAGTTTCGACAGCTGCGGCCGCAAGGACATCGGCCCCCTGCCAAGCTTCCAACCACTTCGGGTCGATCTCTGCTTCCTCCGGTGGTAACGGCACACCTGCAATAACGATGTCCGCGGATCGAGTTGGGTCGCTCCACTGCGACTGCGCATCAACTGCGATGTGCAACGGCGCACTAGCAATCATCCGTAGAACCGCACGGCTTAAGCCGACTCGACCAACAGTTACGACCATGTCAGGTGCATGCGCCGCCGCGAAGTCCGCGTCTGCCACGATCAAGGCACCGTGGGTAAGTGATGTGTCGCAGTCCGAAACGTTGCCGCTTGGCTCCCCAATTATCGGCCAGCCAAGTGCATCGCCTAGGTCGTCCACCAAACTCATGGTTTCAGGATCGGAGTGATCACCAACAAAGATGATTCCGCGCGCAGGTACCTGATTGCTTTCCAAGATGACACCCAGGACATCGTCAATGGGTGTGCTCAAGCCGGCTACATACCTGGCATCAGCCGTCCAAGGCCGACCATCTGGACGGCCATCATTTCGCCCACCTAATGCCGTCGCCGGTGCGTCATCGTCTAAGGCATCGGGCACTAGGGGGTCGGCGAATGGGATATTCACGTGCACCGGACCCGGCCGCCAAGCATCAGTTGCAGCGGCTACCACTCGCGAAACCGTCGACCGCCAGTAGCGAATATCGGGCGCCGATTCTGATGCAACCGCCAGATCCACCGCCAGCCGTACCGCACTACCGAAGATTTGAGTCTGCTCAATACTTTGATTGGCGCCTACTCCGCGCAGGGCCGGCGGCCGGTCGGCCGTCAAGACGATCAGGGGGATATTGGACTCGTCCGCCTCGACAATTGCCGGGTGCAGGTTCACCGCCGCTGTACCTGACGTAGTAACGACTGCCGCCGGCACCCCCGAAACCTTTCCCAGGCCGAGGGCTAGATAGCCCGCGCTGCGCTCATCAAGGCGTACATGCAAGACAATCTCACCGCGTTGCTCGGCGGCTGCCAGCGCCAACGCGAGCGGCGCGGAGCGCGAGCCGGGTGCAAGTACAAAATCAGTGATGCCACATCTGGTCAACTCATCGACAAGTACTCGCGCTTGTACCGTCGATGCATTCACGGGCCCAGCCTTTCATGCCAAGTGCCATGAGCCGGGCACCGGTCAAGAACTGCCGATCAGGGACCCTGAGCGCTTGCCGGCACCGGCATGCCAGGCCGCAGCTAACCGGGCCCGCCACCAAATACCCCGCTCCATGGAAACCCGATCACTGGCCTGCATCAGTGCACCAAGCTCGGGGGCCAGCCGCTCAACTTTGATCACGCCGCCGACCGGGACGGTCGAGTTCTCCACGACATCACCGGCAAGCAAGGTCCCGGTGCCAAGGCCACAAGCCGATGTTGTTCCAAGTGCTCCGGCCAAGGCGGTCGAAGGCCCAAGGCCAACGGATGAATCCAATGATCCGCTGATGACAACCGGCATATCGAGTTTCTCTACTAACCGAAGACAGGTCGCCACCCCACCTAGTGGCGCAACTTTGATGATGGCGAAATCTGCAACCCCACGCAGGTCGAGGTCTTCGGGATTAGCGGCGCCCCTGATGGCTTCATCAATCGCAATCGGCACGCCGACTTGACCGCGAAGTTGGCGAATGTCGTCAAGTCCCGCACACGGCTGCTCGACATATTCGAGCCCGTATTCACCGAGGCGGCGCAGTGCCTTGACGGCTTCACTTACCGACCACTTGGCATTGGCATCAATGCGTATCGATCCGACTCCACGACCCAATGCGGTATCCAGGACATCGCGCACGGCGGCAACTCGAGCTTCGTCATCTGCCAGCGTGCCCCCAACCTTGACCTTGATGCACTGGCAGCCGTTATCTAGCACCGCTGATCGCGTCAATGCAGCAGCCTCAGGTGAACTCACGGCTGGGATGATCGCGTTGACCGCGACCGTGTCGCACTTCGCCGCCGGCCAGGAACCGAATGCCGATTCGATCGCGCAATCCAACCAGCGCGCGGCCGCGACGTCGGGGTAATCATCAAATGGCGCGAATTCACCCCACCCCGATGGTCCCTTGATCAAAATACCTTCGCGCATCGTGATGCCGCGAAAGGCACGGTTCATGGGCAACCCGAATACCACCGCCGTTTCAAGCAACGCCTGCAATTGCTTATCGGGCATGTGAAATCAAGGGCGCTTAGGGAACTGACGAAAGTCCGGCGCGCGCTTTTCCTTATAGGCATCGCGCCCCTCTTGGGCCTCCGCTGTCATGTAGAACAACAAGGTCGCATCGCCGGCAAGTTGCTGAACCCCGGCAAGGCCATCATCGGCGGCGTTATGCGATGCCTTCAGCATCCGCAGGGCGAGCGGAGACATATCGAGCATCTGCCGGGACCACGCCACCGTCTCAATCTCGAGGTCGGCAATAGGTACCACCGAGTTGACAAGCCCCCAGTCATACGCCTGCTCCGCGCCGTATTGGCGGCAGGTGTACCAGACTTCGCGCGAGCGCTTTTGCCCGATGGTGGCTGCGAGCAGCCCGGAGCCGTAGCCGCCATCAAAGGACCCAACCTTGGGACCGGTCTGGCCAAATCGCGCATTGTCCGCGGCGATGGTCAAATCACATACGACATGCAGTACGTGCCCACCACCGATGGCGTAACCCGCCACCATCGCAATAACCGGTTTCGGAGTGCGGCGAATCTGGACCTGGAGATCAAGAACATTTAGTCGGCCAACCCCACGTTTCGCGACTTCATCGTCACCGAGGTAACCGTCATTGCCGCGAATGACTTGGTCACCACCGGAGCAAAATGCCCAGTCACCTTGCCCGGTCAAGATGATGACGCCGATAGCGTCGTCATCGCGCGCATAATTCAGTGCGTCACTTAGCTCAAATAGGGTGGGAGGACGAAATGCATTGCGCTTCTCGGGTCTATTGATCGTGATCTTGGCGATCCCTACGTCAGCGCCGGTTGACACCTCGAGGCGAATGTCGCGGTACTCCCCTACCTGCTCCCATTGGCCACTTGGGGTGATCGACGAATAAGCCGGGTCTGTCATAGCCGGTGAACCCTCGGGCACCACCGGCGGCAAAACGTATCGGGTGCGGGTATCCATGTCGGGAACGCTATCGCGACGTCCTACGCTCGGATCGATGCGTCCACTAATTTCGGTTCCCGTGCCACCTGGCCCCGAAGGTCTGATGGCACTACTGGGCCCACTGCGCCAAGCAATTACCGGTGCCGGCCCAGCGATCGTGCCACTGCCCGTTACCGGTCCGACGATCTCAGCGGCATACCTGGAGCGGCTACGCGCCGCCACCTGCCCAGATGACGCCGGCAAACCCTTGGAAGCCGAGGATGTCGCAGCGGTGCTCGCAACATCCGGTTCGATGGGGCAGCCAAAAGGGGTGCTACTAACCGCGGCCGGTCTCACCGCACTTGATCAAGTGGTTAATGGCGCAAACGCCCAGTGGATCGCGGCGTTACCGCTGCATTCAATGGGCGGCTTCAATGTCGCAGTGCGCGCCATCGCCAGCGGGCGCGAGCCGATCGCGGTGGCAAGCCTTGGCGGTGCTAGTCCGTTCACCTCGACGGTTTTTGCCGATGCCGTCGAACGTGCCAGTGGTGCCCCGATTCATGTTTCCCTTGTCGCCTCCCAACTTCGCCGCCTCCTTGCCGACGACATCGGCGTTGCCGCATTGCAAGCCTGCGCCCTGGTTTTAGTCGGGGCTGGGCCACTTGCCAACCGGACCAGGGTGCTCGCCGAAGAACAAGGTGTGAAAGTCGTCGCCTCATATGGCATGACCGAGACCTCAGGTGGCTGCGTCTTCGACGGCCTGCCCCTGCCCGGGGTGCAAGTGCACGGGCCGACTGACCCCGCCGGCACCTTGATAATTAATGGACCAATGCTGGCCGCGGGTTACCGGCTCGCCCCGGAACTATCACGTACCGCCTTCACCTCGGCCGGATTTATCACAAGTGATCTGGGCAGTGTCGATGGCGCCGGTTTCGTCACGATCCTCGGTCGCGCTGACGACGTGACGATAATCAATGGGGTTAATGTCTCAGTGCTTGCCGTGGAGCAGGTGATAGGCGAAATCCCCGAAGTGGAGGCTGTTTCGGTAATCACGGTCATCGGACCCGATAGCCAGTCGGCACTGGTGGCCGCGGTCGAGAGCGCCATTGGCCCAACCCTCGAAACTGTCATCAAGGCGTCCGTGCGACAACAACTTGGGAGCGCAGCGGTACCTTGTCACGTTCTTGACCTACCTGAGTTGCCACTGCTACCCAATGGCAAAGTCGATCGCGCAACACTTAGCGAAATCGCTAGCCAATCCGGAAGGCTGCCATGGCAACTTTAAGTCAATGGGTTGCGGGATCACGTCCGCGCACCTTGCCGGCGGCCGTGGCACCGGTTGCCGTCGGCACCGGTCTGGCGATAAATGCTGACTCCTTGCAAACTGGCCGGGCCGTCCTTGCGCTCGTTGTCGCTTTAGCGCTGCAGGTCGGAGTCAACTTCGCGAACGACTACAGCGACGGTATTCGCGGCACTGACAATAAGCGCATCGGGCCGGTGCGACTTGTCGGCCAGGAACTAGCGCGCCCACCTGTTGTTCGCCTAGCCGCTTTCAGCGCTTTTGGTGTTGCCTGCATAGCCGGTCTCGCACTGGTGGTTGCCACCCAAGCTTGGTGGTTGCTTCTTGTTGGCGTGGCCTGCGTAGCCGCAGCGTGGCTGTACACCGGCGGCCCGCATCCATACGGGTACCACGGACTCGGTGAAATCTTCGTACTCATCTTCTTTGGGATCGTGCCCGTTGTAGGCACGTTTTACGTGCAATCTGACACCGTTACCCTCGCCGCCGTGATTGCCTCCGTCGGGGTTGGTGCACTCGCCTGTGCGGTGCTTGTGACTAATAACTTGCGCGATCTACCCAGCGATCAACTAGTTGGCAAGTACACGCTCGCGGTTCGCCTTGGCGATATGCGCACCCGCTGGCTCTATGTCGCCTGCATCATCGCGGCAGCGCTCACCACGATCATCGTTGCTGCGATCGTTTCGTGGCTGGTTCTGTTCGCCCTGGTCCTTCTCATAATTGCCCCGATTCGCCTCATCCTTGGCGGGGCGACCGGCCCTGAACTCATCCCAGCACTAAAGCAAACGGGTCTACTCGTTCTTATCTACGGACTCGGCTTGGGCTTCTTGCTCGCCCTTTCCTGAGCGCTCCAGATCGTCAGCCTCGTCCTCGGCGCGAGAAGATGCATCAATTCGAGCATTTATCCGCCCGAAGAAACCAGCTAGGGAAACCCCCATCGCGGCCCGCTGCCGATTCAGCACCACGGTGCTGATTACCCCAGAGACCAAGAGCGCAACAACAGCCGCAATTAGGCCACGGAGCGGGGTTGTCAATTGAAGTAGCAGCCAAATACCGCCAAACAGCAGCACACGCAGCACGGTGAAGCGAATAATTGCCCACCCGGAGGATTTCACCACCCCAGCGTACGGCCCCCGGTGCAGCTAACGCGAAGCCGCGGTTCGCTGGCGGGGGCGGTACGCGTTATTGTGTCGGCACCACAAAGCAACTGGCTTGATTTTCTCGATTACGGAGGTGTTCACATGCTGCGAGTCCTGGGGGTCCTGGTTCTCGTCGCGCTGTACATCTCATTCATCATCGACGTCTTACGCACCCCCCGCCAAGAGGCCCGCACGCTGCCAAAGTTGCTCTGGCTGGCGCTGGTCGTCATCATCCCGATCATCGGCGGGCTCCTCTGGTTTTTCCTAGGTCGACCGCGCCCCACAAATGGCGGGGTTTTTAGACGTCGGGGGCCCATGGCTCCCGATGATGACCCCAAGTTCCTAAAAGGCTTGGACGAAGAGGCGTGGCGCCGGCGCATGCGAGAGCGCCGCGGCGAGGTCTAAGTGGTGCCGGGGCGGCTAAACCCCGGAATATGAATGCAGGCTGTTGACAAAGATGTTTACCCCGAAGTAATTGATTATGAAGGCTGCCCAGCCCGCAATGGCAACCCACGAGGCTCGATCCCCGCGCCAGCCAACTGTTGAACGTGCGTGCAGGTATGCGGCAAAGATAACCCAAGTGATAAAAGCCCAGGTCTCCTTCGGGTCCCAGCCCCAGTAGCGGCCCCAGGCGTTTTCGGCCCAAATTGCCCCCGCGACGACCGCGAAAGTCCACAACGGGAATGCGAAAGCAAGTATTCGGTACGTCAAGGTTCGAAGTTTCTCGGCCGACGGCACCTTCACTACTCCGACCTTGCCGCGGCGCTCGGCGCGGGCTTGCACCAAGGACAAGCTGGCCGTCGCGGCAGCCAGCGTGAAGGCGCCGGCGCAGATGATGGCGGCGGCAACGTGTATCACCAGCCAATAAGACTTAAGCGCGGGCACCAACTGCGCAGCCTCGGTGTAGAGCACGGTCACCGCTAAGCCAAGGGTCAGCAAAGTCGGGATCACAATGAAGAGCCCGAGCCAGCGCACGTCGCGGCGCAGGGAGACGATCAAGAAGGCGCCGAGTATGCCTACGGCAGCACTTATTGAGAACTCGTACATATTGCCCCACGGCACTCGGCCCGCCCAGACGCCGCGGAGCACCACCCCAACCAGTAGTAAGACAAATCCCAGCCAGGTGAAGGACATCCCGATATTGGCAGATTTTCGACCGGCGTCGTCCTCGGTCGGAGCATCGAGCGTCGGCTTAGTCAACACCGCGGTACTTCCGACAGCGGCTACTACGGGTACCTGCGATTGGGTCAGCCCGGATCGGCGCCGACCGGAGGCAAATGAGATCGCGAACGCAACCATTGCCAGGGTTAGAGTCAACATTGAGGCGTAAACCGCCGCGTTGCTGGCACCCGCCAACGCCGTCGCGCTCACATCTGCTCCTTACACATCGGTTGCTGTTTTTTCCGACACGATGTCCGGTAAATCACTAACGGCAGCGCGAATTAACTGTAGTTCACCAGGCAGGTCCGCTGATTCAATGCGTGCCAACCCCGCTAATTGCACCACCGTAACCCCTTGGGAAATTGACGCAACACTTAGCCAGACCCGACGCCTGCGAATGAACAACGACAACATCAATCCGGTCATCGCAAGAATTGCTCCGGCCAGTGCAATCTCCTTACCCGGATCGAAGGCAATCTGAAATGACGCCCACCGCTCAAAACCGGTTAGTTCAATTGAGCCTGAACCATCCGGGAGCGCCCAGGTCTGCCCCGGGCGCAGGGCAGCGATGCCGATCTGCTCCATGGCCGCGGTCTCGAGTCGGTACACACTCTGCGGTGCGCCAGCATCTAGGCCCATGTCGCCACGCCAGGCCGAAAGGAAGACAGTCGGATCATCTGGACCCGGAAAAGTCGAAACCGGCCCCCGTAAGTTATTCGCTGGTGCGGTTGGTACGAAAATTCCTTGGAACCCCAATTGCGGGTCCGAGTCTGGAATCTTCACCACCCCGGTAGAGGTGAAGTTTCCGTCCTGCGGCAAGAACACCACCGAGTCGTCAAAGCTGACCACCCCATTGGCGTCACGCACCACAATGTGAGGTGCGTAACCATGACCAACCAGAAACACTTTGGCACCGTCAATCGCAAGTGGTGAATTGACTTCGACCCGGGTCGTTTCGGCAACAGCGCCCGGTGACCTCCGGTAGGTGACATCGGCTTCGAAGAGACTTGGCGACCCTCGCTGCGCGACGCCGCGCTCGAAGTCAACGTTGAATTCATCGAGGGTGAAAGAGAACGGCGACAACCGCGCTGCCCCGGTGAATCGCCCGCCACCCCAGGCGTCGTACTGGGTCAGGGTGTTGGCGAACCCCTGCCCCTCCCGAACAATGACATTGCCTTTCCAGCCGAATAACCCGCCAACGGCAACACCAACCAGGATCAAGATGAGGGAGAAGTGAAAGAGCAGGTTTCCAGTCTCGCGCAGGAAGCCCTTTTCTGCCGCAATTGACGTCTCAGTAAGCACCAATCGCCAGCGTCGACTTGTGAAATATGTATTTGCCCGCTCCAGCACCACATTGGCTGGCGCACCGACTTCAAACTCCAATGACTGCGGCAGGCGCAAGAGGTTACGAGGTACCGGCGGAGGCGGAGCCAACATCGCCCGCCAGTGCACCTGCGTCCGTGGCACCACGCACCCGATCAACGAGAGAAAAAGAAGTAGGTACACCGCGGCGAACCAGGGCGAGGAATAGACGTCAAAGAAACCGAGGGTATCGAAAATCGGCCCAAAAGTTGGGCTCTCGGCAATCCACTCATTTACCCGCAGCGGATTATTGCCGCGCTGTGGAAATATCGACCCCGGAACACTGGCGACGGCTAGCAGGAAAAGCAGAATCAAGGCGGTCTTCATGCTCGTCAATTGCCGCCAAGCGAATCTCAGGAACCCCAGGGTACCCATCGGCGGCAGAATCGGTGCCTCATTAATCATTTAGAGAGCCGTCTCAAATGCTGGAATTGATGTGCGCATCCAGATTGTGACATCGGTCCAGATGCCGGTGACTAACAGCACCCCGACAATTACCAACATCGCCCCGCCAATGCGCATGACCAACAGGTAGTGCGATTTAACAAATGTCAGCGCCCGCGCGGTACGACTGAACAACACCGCAAGTAAGACAAATGGCAGTCCAAGACCTAGGCAATAGACAAAGGACAGCAGTGCGCCGCGCAGGGCACTGGCCTCGGTGAAGGCGAGGGTTTGCACGGCCGCCAAGGTTGGCCCGATACAAGGTGTCCAACCCAAGCCGAACAGCACGCCCAGGAGCGGCGCTCCCGCAACACCCCAGGTCGGCAGGCGGTGAATCCGCCATTCGCGCTGCATTCCTGGGATCAAGCCCATAAACGCCAGCCCCATGATGATCACTAGAACCCCCAGCCCCCTAGTGATGACATCTTGATATTGCAGCAGGACCGCACCAACACCACCGAAGAAAGCCCCGAAGGAGACGAAAACCACACTGAAACCGAGCACGAAGAGCACGCTGCCCAGCAACATTCGACTTTTGCGCCCAGAGCCGAGTTCCGCCCCCGTCAGGCCCGTCATATATGACACATATCCGGGAGCTAACGGAAGTACACATGGGCTCAGAAAGGCAATAAGTCCAGCAGCGAAGGCCACCGGGAAGGCGAGAAGCAGTGATCCGCTTGTTACTAAATCACCGATCATGGTTGCTCGGCTAACAGTGGCTCAATTATCGCCCGCAAGGATGACTCGCTGACCGTGCCCAGCGCGCGCGCAGCCACTCGGCCCTTCCTGTCCACGATCAGAGTGGACGGGATGGCTTGGGGGGGCAGCGTGTCGCGGAAGAGCAACTGCAATTGTCCATCGGTGTCGACGATGCTCGGATAAGTGATTTTGAAGCGATTGACGAAGCCCGCTGCCGAACTAGGTGAATCTCGCGTGTTGAGCCCAACGAACTGCACATCAGCACCGGCGAACCTAGCCCACGCGGCTTCGAGATCTGGGGCCTCAGCCCGACAAGGTGCGCACCAAGAGGCCCACACATTGATTACCACAACATCACCTTGAGCCTGCGCTAGATCAAAGCTGTCACCCGTGAGGGTGGTGCCGACAAGGAAAGGTGCCGGTGCCCGCTCGTCATCAGGGAGCACCACGATCGAGCCGTCACCGGCCACATAACCGGCATCGACTCCCGCCGGTGCAGCCGAATCACTGCCACCGCAGGCTGCAAGCGAAAACACTGCGGCACTAGCGAGGAGCACCGGGGTTAATCGGCGAGCGGAACGGTGCATCGTGGTGCTTATGCGCCGGCGATCTTGCTGGCCTTGGCCAGAAGGTCCCGCGATGGCTCGGTATAGGTAATCGCAACTAGATCGTCACCTTCGTAGGCCAAGGAGGTAAGTGAGGCGAGTGAGCACTGTCGACTGCGCGGATCGTGCCAAAGTCGGCGGTCTTCGGCGCGCAACCGCGCAACCCAAATAGGTAGTTGGTGGCTGACCAAGACGGCCTCGTGGCCGCGGGCTTGATCACGGGCCGCGTGCACCGCCGCGGTCATGCGCGCAGCAACCTCGTCATAGGGCTCACCCCAAGACGGGCGAAAAGGATTCCAAAGATGGCGCCATGTCTTGGGCTGCTTCAGCACCCCATCGCCGACGCTAACCCGCTGCCCCTCGAAAATATTGTCGGCCTCAATTAGCAGCGGGTCGGTCTGGGTCACCAGACCATGTTTTTCGGCAATTGGCTGCGCAGTTTGCTGCGCCCGCTCCATTGGCGATGAGATAACGGCGGTGACGTCATGATTTGCCAAGGCCGTTGCCGCGCGCTCTGCCATCACTTGACCTAGGTCAGAGAGGAAATAGCCCGGGAGTCGCCCGTACAACACGCCTTCTGGGTTGTAGACCTCACCATGGCGGAGCAGGTGCACAACGGTTCGATCATCGCCACCCATGCGAGCCACTCTAAGTTACGTGACCTTGCGGCGCGCGGCGGTGCGACGACGGCTCGGGCGCCAACTACCCTCACCAGCTTCAAGAGCTGCCTCACGAAGAATTTCACCGTGGGCCGCGACCGCCTCTACCAACCCGTACAAGGTGCTGGTGCCCGCAAGCACGTCAACGCGTAAGCCATGCTCCTGGGCCGTCTTTGCGGTCTGCGGGCCAATGCACGCCACGATGGTGGTGTGGTGGGGCTTGCCCGCGATGCCAACCAGGTTTCGCACCGTGCTGCTCGAGGTGAACAACACTGCGTCGAATCCACCTGTCTTGATCGCCTCCCGCACCTCGGCGGGCGGCGGGGCCGCCCGAACCGTGCGGTAGGCGGTGATGTCTTCGACCTCCCAGCCCAATTCAGCCAGACCGGCCGCCAAAGTGTCGGTTGCAATGTCGGCGCGTGGCAAGAACACCCGATTTATTGGGTCGGTCAATGAGTCGTAGATCGGCCAGTCCTCCAGCAGGGCGCTGGTCGACTGATCGCCTACCGGAACTAGATCCGGTCGGACGCCAAATTCAATCAGTGAGGCCACGGTGCTGTCGCCAACCGCGGCCACCTTGAGGCCGGCGAAGGACCGAGCATCTAGGCCGTACTCGTCGAGCTTTTCGCGAATGGCCCGAACCGCGTTGACCGAAGTGAATCCAATCCACTCGTAGCGACCCGAAACCAAGCCGTGAATTGCCCGGTCAATTTGCTGCGGGGTGCGCGGAGGTTCGACCGAAATGGTTGGTACCTCCATCGGCACCGCGCCATGCCCGCGCAGCATCGACATGATCGAACCCGTGGTGTCTTGGGTTCGTGGGATCAATACCCGCCACCCAAAGAGTGACTTGACCTCGAACCAGTCCATTTTCTCGCGCTGTGCCACCACATCACCAACGACCACCATGCCTACCCCGGATAGTTTCATCAGCTTTGAGATATTCCCGATCTCAGCCAAAGTACCCGCGATGGTGCGTTGATCAACGGTGGTGCCACGCCGAGTGACTGCAATATGAGTCTGCGGGTCTGCGCCCGCCTGGAGCAGCATGGCCGCAATTTCGGCAACTTTGTCGGCTCCGTTAAGCACGACCAGCGTAATGCGGGGATTAACAAGGTCGGCCCAGTCAAGGTCCGCATCATTGGCATCGACGACTCGGATTTGCCGAGTGCGGCCACCGGTTAATCCAAATCCGGCATAGGCCGGAATCCCGGTGACTTCACTAACACCGGGGGCTACCTCAAAAGGCACCTTCGCTTTGCGCAGCGCCGCCGCCTCATTTAGCAACGTGCCATCAACCACCGGGTCGCCAGCTATCAACCGCACGGTGCGCTTGCCCTCGCGGGCGGCGTTGATAATCAACTTTGCCCGTTCGGCTTGGTCCAGTGCGACACCTTCGGAGTCCAGTGCGATGGTGATTTCGGCGCCTGGATTTACGTGGGCATTGGCAATCTCAATCGCGTCCGCGTCAACAATGACGACTTCGGCATCACGCAGTAGTGCCGCAGAGCGAAGTGTCAGCAACTCGGGATCACCCGGACCTGCCGCAACCAGCGCGACCGAGCCCAAGTTCACCTTCTTGCGGGGCTTGGTCGTGGCATTCACGGTTTCTCCTGGGCTGGTGCTAATTGGCTCATTTGGTATTACCGGACTCTTCGGCTTGGTCATGCGTTGATCGCCTCCTGCTCATAGCCACGGCGTTGCTCGTGGAATGCCAAGATCTGCAGCTCAACAGCAAGATCTACTTTGCGGACCTCAACCCCGTCGGGTACTTCAAGTACCACCGGCGCGAAATTCAAGATACTGCGAATCCCGGCGGCCACTAGTCGGTCGCATACCCCTTGTGCGCAATCCGCCGGCGTGGCAATTACGCCGATCTGGGCTTTCGTGTCGCCGACGATGGCTTCGAGATCAACCAGAGGCCGGATTGTCAGGTCCGCCGCCGAGGCAAGTTCACTCGCGGACAGACTCTCACCCACCACATCGGGGTGATTATCGACAAGGCCGACTATCGCGAAACCGCGTGAAGTGAAGCCCCGATAAGAAATCAACGCTCGGCCCAAGTTTCCAACGCCGACGATTACTACACCCCAAGGTTGCGAGGAACCCAACTCCCGGCTGATGTGATATGTCAGGTAGGAAACGTCATAGCCAACACCACGGGTCCCGTACGAGCCTAGATAGGAAAGATCCTTGCGAAATTTAGCGGAGCTCACTCCACATTTTGCGGCTAGGGCTTCGGACGAGACCGTCTGCACCCCGGCCGCGCTCAGGGAAACCAACACCCGGTGATACACCGGCAGCCGGGCTACCGTGGCATCGGGGATACCACGTCCGGCCTCGCGGGGCCGGCCTTTGCCGAGGGGAATTGACATGTTGCTCCTGCTGGGTGCCCCCACCGGCTTCGGCGAGGTGCCCTAAGGGTAGGCACTCGTGCCCAAGTTCACAAAGTTGAGCGGACATTGACGTCCGATTATCGGGATAAGGCCGCACGCAGTCGGTCCGGATCCACCCGCCAGTAGTCATGAACGACTCCCGCAATGAGGACCACCGGGATTTTTTCCCAATAAAGGTCAAAAAGGGCGAGCTCATCAAGGACCGAGACTTCCTCCCAGTCGGTGGCCGTCTCCGCGCAGACCTGGGCCACGATCACCCGGGCCTCATCACAAAGGTGGCAGCCCGGCTTTCCGACGAGGGTGAGCATCAGCTACGTGCCGCCGGTCGTTTCTCACTCATCACCATAAACCTCACGAAGCCGGCCCTTGGCTACCTTGCCGGTTGCTGAGTGCGGGAGTGCATCGACGACCCTGATCACTGACGGGCACTTAAAGCGTGCCAGCCGCTCGGCGCAATGGGCAGCAACATCGGCAGCCGAGATGGCCCGCCCCGGCACCGCTACTACGAGTGCGGTCACGGACTCCCCGGTGACATCATCTGGCACCCCGATGACGGCGACTTCAGCAATTTCGTCCATTGTCTCGATTGCAACCTCAATTTCGCGTGGATAAACGTTGAACCCGTTTACCAAAATCACCTCCCGGCGTCGGTCGACAATATGCAGATCCCCGTCAGCATCAAAAAAGGCGATATCACCCGACCGGAACCACCCATTCTCGTCGGGTCCGCCGGCACCATCGGGCCAGTACCCACTGAAGACAGATGCACCTCTAACCCACATCTCACCCGGGTCGCCTTCTTCGGCATCGGGCCCAGTTTCAGCACCCAGCCCGAAGTCGGTAACTTCATCAGAAACCAACCGCACCTGTACCCCCGGCAATGGCCGGCCCACCGACCCTGGTTTCGGAGCGCCTGAAACCAAGGTTGTGGCAACCACCGGCGCCGTCTCGGTCATGCCGTAGCCCTCAAAAATCTCCTTGCCCGTCGCCGCAGCAAAGTCTTCGAAAACCCGCAGCGGCAGCGGCGACCCCCCACTGGTGAAGAGCCGCACACCGATAAGGGCGGACCGAGCCCCGGGAACCTGGCACCAAGCCTGATACATCCCCGGTGCCCCAGCAACCGTGGTTACCCCATGCTTGGTGATGACCTCAAGGCTGCCAGCGGGGTCAAATCGATCAAGGACAACGCATGTTGCACCGGCAGACGCCGCTAGACCTAGTGCCGCGTTGAGCCCGTAGACATGGAACATGGGCAGCACCAGCAGCACTACGTCACTGTGCTGCACCGCGGGCGGGGACTGCAGTGACTTGATCATCTCGACATTTGCCCGTAGCGCACCGTGAGTGAGCATTGCCCCTTTCGGGCGCCCACTGGTGCCCGAAGTAAATAGCAACAATGCGAGCGCATCTGCAGAGGTGGCTTGCTCGGCCAACACCCGCTGCGCGCCGGTACTGAAAATCTCAACCCAGGGTTTGCTGCCGAGCACAACAACTTCACATGCGGCGAGTGACGCCGTTGCCGCATTTGCGGTCGCCGCCGCCGCTTCATCAACGAATAAAAGTCGGGCACCTGAATCGGCAATTAGTAACGCGATCTCCGGGGCTGTGTAGGCAGGATTAAGTGGCACGGCCACTAACCCAGCACGCAGAATTCCAAAATAGGCGATGACGAAATCGGCAGAGTTACCCAGAAGTCCAGCTACCCGCTCACCAGCATGGAGCCCACGTTGTAACAACCCGCAGGCGAAAGCATCGATCTGGGCATCGAGTTCGGCCCATGTCAATACGCGATCAGTGTCGATAATCGCGGTCTGGGTTGGGTAATTACGGGCCGAGTTTCGGACAAATTCAGCGATATTGGCGTTCTGGGTCATCGCTACTCCTTCCTGCGGGCCTGTGCCGGAGCCATGCTCCTAGGTACGCTCAGCCTATGACGGCATCGAATCAGCCTGCAGCACCCACGACCGCAGGCGGCAACCTCGACGTCCTTTCGGCATATCGCCAAGCCGGTCAGGCCTCCGCGAAGGCGGGCAACGAGTCAGCCAGCCCGCACGAGCAGGCGAACAGTGCCGCATTTTTTGATCTCGATAACACGATCATCCGGGGGGCCAGCGTCTATCACTTCGCCGTCGGTCTGGCTAAGCGCAAGTACTTCACGATGCCAGAAATTGCCGGATTCGCCGTCAAACAAGTGAAATTCGTCGTCAGCGGCTCTGAGGACCTAGAGGACATCGCGTCGGTTACCGAAGCCGCGCTTTCATTCGTGCAGGGGCGAAGTGTCAACGAGTTAAATGCCTTCGGTGAAGCTATTTTCGACGAGAGCATGGTTAACAAACTCATCCCAGGCTCCCTCGCACTCGCACAAGCCCACCTAGACGCCGGGCAGCAGGTTTGGTTGGTTACCGCAACCCCGGTTGAGTTAGCAACCATGGTCGCCAGACGTTTAGGACTAACCGGCGCCCTAGGTACGGTTTCGGAGATCAAGGACGGTGTCTACACCGGCCGCCTAACCGGTCCACCCCTGCACGGTCTCGCAAAAGCTGAGGCAATCCGAGCCCTCGCCATCCGGGAAGGCCTCGACCTAAGTGCCTGCTCGGCCTACTCCGATTCATCCAACGACATCCCCATGCTCTCCACCGTCGGAAACCCGGTCGCGGTAAACCCTGATTCGACCCTTCGAGCCCATGCCCGTGACAACAGTTGGGTAATCCGAGATTTCCGCCGCCGCGCCCAGATCAAGGAGTATTCGGCGCCCGGCCTTTCAGCATTCGGTGGCATCGCTTTGGGATTGACTATCGGTTACGCGGTCGGCCGGCGCCGACGCTAAGTGCCTTACAACTAACCAAATACCGACTGCCGTTGCATCAGCAACCGGTAAAGGGTCTGCTGGATCTGCTCGCGAACCTGATCGGTCAGGTTGAAAACGAGCATCGGATCATCAGCGGCATTCTTTGGATACTGATCGGTGGGAATCGGCTCACCGAAGTGAATGAACCACTTGCTCGGAAGTGGGATCAAACCGAGGGGGCCGAGTAATGGGAAGGTCGGGGTAATCGGAAAGTACGGCAAACCAAGGAGGCGAGAGACCACGGTCGCATTGGCAATCATCGGGTAGGTTTCTTCGGCCCCCACGATTGCCGTCGGGACGATTGGGGTCCTTGTGCGTAACGCCGCCGCGACAAAACCACCTCGGCCGAATCGCTGCAATTTGTATCGTTCGGCGAACGGCTTGCCGATGCCTTTATAGCCCTCTGGCCACACCCCGACGATTTCTCCGTCGCGTAATAGCCGTTCAGCATCGGGATGGCAGGCCAAAGTGTGCCCCGCCTTTCGGGCAATCTCACCAAGGAATGGACTCTGAAACACCAGGTCGGATCCGAGCATCCGTAAATGGCGATGTGATGGATGGTCATCCAATAATGCAACTTGGGTCATCACGGCATCTAAGGCGATAACTCCAGAATGATTCGCCACCACTAAAGCGCCTGTTGTATCGGGGATATTCTCTAAGCCGGATGCCTCAACTCGAAACCATGACTTATAAAGCGGGCGCATCATGGCCATCAAGACTTTGTCGTTGAACTCCGGATCAAAACCGAGGTCGTCAACGCAATAGTCGCCAGCTAAACGCCGCTGCACGAATGCCCAGAACTCCATGAGCCGGGCGAGCAGGTCAGGTTCAAGATCGTCAACGAGGCGCGGCCTAATTGGCTCCTCACCACGAATCGGGATTATCTTGGCATTAGGCAACCGACACCTCGCGGCGTGCGAGAAAACTTGCGAATGCCTGCGGAGTGGAATACATCGGCTGATGCCCGAAAGTACTAGTGGCAAGTGCGGTGTCGAGCACCCGGCCATAGGTCAAGTAACGGACTTGCTCGGCCGTGAAATCGATTAATCCGGCTTGGCTAATGCTGCGGCCAAATGGCGTGAAGAGGAACTCAGGTAACGCGATGCGCTGGTGGCCCGTCCGACGGATCGCCTGCGACAGCATCAAGACGCCGCTTCCGGCAACATTGAAGGTGCCCGGGTAACTCTTCAACACCGCACGCTTTACGAACTCAAGACCGTCATCTTCGTGGATGAATTGCAGTCGGGCATCAAACCCCAGCACGGTCGGTATCACCGGCAAAGAGAAATAAGTAGTCATCGCCGTGTCAATGCCAGGGCCGATAAAGTTCGCGAACCGCAAGGTCGTCACAGCCACATCTGGGCGTCGACGTGCAAAACCACGCACATACCCCTCGACCTCACTTGAGTCCTTTGCCCAACCAGATCTAGGCGCGTGCCGCGGCTGCATCTCCTCAGTGAACATTGCCGGGTCCTTTGGCCCACTGCCATACACCGAAGCGGTTGACTTAACCACCAAGGCCTTGACACTCGGGGTGCGCTGGCAGGCAGCCAGTAACTGCATGGTGCCGATGACGTTGATCTCTTTCATAGTGGCGCGCCCACCGGCTTGCCGCGGGGTAGCAATCACCCCCATGTGCACCACGGTCTCGACTCCGGCCTCACCCAGGACCTTGGCAATAACCGGGTTGCGGATGTCTGCGCGAACGAACTGCATTCCTGGCAATTTCAGTTTCGGGGGCACTACGTCAACGCCGATGACTTGATCGATTGCCGGGTCTTCAGAAAGGATCCGGGCCAGTTGCCCACCTAGATATCGCGAGACGCCAGTGACCAGGACCACGCGCCCAACACCTAGGTCACCCATTACGGACCCCCTCGCCCGCTCATCCCACTTACGTAAGCACGCAGGTCTACCTAGCCCTTATTGCGGCGCTGAACTCGGGTACGACGCAACAGCTTGCGGTGCTTCTTCTTTGCCATCCGCTTGCGGCGCTTCTTTACCACTGAGCCCATGAAAAAATCCTCGCGTTAGTCGTTCTAAAGATGCGTTCAGGAAACCCACGAACGCTAAATAGTAAAGATCAGCCTATCTGCCGGCTCAGGCGGTCTCGACGAAGGAGTCCCGAAGGTAGTCATGTACTGCCTGCTCTGGGACCCTGAAGGAGCGACCAACGCGGACCGCGGGGAGCTCACCACCATGAACCAATCGATAAACGGTCATCTTGGAAACCCGCATCACCGAGGCAACCTCGGCGACGGTTAGGAAGCGAACCTCGGCAAAGCCGCGCTCAAGGCTGTTGGTCATATGGCACCGAACTTTCTGCAGGCAGTCCGCTTCGGCTCCCCTGCCGATGCGTGATCAGGAACCGAACACTAGTGGCACCCGGGGCCGATGGGAAAGTTGGTTGGCAATATTGCCTAAAAAATCACACCGGGCTGCCGATCCCTATCGGTCAAAGCCGAGGTCACAGCCAGTTATCAGACTCCAGCGCCAGCCCCCAGATCGGGAAAATCAGTTCCCTGGTAAGGCTTATCGCTTGGTCCACCTCGTCATTTGGGTTAAAACCCTCCTCGAAGGACTTTGGCCACGGGGTGCGCCCATCGGTCATCCGCACCGGCGCCGACCGCCCGTGCGTCGCTTCGACATACGCTCGAAATGCCTCCGGGAGTTCGGCCCCTGGGTCGATCGGGTGGCCACCGAGCTCGGCAATGAGGTGCGTCCAGGCCCGCGGCACGACATCAAGCCACTCGTATCCCCCGCCACCGACCGCAACCCACCGGCCAGCCGCATAGCGATGGGCCCATCGGTGCATCGCCTCGTAGCTCATGCGCTGGCCATCAATTGACAGGTTCAGATTCGCAAGTGGGTCATCAGCGTGTGCATCAACTCCGTGCTGGCTGATCACTACCTGTGGGTCAAAGGCCTCGAGCAACTGCGGCACCACCGCATGGAAGGCCCGCAGCCAGCCTTGGTCACCCGTGCCCGCCGGGAGCGCAATATTGACCGCGGTGCCAAGGGCAGCTGCGCCACCGATTTCACTTGGCCATCCGGTGCCCGGAAACAAGCTCGCCGGACTCTCATGGATTGACATGGTTAGCACTCTGGGGTCATCCCAGAACATCGCCTGCACCCCATCGCCGTGATGGACGTCCAGATCCACATATGCGATGCGCTCAACCCCTTGGTCCAGTAACCAGGTGATCGACGCTGCGACATCGTTGTAGACACAAAAGCCTGATGCGGCGGCCGGCATGGCGTGGTGCAAGCCACCCGCCAGGTTGACCGCATGCTCTACCGAACCGGCGTGCACCGCCTGCGTTGCAGCCAAGGTGGCGCCCGCCACCCGAGCACTGGCCTGGTGCATGCCCGGGAATACCGGAACATCTGCGGTACCAAAACCCCAGGCTCGATCGCCGACCCCGATCTCGAAGCCAGTCTCAGAAGCCCGCACTACCGCGGCTACGTATTGCCCATCGTGCACCCGTAATAAGTCGTCCATTGAAATCGGATCGACCGGGCTCAGCAACTGCACGTTCGGCTGCACTAATAGGTCGAAATCCGCCGCTAGCCGCATCGCCAATTGCACTCGAATCGGGGTCAGCGGGTGGCCGGGGCCGAAGTCATACTCTGCCAACCGCTCATCCCAAACCACACCGACCCGTTTACTCACGATGCAGATAGCTCCCGGCTGCGATCCCGTGCAGCAACGATTGCGGCAACGAATGAATCAAGGGTTTCATTTTTCTCCAAGACCGCGATGGCGGCAGCCGTGGTGCCGCCAGGGGAAGTCACCATGGCACGTAGAGCGGCCGGTTCTTCACCACTGACGTCCAGCAGGTGGGCGGCACCCAACAAGGTATTTACCACCGCGTTACGCGCATCGGCCGTACTGAGCCCAACGGCCATGGCACCAGCCATCATCGCCTCCGCGAGAAAGAAGACATAAGCAGGTCCGCTTCCAGAGACCGCCGTTATTGCATCCTGCAGTGACTCTGGCACCGAAATCACCGTGCCCACCGATGCCAACAGTTGCTCAGCGCGAGCGAATGCTGCTCTATCACAATTTGCGCCGGCGCTGACGCCCGTTACCCCGAGCTCTAGCCGCGCAGGAGTATTTGGCATCGCACGAACCACATTGGCATGCGGAATGGCTTCTTCTATTGACGAGGTTGTGATGCCGGCAGCAATTGAAATGACCAATGCTCCGTCAGGCACATCCGCTGCGATCTGGTCAACCACCGATCTAAAATCCTGCGGCTTTACCACGATGATCACGACATCCGCGCCCGCAACGGCTGCCGCCGGAGCCGCGATTTGAACACCAAATCGCATCGCAAGATCGGCACCTCGATCCTCCCGCTTCTCCGCAACCACTATCGAGGGGACCGGAGTCAACCGCCGCTGCAAGCCGACGATCAGCGCCTCGCCCATCACTCCGCCGCCTACCACCGCGATGCGTGTCACGCCTATTCCCTTCACTAGTCCGAGATCAGGCACCTGGGAGCAGCGACCTGATCGCCGGCACGAGGCCGGTCGGTCTTTCGGCCAAGCCTCCCACGAGCCGGCCAAACCACCCCGGCCCAAACGGGATATAAACCCGAACCGCCTCACCGGCATCGGTCAAGCGCTGCTGCAACCCGGTGCTTCGGCCGTAGTACATGGCGAACTCGTAGCTGCCCTTTTCGCGGTGCAGCCGGGCGGTGAGCGTCTGGATTATCTCAATCAGGCGGGGGTCGTGGGTGGCAAAACCTGGCTCAGCGGTCGTCCGCAGTAAAGCTTTCGCGCAACGGATATAGGACTTGTCCACCTCGATAGCTTGGCCAAAGCGCTCGAGTGATTCATCGCCACCCGGTCCTCGATAATTGGGCGCCCCCTTGACCAGACGCACCCGACCTCCGATGGTTTCGCAATCGCCCTCGGTTCGCCGGAGAACAGCTTGCAAGGTAATCCCTACCTCGAAACCTTCGGCGCGTAGGCCGGTTACCAGTTCGAGCGTGGCATCGACCAAATCGTCAGGCCCCATGCCGATCATGACACTTACTTGACTGATCTGCGCCTGCGCGCACAAGTCCTTTAAGGGCCCGATTCGAGGGCGCCCACCTAGGAGGAACTCCGGCAGGAGCGCCACCTCGGAGATGCGGGCCAGTGATGCCGAAGCCAGGGCACTCACGGCCATCGCGTAATCAGCGAACACCAAGGCACTTTCGGCCTCGGCGAGTTCGCCGCTCACCGCACGCTCAAGGCTGATTAGCCGCCCCGCATCGGCCAGAAGTTGTGCTGCTTCGATCACATCTTCAACCTGTTCACCCCCCGCAACCCGGTGCACGAACTCGCGCCCGATTGGCGTACCGGCGATGAAGGAGCCGATGGCCTCGTTCTTGGCGATCTGCTCGAAGATATTACGAACTAATGGCACCAGATGACCTTATGACTTCCCGGGTGCATCCTTGGTAGGCAGTGGCTGTGTTGGGTCAAGGAGTCGCTGAATGGTCGGTGCCACCAGCGCCACGATCACCTCGTCGGTCGCGGAGGCCAGTGGTTCAATATTCAACATTGAACGGGTTGCGGCCACCCCGGCTAAGTACGCGGTGATCAAGGCGCCGCGCATCCGGGCATCGGGCACGCCCATGGCCTCCACTAACCGATCGAGCAAAGTGGCCTGCAGGAATTCGGTCAGGCCGCGTAATTGATCAATGCTCGTAGATGTGCGGGCCGACTGCATCAAATTGGTGGCATCCTTACGCACCTGCTCATCGCTACTGAGTTGCAAGGTCAGCCGCACCAACCGCTCACCCATGCCGTCCAAGCCGGGCGCGATTAACTTCGGAATACTGCCAGCCGGGTCAAATGGCACCCGTAGCGCGGCGGCGAGTAATTGCTCCTTGTTGGAGTAGAGGGATCGGACGACACCAGGGGCCACACCGGCCGCCGCCGCCACTGTTTTAATCGTGGTGTTTGCATAACCGCGGGCGCCGAGCACTAAGCGCGCCGCGCCCAAGATCGAGGAAGTCAGATCGGGTTCGGCCACACCCTGCACCGTACCGGGCACGGGTATTTATTGCGTGGCGATGGGATTAACTCAAAGTGACAGGTGCCGGCGTGCGAAAGCGAGGGCCTCGGCTAGATCTGCCACCCGCTGCTCACGCGACCCAGCACCCCTAGTGCTTACCTCGACAATTACCGCGCCCCCGAAGCCGGCACCGACTAAAAACTCTAGGACTGCGCCAACCGGCTGAGTGCCTCGCCCGGGCAATAGGTGCTCATCGAGCGCTGAACCGCTGCCGTCGGCTAAGTGCAGGTGGGTGAGGCGTTCCCCAAGATCCATCGCGAACTGCAGGGCATCACTACCGGAGACCGCGGTATGGGAAAGATCCAAAGTTGTGTGCGGGTAATCCTCGTCTCGGATATCCCAACCAGGTGAATAAGCAGGTAAGCGTTGCGTGACCGCACGCCACGGGAACATGTTCTCTACGGCAAATTGCACATTAGTTTCATTGCGCATGGCCTCCAGGCCGCTAACGAAGGTACGTGCGTAGTCACGCTGCCATCTAAAGGGCGGGTGCACAACCACTGTGGACGCACCAAGAATCTCAGCGACTTCCTGTGCCTTGCGCAGTTTCACCCATGAGTCAGTGCCCCACACCCGCTGGGTAACGAGTAGGCATGGAGCGTGGATCGAGATAACCGGCACTTGATAGTGGTCGACCAAGGCCGCAAGGGCATCAAGATCCTGACTCACCGAATCAGTACCAACCATCACTTCTACGCCGTCGTAGCCAAGGGCCGCGGCTATCTCAAAGGCCGCAGCAGTGTTCTCCGGGTAGACAGATGAGCTTGATAAGCCAATGAGTGGGCTCACGCCCGCCGCCATCGATCAGTAAAGGCTGTAATAGCCCAGATACCGCCGGCCCCTATCAAGCCCACCGCGATGGCCACGAAACTGTATCGCTCAGGGCCGAGGGATAGCGCAAAAAAGTTGGAGAAGAACGGGATAAACAGCACCCCGAGGAACAGCACAATCATCAGAGCAACGATGCCCAATCTAAGCAGGCTGAGTGGTCGGGCACTTTGTATCAATACTGCAGTGGTGACAATGAACAAGGTTACGGTTGCTGCCGATTGGGCATCGCCCAAAGACTCGCCAATATTTAATGCCGTGCCGTAGCTGGTGAAGGCAGCCAAAGCAGCGACAGCCCCCGCTGGTGCAGTGAAAACTATTACCCGTTTAAAGAAACCGGGTCGAAAGCGCTCAGTATTTGGCATCAGTGCCAGGAAGAATCCGGGAATCCCAATCGTCAGCGCCCCGATAAGTGAAAGGTGACGGGGCAGGAACGGGAAGGCTACCGCGAAAACTCCGGTCGCAATGGAAATGAAAATCGCATAAAAAGACTTTGTTAGGAATACATCGGCAACGCGCTCGATATTTCCGAGAACTCGCCGACCCTCGGCAACCACGCTCGGCATCACCGACCACTTATCGTCAAGCAGCACCAGTTGAGCGACGGCGCGGGTAGCCCCCGAACCGGAACCCATTGCGATGCCAAGATCAGCACTCTTAAGCGCGAGCACATCGTTGACTCCATCGCCGGTCATCGCAACAGTGCAGCCTTGGAGATGCAGCGCATCAACCATTGATTGCTTTTGCGCCGGGGTCACCCGGCCGAATACCGAAGCCGTCGCAAGCACCTCGGCAATTTCGACGGTGTCCGATGGCAAGGTTCGGGCATCCACCGGGTTCTCAGCACCTGGCACACCAGCCCTCGCCGCAATCGCCCCCACGGTTGCCGCGTTATCCCCTGAAATAACTTTGACTCGCACGTCTTGCTCGAGGAAATAGGCAACGGTTTCGGCAGCATCAGGGCGCAGGGTTTGGTCAATCACCACTAGCGCCACCGGCCGGACTTCGCCGGGGCCAGTTTCGGCGCTGGGGGTATCCGCACCAGTCGCAAGGAGCAATACTCGGGCGCCGTCAGCTGCAATGGTGTCGGCCCGGGCCCGGACCGGGTCACCATCGCCAAGCAGCATCTCCGGGGCACCGATGACCCAAGTCCCGTGGTCGGCAAAAGTTGCCGCCGACCACTTACGGGCGCTGGAGAAGGGCACGCTTTGCTGCACCGTCCACGCCGGGTTCGGGTATCGAGCACCGACCGCCTGCAAGGTGGGATTCGGGCTGGACTCAACCGCCGCCAGCGCACCCAGGGCCGCCGAAGTCATTTGGCTATCCACCAAACTCACCACATCGCGCACCTGCATGCCGGGCTCGGTTAGGGTGCCCGTCTTATCCACGCAGATGGTGTCAACACGTGCCAGAACTTCAACCGCGGGCAGGTCTTGAACTAACACCTTCTTGGCGGCTAGTCGAATTACTGCCACGGCCATTGCGATGCTTGTTAATAGCACCAGGCCTTCGGGGACCATGGTTACCATGCCGGCGATCGTGCCCCGTAGCACTTCCTTGATCGGCAGATCTGCCCGAAGCCATTGCGAGAGGAACAGCAAAAGGCCAACAGGGAGCAACAGATATGAAAGGAGTCTGATGAACTTGTTAATCGAGTCGCGAAGTTCGGAGTTGGTCTGGTGGAATTTCTTCGCCTGCTCGGTTAACCCGGCGGCGAATGAATCACGACCGACGCGAGTTGCTCGATACAGCCCAGAACCCGCGACCACGAATGAGCCCGACATCACCTGATCGGCAGGTTTCATGTCAACGGGGTCAGCTTCTCCGGTCAGCAGACTCTCGTCGATTTCCAGACCGTCAGCGAACAGCATCTCACCGTCAACCACCAGTTGATCACCCGTGGTCAGCACGATTACGTCGCCGAGGACGACATCGTGTGCACTGACGCAAACATCGATACCGTCGCGCCGCACCACCGGCTTGGCTTCGCCGATAACGGCGAGCTTTGCAAGGGCCCTTGCCGCGCGATACTCCTGAATGATGCCGATTGCGGTGTTAGCCACGATGACGAAACCAAAAAGTGAGTCCTGAATCGGAGCTATCACGAGCATAACGATCCACATGGCGCCGATCAGGCCGTTGAACCACGTTAGAGTGTTGGCCTTGATGATGTCGCTGATGCTCCGACTGTTTACGTTGGGTGCATCGTTTACTTGACCCGCAGCTACCCGCTCAGCCACCTCGGCCGCGGTCAAGCCATGAACTACATCCATCACTCAGTCAGGCGATCCATGCGATGAAGGATCATCCCCTCACGTAAGGCCCACGGGCAGATCACGAACTCCTTGATATCAAGTAGATCCATGACGGATTCGGCAACTACCGCTCCGGCCAGCAACTGACCAGCCCGGGCCGATGAAACACCCGGCAAACTAGTGCGTTCAGCCGCCGTCATGCCGGCCAATTTATTTACCAGAGAAGTCAGATCGGTAATACTCATCGAACGCCTAACAAACATGCCCTCGGTTGACGGCGCTGCCCCCGCGATCCGCGCCAGCTGACGAAATGTCTTAGAGGTAGCAGCAGCCATACTCGGCTCACCTACGCGCAGGATGCGCCCGGTTACCGCTGCGATTTCAGCTCGCACAAATCGCCGTAACTCGCGAAGGGAATCAGGGGTCGGGGGGTCACCGACCAGATGCGATCTAGTCATGCGACCGGCCCCCAGGGGCAATGAGACGGCAACGTCTGGTTCCTCATCAACCCCGGATGCGAGTTCTAGGGAGCCACCCCCGATATCGACAACCAATAACCGACCGGTCGACCAACCGAACCACCGACGGACCGCAAGAAATGTCATGCGGGCTTCGGCCTCACCCGTTAGCACATCAATCATGACGCCGGTCTCATCGTGCACTCGACTTAATACTTCCTCACCGTTACCGGCCTCACGAATGGCAGAGGTGGCAAATACCATCACCTCGGTCGCGCCCTTGTCTTCCGAAAGCTGCTGGCCTTGCCTGATGAATCCGATCAGCTCGTCAACCGCCGCCGCATCAATTCGCCCATCGGGAGTCAAATGCTCGGCCAGCCGAAGTGGCATCTTCAATTTCGAGGCCGGGATCGGAGCGGCTCCGTAGTGCGCGTCCACGAGCAACAGGTGCACCGTATTTGACCCGATGTCAAGGACCCCTAGCCGCATAGTCAGAAGGTACCCGCAACCACCTCCCGGCGCCCACTTGGACGCGGGCGCGTCTTGGTTAATAGTGCCCCAATAGAGTGTGCTACATGCCTGAGGTCGCCTTAGATTTTCCACGCCAGTGGGTCGAGTTCATCGATCCCGCGGACGAAGACCAGTTGATTCGCGCTGACTTGACGTGGCTGACCTCGCGTTGGACCTGTATTTTCGGCCGGGGCTGCAAGGGCATCTACGCCGATGCCCCGGACGCCGGCTGCTGCACGCTGGGCGCGCACTTCTCCGAGAAGAAGGACGAAAAGCGGGTCGCCCGCTGGGTCGAAAAACTTGATGGTGACATGTGGCAGAACATCAAGATCGGCCAGAAGAAGGGCTGGATCGAAAAGGAGGACGGCGCCCGCAAGACCGCCGTGCACAACGGGGCCTGCATCTTCCACAATCAAAAGGATTTCGCCGGTGGCTACGGCTGCGCCCTGCACCACCTGGCCGACCGCGAGGGCATCTCATTTGTCGAGACCAAACCCGAGGTGTGCTGGCAGCTGCCCCTTCGCCGGACCTATGAGAACAAGAAGTACGAGGACGAAGTTGAGCGCTTGGTGGTGGTTCTAGGTGAATATGACCGCCGCGCATGGGGCGCTGGCGGCCATGATCTGGATTGGTATTGCAGCAGTAATACCGAGGCACATATCGGCACCGAGCCGGTTTATCTCTCATCGCGCAATGAGATCGTTGCCCTAATCGGCTTACCCGCCTACGAGGAGTTGGCGCGCCTTTGCGCGGCCCGGGAAAAGCTGCTGCTGACCGTGACCGATACCACCGGCTTGACCCCCCACCCGGCCGACCCACCCATTACCTCC
Organism: uncultured Actinomycetes bacterium; assembly: GCA_903960135.1. GTDB lineage: Bacteria > Actinomycetota > Actinomycetes > S36-B12 > S36-B12. The sequence continues at coordinate 36,066 of CAJBZP010000069.1, read as the reverse complement.
TAGACCGACTCTTCGATTACCTAGATGGCCCGCACCGCCCCAAAAACCCCGGCTTACCGCTGCAGTGACTGCGGCTGGACTAGCGTTAAATGGGTTGGCCGCTGCGGGGAGTGCCAAGCCTGGGGCACCGTCGATGAAATCGGGGCCACCCGAACCCGCGGGACCACCGCGGCAAAAGCCGGCACTCCCGCACTGCCCATTGGCTCAGTCGATCTAACCGCGGCTGCGGCCACGGCAACGGGTATCAGCGAATTTGACCGAGTGCTCGGCGGCGGTCTAGTGCCAGGTGCCGTGATCTTGCTAGCCGGTGAGCCCGGGGTCGGTAAATCCACCCTGCTCCTTGATGTGGCAGCCCGCTGGGCCGATGCCGGACAACTGACCTTGTATGTCACCGGCGAAGAGTCCACCGCTCAGGTGCGGATGCGTGCCGAACGCATTGGTGCCCTCGCCGAAGGCCTCTATCTAGCCGCTGAGACCGATCTAGGGGCCGTGCTCGGACACGTCGAGGCACTCGAACCCAGCCTGTTGATCTTGGACTCGGTGCAAACCGTCGCCAGCGCTGAGATTGACGGTGCCGCGGGCGGGGTAACCCAGGTGCGCGAGGTCGCCGCCTCGGTGATCGCTAGTGCCAAATCGCGCGGCATGACCGCGATCATCGTCGGGCATGTGACTAAGGACGGCAGTGTGGCCGGCCCCCGCGCCCTTGAACACCTAGTGGACGTGGTTCTTTACTTCGAGGGCGACCGCCATAGCACCTTGCGCTTGGTGCGCGCGGTCAAGAATCGCTTCGGGCCCGCCGACGAGATCGGCTGCTTTGAGCTGGTCGATGACGGGATCATCGGGCTGGCCGATCCAAGTGGGCTATTTCTAGGTGATCGCCATGAGCCAGCCCCTGGCACTTGCGTGAGCGTCACCGTCGAAGGCCGGCGCCCGCTCGTCACCGAAGTCCAAGCACTGATCGCCCCTTCGAGTGCACCGCAGCCGCGCCGCGTAACCAGTGGCTTGGACTCTTCCCGCATCGCCATGATGCTCGGGGTACTAGAGCGCCGAGCTGGACTAAAGCTCGCCACTTCGGACTGCTTCGTGGCGACGGTGGGTGGGGTACGCCTCGTCGAACCTGCAACGGACTTGGCCATCGCCCTAGCAATAGCGAGCAGTGTCAATGACATGGCGCTGCCGGGTGGACTAATTGCCATCGGTGAGGTTGGACTCTCCGGCGATGTTCGAAAGGTTACTGCCCTCACCCGCCGCCTGGCTGAGGCTGCGCGACTTGGATTCACCGATGCCATCATCCCGCGCGGCGCCAAGGGTGATTCGATTTCCAATGACATCCAGGTCCACGAAGTCACCTCACTTAATGAGGCACTAGCGGTGGCCCGCACCCTAGCGAATGCGCTGCGTAATTAGCCTGAGCGCCACTTCATGATCGCGAACTTTGACGCCCCCGAAAGCACTGACGCAATACTTGCGAAAGACCCAACCGACAGCAACGAGGCGGCCGACCCGATTGAGCCGATCGACAATACCGAACCAATCGACCCAACACTTAGGGCCGAGTTCTTCGAGTACACCGACAGTATCGAGTCCGTCGATCGGTACGACAGTTTCGATAACCCACCGTTCATAATTACCGCCAATCCAAGGTCATGACTTCTTGGTTAGTGCGAACTTGGCCTTATCACTCTTCACATCACCGTTTCGGGCGATGAGGTCATAGCGGCCTTGCTTTGCAACTTTTCCGTCATCCGGGCAGCCCTTTTGGGTGGTTTTACCATCCCAGGTAATACTCGAAGCAACTTTCTCGCCCGGCTTGAGGACTGCGATCTTGCTCTTGTTGCTCGCATTGCAATCATCACTCGACCACACGTGGTACCCACCCGAGGTGATCTCCAACTCATTGGCTTTCGGGCCCACATCGCGCAAGCAGGAGACATCGCCAATATTGCCGATTGTCAACGTCAACTGAGGGGAATCACCGACTACATATTTGGAGGAATCGGTGCTTGCTTCGACCACGATGGCGCTATCGACGCAGTCAGTTGGCGTAGCTGGCTCAGCCGTTGCTGACGAAGAAGCCGCAGGCGCGGCCGAGGGCTCCGCAGTTGGAGTCACGGTGACCGATGACGACGACGTGCTCGAGGACCCACGCCCGCTGATAAGCCAGTAGGCGCCGATGATCAACGCCAGCACCGCTAAAACGATGATGCCCCGCCGCAGCCAGTAGACCCAAGGGGGCTCCGGCCCCATCGGGTGCGCAACTCCGCTCACCTACCCCACGGTATCGGTCAGGGTGCCCCGAGGTAAAACCATCCGGGGTCCTGGGCCCAAAATCGGCCCGGCGCGGGCCGGATCGGCGGCGACTACCTTGTTTTGCGGGTCATGAAGAGAAGTAAAAACTCCGTTGAATTGGCACGACCTGGTTAGCCAAGGCCGGTCGAACTCTCCCGCGACAGCACCTGGCCATCAGCTGCTCGCACTACTTCGCGTTCCCCCAACGAATCAAGTAATTGCACATCAACCCAAACTTGATCGGCGCTTAGCCCAACTGCGGTGCAACTGATATTGCGAGGGGTGGTGACCGATGCACCCACGTAGACCGCGGTAGCGTCCTGCACGAGTGAAATATCAACAACATCATCAGCGCAAAGGCCACCGGCGGGCAGCGCAACCGATACCTGCACCACGGACGGAACAACGGTGGGCCGAAAAGCAAGTGGTTCAAGTTTTTCAGTCACGAGGCCAAGTTGACGAAACGGGCCGGCGGCGGCAAAAACCCCCAGCCCCACGATGACTATCCCGGCCAGTATCACCAGCCCAAGAAGAACCCAGATGAATACCGGGTTCTTCTTGCGGGGCCTATCAAACTCCCGCATTCCTGGGATCAAGGGGCCGCTCATTTGGGTGGCCCCTCCCGATGGCTACTTGGTTGGCTCCCTATTATTCCGCGGCGGTCCCAGCGGCTTCAATCGGTGGGGCATCTGGGAGTTCGGTCTTCGGTGTCGCGGTAAAGACGAACTCTCGATCAGCACCCTCACCCGTGACGTCAACTAGCACGATGGACCCCTGCGGCATCTCACCGAACAGCATCTTCTCGCTCAGTGGGTCCTCGAGGTCACGCTGGATGGTGCGTCGAAGCGGACGCGCGCCCATTACCGGGTCGTAGCCGCGCTCGGCCAGCAACGCCTTGGCGGCCAATGTCAACTCGATACCCATGTTCATGTCCTGCATGCGCAGATCCAACGCCGCCACCATCAGGTCAACGATCTTGACGATCTCGGCCTCGGTCAGCTGGTGGAACACAATGGTGTCGTCGATTCGGTTCAAGAACTCCGGCCGGAAGTGCTGCTTGAGTTCTTGCTGCACCTTCGCCTTCATCCGCTCGTAGGCATTCTCTTCGTCATTTTCCGGGGCGAAGCCAAGTAGCACGCCCTTGGAGACATCGCGACTTCCCAGGTTGGTGGTCATGATGATGACGGTGTTCTTGAAGTCGATCATCCGGCCTTGGGCATCGGTCAGCCGGCCTTCTTCAAGAACCTGCAGCAAGGTGTTGAAGATATCCGGATGGGCCTTTTCAATCTCATCGAACAACACGACCGAGAATGGCTTGCGTCGCACCTTCTCGGTAAGTTGACCACCCTCGTCATATCCGACATATCCCGGCGGTGAGCCAAATAGCCGCGAGGCCGTATGACGCTCTGAGTACTCGCTCATGTCAAGGGCAATTAGTGCGTCGGCATCACCAAACAAGAACTCCGCGAGCGTCTTACTCAATTCAGTTTTGCCAACACCGGATGGGCCAGCGAAGATAAATGAGCCAGATGGTCGCTTCGGGTCCTTCAAGCCCGCACGCGTGCGGCGAATTGCCTTGGAAAGGGCAATAACTGCCTGCTCCTGACCCACGATGCGCTTATGGAGCTCCTCCTCCATCCGGAGCAACCGTGCGATGTCATCTTCGGTGAGGTCGGTAACCGGGATTCCGGTCATCAGGGCCAGCACTTCGCCGATCAGGCGCTCATCAACTTCAGCGACGACGTCTAGGTCACCTGATTTCCACTCGCGTTCACGCGTGGCCTTCTCGGCTAGCAAATTCTTCTCATCGTCGCGAAGCGCAGCAGCCTTCTCGAAGTCTTGGCCGTCGATCGCGGACTCCTTCTCCTTGCGCACATCGGCAATGCGATCATCGAAAGCGCGCAGATCCGGTGGCGCGGTCATCCGGCGGATGCGCAACCGCGAACCGGCCTCGTCGATCAGGTCAATTGCCTTGTCCGGCAGTTGGCGGTCAGAGATGTAGCGGTCCGACAGCCGGGCTGCCGCCTCTAGTGCGCCATCGGTAATAGATACCCGATGATGTGACTCATAGCGATCACGCAGGCCGCGCAGGATCTCAACGGTGTGCGCCACATCAGGTGCTTCGACCTGAATTGGTGCGAAGCGTCGCTCAAGGGCGGCGTCCTTCTCAACGTGCTTGCGATACTCATCCAAGGTGGTTGCGCCAATTGTCTGCAACTCACCACGCGCGAGCATCGGCTTCAAGATGCTCGCCGCATCAATGGCGCCTTCAGCCGCTCCGGCGCCAACAAGGGTGTGCATTTCATCGATGAACAAAATGATGTCGCCTCTGGTGCGGATCTCCTTAAGTACCTTCTTCAGGCGCTCCTCGAAATCACCGCGGTATCGCGACCCGGCTACCAGGGCACCCAGATCTAGGGTGTAGATCTGCTTGTCGGTCAAAGTCTCCGGGACTTCGCCCTTGATGATGTTCTGGGCCAGGCCTTCGACAATCGCCGTCTTGCCCACGCCGGGCTCACCGATCAGAACGGGATTGTTCTTGGTGCGACGTGATAGCACCTGCATCACCCGCTCGATCTCTTTATCGCGCCCGATCACGGGATCGAGTTTGCCCTCGCGCGCAGCGGCGGTGAGGTTGCGGCCGAACTGGTCAAGGACAAGTGATGTGGACGGCGTGCCTTCGGCGGGGCCCCCCGCGGTGGCGGGCTCCTTGCCCTGGTAGCCACTAAGCAGCTGGATCACCTGCTGGCGCACCCGGTTGAGATCGGCGCCCAACTTAACGAGTACCTGCGCTGCGACACCTTCGCCTTCACGGATCAAGCCCAGGAGGATGTGCTCAGTACCGATGTAGTTGTGCCCTAGTTGAAGGGCCTCGCGAAGTGAAAGTTCTAGCACCTTCTTGGCGCGGGGGGTAAAAGGAATATGCCCACTTGGTGCCTGCTGCCCTTGGCCGATGATTTCTTCAACCTGTTGGCGGACCGCCTCCAGGGAGATACCCAGGCTTTCGAGTGCTTTGGCGGCCACGCCCTCGCCCTCGTGGATCAGGCCGAGCAGGATGTGCTCGGTGCCGATGTAGTTGTGGTTCAACATCCGGGCTTCTTCTTGAGCAAGCACGACAACCCGTCGCGCCCGGTCGGTAAACCTCTCGAACATCGCTCACACTCCGTCTGTTTAAAAGTTCATCAGCCAGCAACTAGTTGATCAGGAGCCCATCGTAACCGCAGATCCCCAACCCATCATGTCCAGTACAACCCACTTTCGTGCGGATCCTTCCGGTTTTGCGTACGCCAAGCGCGAACATCACCGACCGGGGGCCCTTTAATCGGGGAATTCGGTATTGGGGAATTCCGCTATCGGGTGCTGGTGGTGGGCGCCAATTGATCGGCTTGATCCAGCGCGGTCCAAAGCTTGTCGTACCAAGAGCCTGGGCTCACCGCCTGCTCCGGCACCGCACCTGGCTGGGCGCTCGAGCCGATAGTGGTGTATCCCACTTCACCGGGCAGCACAAAATGCAGCCGGCGCCGAGCCTCGGCCACCACAAATGCCGGGTCGGTCCAGCGCTCCTGCAGTACTTGCATTTCGGCTACCCGCTCACGTGCTGCGGCCACATTGGCTTGGAGGCCAGAAATCTCAGCGCGTTGGGCGAACCACGAGCGCACCGGCACCGCCAAAGTCAGAACTAGGAGTGCGAAGACCAGCACCAAAACCGCCGCCCGTCCGGTCAGGGACCCACGCTGCTTTGGTGCCAGTAGTTGACTTCCGGAACTCACGCCTCGATAGTCCCACGAATCACAGGAGAATCAGCCAGCGAAACGCGGAAAGGCCCCAGCTCCGGCATACCTGGCCGCATCATCGAGTTCTTCCTCAATCCGCAGCAACTGGTTGTACTTCGCCACCCGCTCCGAGCGTGCCGGGGCGCCCGTCTTTATCTGACCACAATCCGTTGCCACCGCGAGATCGGCAATCGTGGTGTCTTCGGTCTCCCCCGAGCGGTGGCTCATCATGCAACTAAAGCCGGCCCGGTGGGCCAAGGTGACTGCATCAAGGGTCTCGGTGAGCGAGCCGATTTGGTTGACCTTGACGAGCAGCGCGTTGGCTGCGTCCTCGTCGATGCCGCGTTGCAGGCGCGTGGGGTTGGTCACGAAAAGATCATCGCCGACCACCTGCACCCGGGCGCCGATCGATTCGGTTAGGTGAATCCACCCAGCCCAATCATCTTCGGCTAGCGGATCCTCAATTGAAACCACCGGGAAATCACTGATCAAGGACTCGTAGTACGCCGTCAGCCACTCGGCAGACCGCGCGGTGCCTTCGAATGTGTACTCCCCATTTGCGTATAACTCGGTTGCCGCAACGTCAAGGGCCAAAGCAATATCAACACCTAGTTTCATGCCGGTAGAGGCAACCGCCGTTGCGATGAGTTCCAGTGCCGCTCTATTGCTAGGCAAATCGGGTGCGAATCCACCTTCATCACCTAGGCCGGTGGCGTAACCCTGCTGCTTAAGGACGGACTTCAGGGCGTGGTAAACCTCCGCACCTTGACGTAGCGCCTCACCAAATGTGGACGCGCCAATCGGAGCGATCATGAATTCTTGAACATCGACACCGGTGTCGGCATGTGCGCCACCATTTAAGATATTCATCATCGGCACGGGCAGCACATGTGCATTCGGGCCACCCAAGTAACGAAATAGCGGCAGGTCTGCAGAAATCGCTGCCGCCTTAGCCACCGCGAGTGACACCCCAAGAATCGCGTTAGCTCCTAGCCGAGATTTATTAGGCGTGCCATCTAGGTCGATCATGACTTGGTCGATTAACCGCTGATCGGTCGCCTCAAGGCCTAATAGTTCGGGGGCTATTTCGTCCTCGACATTACCGACGGCCTGCATGACTCCTTTACCGCCGTATCGCGCATCGCCGTCTCGAAGTTCTGCTGCCTCAAAGGCGCCGGTTGATGCACCCGAGGGCACAGCTGCGCGGGAGACGGTGTCGTCGTCCAACAAAATCTCCACCTCGACGGTGGGGTTACCGCGGGAGTCAAGGATTTCTCGGGCAATGATGGATTCAATTAGGGCCATGGGCTAACTCTAACTTCGCGACCACCGCGAAGATATCCGTACCCGGATGCGCCTACCGGGGCACCTGTGCAATCCTGCGCTATGCCCATGTCCGTCCCGTCCAAAACCACGCTGCCCAGCCGCGCCCGAGTAGTGATCATCGGCGGCGGGGTCATCGGCTGCTCGGTGGCCTACCACCTGGCCGAGGCCGGCTGGACCGACGTAGTTTTGCTCGAGCGCGACAAACTGACCTCCGGCACCACGTGGCATGCCGCTGGGCTGATGACCTGTTTTGGCTCCTTCTCGGAGACTTCAATGCAGATGCGCCTTTATACCCGCCAGCTTTATCGCGACCTGGAAGCCAAGACCGGCCAAGCCACCGGATTCAACCCCGCCGGCTTCATCGAAGCTGCGGCCGACAAGGACCGCCTCGAGGAATACCGACGGGTGGCCGCATTCAATCGGCTCTGCGGGCTCGAAGTCCATGAAATTAGCCCGCGCGAGATTGCCGAGCGATTTCCGATCGCCGACATCACCGGGCTAGAAGCCGGCTTCTATGTACCAGATGACGGGCGGGTAAACCCGGTTGACGTCACGATGGCGTTGGCCAAAGGGGCCCGCGCGAATGGGGTGCAAATTTTTGAAGAAGTCACCGCAACGGGGGTGAAGGTGACCGACGAGCGAGTGCAATCAGTAACAACTGCACTCGGTGACATTGAATGCGACTATGTGGTCAACTGCACGGGGATGTGGGCGCGTCAATTCGGCCAAGGGCACGGAGTAAATATTCCACTTCAGGCGGCCGAGCATTACTACTTGATCACCGACACCATCGCAGGTATCGACTCGACACTTCCAGTATTCGAGGACCCATCCGCGCACGCCTACTACCGCGAGGAGGGTGGCGGCTTGATGATCGGCCTCTTCGAACCCGTTTGCGCACCGTGGAATGTAGATTCAATTCCGCAGGACTTTTCCTTTGGTGAAATCCCGCCGGACTGGGATCGCATGGGCCCATACCTAGAACGGGCCATGCAACGCGTGCCAATCTCCCTTGAAGCTGGGATCCGAAAGTTCTTCTGCGGCCCTGAATCCTTCACCCCGGACTTGCAGCCGTTCATCGGCGAGGCACCAGGCATCCGCAACTATTTTGTTGCCGCCGGCATGAACTCGGTCGGCATCCTCACCGGTGGAGGCGTCGGCCGCGTTGTTGCGCACTGGATCATTAACGGCAAGCCCGATGTTGATGTCACCGGTTTCAATATCAATCGCGCACTCCCCCACCAGCGAAACCCGCAGTACCGTGCTGAGCGCACCGTTGAGACTCTCGGCCTGGTTTATCAAACTCATTACCCCGGCCGCACTGTCACGACCGCCCGCGGTGTCAAGCGCTCACCAATACATCACCTGCTAAAAGAGCGCGGGGCTTATTTCCGCGATGTCAGCGGCTGGGAGGGCGCCGATTGGTATGCCCCACCCGGCGAAATTCCGGAGACGGGTGAACTCACCTGGGGTCGCCCGCACTGGTTTGAGTCTTGGGCAAACGAGCACCGCGCCATCCGCGAGGGCGTCGGGTTCATGGACATGAGTTTCATGTCGAAATTCTTGGTCCAAGGCGAGCAGGCCGGGGCGCTCTTGGACTACGTATCAGCGAACGCGGTAAATGGCGCCGATGGTGTCATCACCTACACCCAGTGGCTCAACGAGTCCGGCACCATCGAAGCCGACCTGACCGTTACCAAACTTGGCGCCAATAAGTTCTTCGTGGTGGCATCGGATACCGCCCACGGCCAAGTCCTTCAATGGTTAACGCGCTACGGCAAAGACTTTGCCGCCACCGTGACCGATGTGACCTCTGGCTACGCCCAATTCAATATTCACGGCCCCCTTGCCCGCGATCTCCTGCAGGCTGCGACCACAACCGATATGTCAAACAGTGCATTCCCCTATCGCACCGCCCGCGAGATTGACCTTGGCTTCGCCCGGGCCCTATGTGTGCGCATCACCTATGTGGGCGAGCTCGGATACGAGCTTTATGTCCCAACAGAGCAAGCCGTGCACGCGTATGAACGCCTGTGCGAGGTCGGCGAACAAGTTCAACTCGTCCATTGCGGGCTCAAGTCATTGGCCAGTTTGCGAATGGAGAAGGGCTATCGCGACTATGGCCATGACATCGACAACACCGATTCAGTACTGGAAGCCGGCCTTGGCTTCGCGGTGGCTTGGGATAAGGCCAGTGATTTCATTGGGCGTGAGGCAGCTCAAAAGAAAAAGGCCTCAGGCCCACTGCACCGACGCCTCGTGCAGGTCAAGCTCCTAGACCCACTGCCGTTGCTCTACCACGGCGAGATCCTCATTCGCGATGGCGAGGTAGCTGGCTATGTGCGCGCTGGTAGCTACGGTCACACCCTCGGCGGCGCTGTTGGGCTGGCGATGGTGGATGCAAGCGAGCCGATAACCGCCGATTACTTAACCGGTGGCAATTGGGAGGTCGAGGTAGCCGGGGTCAAAGTGCCAGCCACTACTTCACTTCGGCCTTTGTATGACCCAGCCAATGAAAAAGTAACGGGTAGATAAGTCTGGTTACCGATGTCCAATCAACTCGAGGCACCGCCAGGGCCCTACCCCGCTTTACATCTCTTTGAGCAGTACTTCACGGTCTCCCAATCGCGAGCCCATTTCTTCCGCCACTCAAATGGCAGATTGCATCGTTGGCAGATTTTCGGTTCGAAACCATTTTTGGTCTTAGCTCTCATGGTGTGTTTTTTCTGGCGCGGTAGCTAGCCCACGCACCTGTGCTCCATAGTGCCCAGATAACTAGTAAGGGTTGAAAGAGTAGGCGGATGGCTCGTGCTTGATCAGTGTCTAATCCAAATGCATCCGTGCCGTTGATGTACTGGGAGATGTTTCCGGGGAAGACCGCAATAAAGAATGCGGCCACGATCCAACCAACGTAGGTGCGGTATTTGAATAAAACAATTAGTGAGATACCAAGAATTATCTCAACTACACCGGATGCGATCACTACAAAGTCAGCTTGACTCTGCAAGATGGTGGGGACTTGTGCTTGAAACTCAATGCGATTCGTTGTTAAGTGTGTGAACCCGGCGTAGGCAAGTACTGCGCCAAGAATGATTTGAAATACTTTGCGAAGTAACTCCATGAGCTACAGATTAGTGGTCGTCACGGCGAAGTTACAGGCTCTTTTCCATGAACTACAAATCACTGCGAACAACTCTCAAAGCTGGATTAATTGTCTTTGGTGCCTCAGCCCTCTTCCTCCTCATTCTTCCCGCAGCATTTCTAGGCCTGCTCGGCCTCGAAGTAAACGATGCCATGGTGTGGTCTATGCGCATGATTGGCATAACTCTGATCACCCTTGCTGGGAATATGTGGAATAACTCGAGGAGTAGTTCTGATTCGGGTGTCGGGCAGGTGGCATGGGTGATGTGCGTGAGTGCAAGTGCACTCGGGGCATTGACTCTGCTGATCCCAGCGCAGCGAACCTGGTTTGCCTATCTCTATGCCGCCATTGGTTTTGGATTTGGGCTGAGTTATTTAATCAACATCGTGCGCAAGTAGTGCAGGCCTATCGACCCAGCGGTCGGTAGGCGGCGCGGCGGTGATCGATGCGAAGGACGACGACTTCACGCGGGTTCTCACGGATCCGGTACAGCACTCGATACGTGCCACGGCGCGCGGACCAGATGCCGTCGAGGTCATTACGCAGTGGCTTCCCGACGCGGTGCGGGTTCTCCAGAAGCGCCGTGGTCACGAAGTCGATGACCGCGGCTGCCACCGCCTCCGGCAGGTCCTCGGTGATGGCGCGCCGGGCTGGCGGGGTTAGGACGATCTCGTAGGGCTGCTCCGTCACGAGCGCAAGTGGCGCACGGCATCAGTGCCGCGGACGACGTCGCCACGCGCGTAGGCGGCATCGGCCTCCCGGATGTCGGCCAGAGCCTGGGGATCGCTCAGGACGTCGATCGTCTCCTGCATTTGGGCGAGATCCTCCGGACTGAGAATGACCGCCGCAGGCTTTCCGTTGCGGGTAACCACGACGCGTTCATGCTGGTGCTCGACCCGATCGATGACCTCGGACAGGTGGTCTCGGACATCCCGCAAGGACTGAGTCGTCATGGACACAATTGTGGCGCTTTCTTCGGCGTCTGTCCAGCCGTGAAAGGACCGCGCCGTCAAAGGAAGCCGAAGGTCCCGTGGGGATAACCCCCGTTTCGTGGATCAGGCCCCACTTTGTTGAAATAGTGTTTCAGTTTGGGAATTCTCAATTCGTTCAGTACGGAATTCATGTGTCAAAGCAGCGAGAGGCTTTTACCCCCTGATGGCCTGAGTGACTTTTAAATGCCAAGGAATTCGCGCAGGTAGCGCGGCGCCGGCGCCCCGTAGGCCAACACCAGGTCATGGATCTGCCGGTCACTCCAATCCGGATGCAGGACCCGCAGATCAGCCACGATTTCACTTACTGCCCGGTACCCGACGAAGTAGGTGGGCAGTTGCCCGGCGGTTAGCAGCGCACGACGCCATTTACCGGCTGCCTCCCCTTCCTCTTGGAAGCCGCGGTTCATCATGAGGTCTAGGCCTTCTTGTTCAGTCATGTCGGCGGTGTGAACTCGCACATCCAAGATCGCGTTGATCGTCAGGCGCGCCTGCATCTTTAGTTGCTGAAGGCGCAGTGCAAGTGCCGAGCCCTTGTCATCAAATGGTGCGTAACCTCGACTCACCAATAACTCTTCTGAGTAAACGGCCCAGCCTTCGATGAAGACGCCGCTGCGGGCGAATGCGCGCACCGGCGTGGTTGCCTCGAAATGGTGCGACTGGGCTAGTTGCAGCACGTGACCTGGCATCGCCTCGTGGATGGTCAGCCCGTGCAACTGCACCGCGTTGTATTCCCGGTAGAAGGAGTCAACCCGTTCGACGGTCCAGTCACTTGGCGTTGGTGATACCGCGACAAAAGTGGCGACCTGGGCTTTTTCCAGTGGCCCGGGAGCATCACAATAGGCAACAGCGACGCCGCGATGAATCTCCGGCATCTCGATCACCCGGACATCAAGGTCAGGAACCGAGATCAGATCATTCGCGCGCACAAACTCTGTCGTTCGCACCAGCGCTTGCTCGACAATTTCTAGCACCGTCTCATTGGTTACGGGCGCCTCGGCAGCGATACGAGCGAAGGCGCGCTGCACCAACCCCGGCGCCGTCGACTTCTCACCGAGATACTGCGCCGCATAGCCCTTCATCGCCAGGTTCACCTTGTCAAGGTGTGCTTCGGCAGCCTCTAAGAGCATGGTCGGTGAGGTGCCATCATCGAGACCGTGCCACAAAGTGGCAGCATAAAGACGCTCACCCAGCCTCGGGCTACGTTGGGCTTCCGGCAGCCGCTCGGTCAGCCAACCGCTAAATTCCAGCACCGCATCGCGGGCGCTCCGCACCAATTCATCATCATTGACCAGCTCCGCGGCCTCGGTTTCAATCAGCCGGGCAGTGCCGGCCAATTGGGCTATCGCAGTCTCGGTGTGAATCTGGGTCAACGCACCGAGTTCTGCGCGCGCAGCCTCCAAGAACTCGGGGATCGCGATTAAGCGCCCCTTGACGCTTTGCGCTCGCTCTGAACGCGGGGCGAAATCACGTGAAATAAGCAGGTGCAAGGCCGTGCCCGGGTTCCAGACCATCGGGTTCCAAGTAGCGGCGCGCAACTCGCTTATCTCGAACTGGGCCTTAGTCAATCTTGAGCGCAGTATTTCAAGGTCAATTTGATCCGGTATTGAAAGTTCAAGATCATCGACAGCATCCAAAAGTGTTAAGTGATCGGCGATCATTTGGGCTTGCTCAGTGCGCGCCTTCGTCGTCTGATCTGGGAGTCGGTCATCAAAGCGGTGATCCCCTAGATAGGTGGCAAACACCGGGTCGAATGACAGCAGATCATCAATCGCCTTGGTCGCAATCGTTTTGAACTGCTGAGTTGCTGCATTGGGTTCACTCACTTGACCGACCTCCAACTGAATTCTCAAGTGCACCGATGGCGCTCACCCGATGGCGAACGGCCGCGCGCAATGCACCTTCGGCATCCCAACCCCGTGCTCGAGCCAGTGACACCAAGGCCAATAGGTGTTCGCCGAGCTGCTGCTCATCGCGGAAGCTTTCGACCATTGCAATATCTTGTTGGGTTTCCAGCGCGGGCAGCTGCTCCGCGAGCGATGCGCTACGAGCAATTACCTTGCCAGCTAGAACTAACGCCGGCAACTGCCCCGGGATGCCATCGGTAACCGAGTTTCTGCCCTTTTCCTTAGCCTTCAGTGCATGCCAATTCACTTCAACAGCATCAGCCGTGGCCGCGTCGGCATCGGCAAATACATGCGGATGCCTGGCGACGAGTTTGTTGATAATGCCATCGCAGACCGCATCGATATCCCATGGCGCATCATCATTTTCCTGGGCTAACCGCGCGTGAAACACCACCTGGAGTAACAGGTCCCCGAGTTCTTCCCGGACCCCGGCATCGTCATCAATCTCGATTGCCTCGACCAATTCATAGGTTTCTTCAACCAAATACTCGAGTAAGGAGGCATGGGTCTGCCGGGCATCCCAGGGGCACCCACCTGGTGACCGGAGTTGATCCATAACCGCTACTAGGTCAAGGAAGCGTTCACCCCTGGCACCTGTCATCGTCTGGTATTTAAGTTACAGAGCAGGCAGCACGGAAAGATCATTTGGTACCGGCCCGATCGTCAACTTGGTTGGCTCCCAGGTTCCAAACCTCGGGCTCACCTCGGTGCCAACAACCAAACTGGTTTCAATAATCGCAGCGACGACCGCATCACTTTGGCCTTCGATACCGGCCTGCGGAGCTAGGGCCTGCCCGAGTAACTGAGCCAACACATTGGTCCGGACAAATGCCTCAATCTGCGATGGCGCCACATTACGTTGCAGCAAAATATCCTGGACCGCAGCCTCGCCTCCCGCCTGCTGCACATAGCCCTGCAAGGTGCTGTCGATTGCCCCTTGGGTGACGGTAACTCCGGCCTCGGCCGCTAATTGGTCGACGAGCTCGCTGGTCACCAGCCGACCGAGAACCGCGCTCGTGAGCGCCGCATCTGAAGTATTTGGCGATTTCTGCTGCGCAACTAGCACCTCCTGCACGGTGCTCGTCAAGGTCTGCTCAGAAATCCGCGTATCACCAACAACAGCGGCCGCCCCCGAGGTGGAGGCACCGCATCCGGTCAAAGTCATCGAGGCAACGACCGTGCCCGCGATAACAGCAGTGGCAATAACGCGTTGGATCCGAACGCTTCTCACTTTATCTCCGAAATCTAGGACGGGCGGGCTTTGGTCTAACCGAGCACAGGCCTTGGCAGCACCGTATTTACTAATTCTGCCGCCCAGTCGATTAGCGCGATGTCGCGGACCGGTTGCCCACCCATCGGGGCGGTCATCGGCCGCGGCACCACGATCGTACGGACCGCCCCCCGAACCTGTGTTCCTGGGTACAGCCGTTCTAATCTCAATTGGGCCGACTCCGGTAACTCCACCGGGTGGAAGCGAACTTTTGGCCCCTGGGCCACCACCTCAGTCAACCCCGCGGCGCGGGCAAGCGCCCGAAACCGGGCCACCGCGAGCAATGCGGTCACTGGGTCTGGCAGCGGGCCGAACCGGTCGGTTAACTCAATAGCGACTTCGTCCACCGCCGCCTCGGTGGTCGCGTCGGCCAAGTGCTTGTACGCGGCGAGCCGCAACCGTTCCTGCGGCACGTACTCATGGGGAATGTGCGCATTGATCGGTAGTTCGACTCGGACTTCAACGAAATCCTGCTCGGTCTGCCCCCGGTGCTCGGCCAAGGCCTCCCCCACCAGGCGCACATAAAGGTCAAAGCCCACATCAGCGATGTGCCCACTTTGTTCCCCACCAAGTAGGTTGCCCGCACCGCGGATCTCCAGATCCTTCATCGCGATGCGCATCCCCGAGCCTAGGTCAGTGTTCTGGGCAATCGTGACCAAGCGCTCATGTGCAGTCTCTGTCATTGGCTTGTCAGCGTTGTAGAGGAAGTATGCGTATGCGCGCTCGCGACCGCGCCCTACTCGCCCGCGCAATTGATGTAATTGCGAGAGCCCGAAGGTATCGGCGCGGTCAACTATCAAAGTGTTCGCGTTGGCGATATCAATACCTGACTCCACGATGGTGGTGCAGACGAGCACATCAATTTGTCCGTCCCAGAAATCGACGATGACCTGCTCAAGCGTGGACTCATTCATCTGGCCGTGGGCGGTAGCAAACCTTGCCTCGGGAACCAACTCACGAAGACGGGCGGCAACTTTCTCGATGGACTCAACCCGGTTATGCACGAAGAAGATCTGACCTTCGCGGAGTAATTCCCGGCGGATGGCCGCCGATATTTGCTTGTCGTCATACGGGCCGACGAAAGTGAGCACCGGGAGCCGCTCCTCGGGCGGGGTCTGGATTACGGACATTTCTCTGATCCCCGTAACCGCCATCTCAAGGGTGCGCGGAATCGGGGTCGCCGACATCGCGAGTACATCCACATTGGTTCTTAGCGCCTTGAGATGCTCCTTGTGCTCGACGCCAAACCGCTGCTCTTCGTCAAGAATCACCAACCCAAGGTCCTTGAAGCGCACATTCGCCGTCAGCATGCGGTGGGTGCCAATCACCACGTCGACGGTGCCATCACCCAAACCCGCTACCACTTCACGGGCCTCCTTCTCGGTGTTAAACCTGGAGAGACCCGCCACCTTCAGGGGGAATGGGGCATACCGCTCGGCGAAAGTTGAAAGGTGCTGTTGCACCAGCAAAGTCGTTGGCACCAGCACCGCAACCTGCTTACCGTCTTGCACCGCCTTAAAAGCCGCCCGAACGGCAATCTCGGTTTTTCCGTAACCCACATCGCCGCAGATCAGCCGATCCATCGGGACTTCGCGCTGCATATCAACTTTCACTTCATCAATGCACGAGAGTTGATCGGGGGTTTCGACATAAGCGAATGCATCTTCGAGCTCGCGCTGCCAAGGAGTGTCGGCCCCGAAGGCGTAGCCCTTGGTCGCCTGGCGGGCAGCGTAGAGGCGGATCAGCTCACCCGCTATTTGCTTAACCGCCTTGCGGGCCCGACCCTTTGACTTCTCCCAATCCGCCCCGCCCAGTCGGTGCACACTCGGTGACTCACCGCCTATATAGCGCGTGACCAAATCAAGTTGATCTGTTGGCACATAAAGTCGATCGGCCGGCTGCCCCCGCTTACTCGGCGCGTACTCAACGACCAGATACTCCCGGGCCGCCCCGCCGACTTCCCGTTTTGCCATCTCAACGTAGCGACCAACCCCGTGCTGCTCATGAACCACGAAGTCGCCGTTAGCCAGCGTCAACGGGTCAATGGTGCGGCGCCTGCTCGAGGGCAGCCGCCGCATATCTTTAGTTGATGAGCGCTGACCGACAATGTCGGTCTCGGTGAGTACCACTAATTCGCTCCCCGCAAGGACAAAACCGTGGGCCATGCTCGCCATTGTCACGCTGACTACCCCAGGCTGCGGCTCATCGTCTAATGACTCCACCAGGCGAGCTGGGATGTCTTCACCGCTTAAGGTCTCGACGAAACGTTCAGCGGAGCCGTGCCCCTCACTGACTAAGACCACCCGCCACCCGGCCTGCGCCCACTTGGCGATGTCGGCAAAAGCCAACCCAGCGTCACCGCGATACTCGTGGGCCGCCCCGGCACCAAAGTCAAACACTTCATCATCTTGCGCATCCAAGAGTTCAAGATCAGTTGCGAGTGGAGTTACCGAGAGCCGGCGCATGGTTCTACCATCTGCGGTCGCCAAAATCTGCGCCACTGACACATACGATGCCCCGGCTAGGTCAATCGGGGTTTTGTTGCCAACCGCCGCGTTATGCCAAGACGCCGCCAAGAACTCGGCGGCGGTGCGCTCAAGATCATGGGCCCGTGTTCGGATCCGCTCAGGTTCGATGAGAACCAAAGTCGATGACGGGTCCACTAACTCCGGCAGGGTGACCATCTTTTCGACCAAGACCGGGATCAGCGTCTCCATGCCTTCAACATGTAGGCCCGCGGCAATTCGACCGGCCATGTCAGTTAGTTCCGGCGCTGCGGCCGCAATCATCCGGGCTCGCTCCCGAACCATCGAAGTCAAAAGCAGCTCACGAACAGGTGGCGCAAATAGCCCATCGGACGCCAGTTCGAGGGATCGCTGGTCAGCAACTGAAAACGTTCGGATTTCTTCGACGACATCACCCCAGAACTCAACTCGCAGGGGGTGCTCATCTGGTGGTGGGAACACATCAAGGATGCCGCCCCGGACCGCGAACTGCCCGCGCCGTTCCACTAAGTCATTACGCTCATAACCGAGTTCAACCAAGCGCTCTACCAGGGTGGAGAGGTCTGCGGTCACCCCTAGGCGAAGTCTTATCGGTTCAACATCACCAAGGCCCGCGGCCATCGGCTGCAACACCGCGCGCACCGAGCAAATCAGGATTTCGATGGGTTGAACGAGTGGGTCCGCGGCATCTGCATGTGCCAAGCGACGCAAGATGGCAACCCGACGTCCAACAGTGTCAAGGGAAGGCGACAGGCGCTCATGGGGCAAGGTCTCCCAGGATGGGAATACCGCGATATTTCGCGTCGGCACCAAAGTGCGCAGGGTCTCGGCGAGATCATCGGCCTCGCGACCGGTTGCCGTGACAACTACGAGCCGCCGGCCACCGCCAAGTGGCGCCGGGGCAGCAAGTTGGGCCAATAGCATCGGCGCCAACGACTTGGGTGCGACCGCGGTCGCCACCGTGGATTCGCTCAGCCGCTTGAAGTCCGGCGCACTGGAAACGGCCTTGATCAGACCGGTAAGGCTCACTGGCGAGCCGCCTCCGCGAGGCACTCACGCAGAAGTTGCGCTAGCTGCGGGTGGGCCACTATCAGGTCGGAGACTTTGGGCGGCATGTGATTGAAAGTGACAGGTTTCCCGTCGACATGACTGGCAAGGTAGCCGTAGTGTGCGGCGACCCCATAAGGCGCTGCTACATCCCACTCATAAAAGCCGGTGTCATGGACATAAGCCTCGGCGCGCCCACATAGGAGTTCATTGACCTTGGCGCCCACCGAACCAACATCAACAATCTCAACCCCTTGCTCACCTATCCCGGCCTTCGCTAATTTCTCTGCTAGTAACTCAACTGCCATCGGCAAGGTCGCCGGTGGTCGGGTGCGCGATGCCACGATTCGGATGGGCCGATTAGTTGGCAGCGCGGCAGGTGCACTGACCTCATCGAGTACCGAACGCGACATTCCCTGCGCAGGCAGGTCTACGGTGCAGGCGGCAAGGCTGCTCGTGGCTGAGAGCCAAAGTGCAACATGTACGGCGAAGTCCGCCCGGCCTTGGCCGTACTCCCAAGTGCCATCAAGTGGATCGACGATCCAGACCCGGTCGGCCGATAACCGCCGATCATCGTCGGCGCCTTCCTCACTCAACAACGCATCATGTGGTCGGTGCTCAGCCAAGAAGGCGGCTATCAACTCGTGCGCGGTGCGGTCACCAGATTTCCGCAGTTCATTCGCGCGATCTTTATCCGCCGGGTCTAGGTCACCGAAGGTGGAGCGCAGACTAAGCAACACCTGCCCCGCCTCGGCCGCAATGGCCCGTGATAGTTCAGCGTCCTGAAGCATCTGCACCTACCCCACCTCCCCGTCGCCGTTGTAAATATTCTGCGTGCGCTCAAGCCCGTCGAAAACTAATGACTGCGCTGCATCCGCGCCACGTGCCACCATTACCTCGGCGTCGGCTCGCTGCGCAGCCACGAATGGCTTGAGGACGAATTCTGCTGGATCCGCAGCCCCCATTGGGCGACCGATCCCAAGTCGTACCCGAAAATACTCACCCGTGCCGAGCACTTTGCGAATGCTCTTCAAACCATTGTGGCCATTATCGCCGCCACCGAACTTCGCCCGAATACTGCCGAATGAGATATCAAGTTCATCGTGCAGCACGATCAAGTTCTCCTCGGTCACGTCGTAAAACTGCATCAATGCTTTGACCGGCCCACCTGATTCGTTCATAAACGAAAGGGGCTGGGCCAGCACCGCAGTAACCGAAGTACCAGGGCTGCCGAGGCGACCTTCCAGCACAAGGGCGTTAGCACGCTTGTGCTTTGCCAACCGCCCACCCATCCGAGTCGCCAGATCGGCGACCGCCTGGTACCCGACGTTGTGCCGGGTCGCGGCGTAGTCCGGACCAGGATTGCCCAGGCCCACAATGAGCCAGGTCATGGGATTTGCGTTTTCGAAGGCTAGTTACTCGCCAGCCGGTTCGGCTGGTGCACTCGGCGGAGCTGCCGCAGCGGCTGCTGCTGCTCCAGCGGCTGCGGCTGCGTCATCAACTTCGGCCTGCGCAGTGTTGGCCTCGGAATATGCCTCAGCCTGCGCCCGGACGTCAGCAACCGCGTGCAATGCCGCTGTCATCGGATCCTCGCCACGCGCAATTGCCTCCTGCATCGCAGCCGCCACCGTGCCCGGGTCGATACCGGCTTCAACGGCCGCTGCCTCAGCAACCTTCATGGCATCGGCCATATCGCCACGCGTTGCCGCCTCGAGCTTGGAGATGATGACTAGGTCAAGGTGCTCAATTACGCGCTTGACCGGATCACGCTGCACATCGCGCGGCTTGGTGATGACGGTAGAGCCGTCGAAGGTGACCGCGAGCACCACCCGAGGCTTGCGAAGGGCCAAGTTGAGTTCGTGCTCAGGCAAAGTGATGTGCACCAATTCAGTGCCACTGCCGTAAATGACGGCGGGGATCCGGCCTTCGCGGCGCAGTTTGCGGGCCGCGCCCTTGCCGAATTCGGAGCGGGCTTGAGCGGTGATGGCTACTTGGGACAACGTACTTCTCCTTAGCGAAAGTCACCTCGGTGAAGCGCGTTGGGCGCCGACCGCGTCGATCACGGTGACCAGCAAGTGGCCACCCTCGCCGAGGAGTAGCCGAAGTCTAACCCGGGCCAGATTCTGGCCAAGGGCACCCCTCTGGTGGCCGGCTGGGCTAGTGCGAGGAATTGACGGCTGAGGTATCGGGATCCTCGAACATGCTGGTAACCGAGCCATCGGTGAACACTTCGTTCACCGCGGTGGCCAAAATCGGTGCGATGGACAACACGGTCAGTTTGGGGAACATATGGCTATCGATAATCGGCAAGGTGTCAGTGATGATCACCTCGGAGATCCGAGAGTTTTGGAGTCGCTCAGCCGCTGGATCGCTCAAGATGCCGTGGGTTGCGGCCACGATGACATCGGCCGCACCATTGTCAAATAGCGTCTCGGCTGCCTTCACGATGGTGCCACCGGTATCGATCATGTCGTCAACAACGACGCAGACCCGACCTTCAACATCACCTACGACTTCGAGCACCCGGACTTGATTGGGCACATCCGGATCGCGGCGCTTATGGATTATCGCCAGTGGCGCACCGAGCACATCTGTCCAGCGCTCAGCCACCCGCACCCGACCAGCATCAGGTGAGATGACAGTGATCATGGAGCGATCCACCTTGCTTGAGACATGTGCGGCCAGCAACGGCAGCGCGAACAGGTGATCAACTGGCCCGTCGAAGAAACCTTGAATCTGCGAGGTATGCAGATCAACTGTCATCAGGCGGTCGGCGCCAGCAGCCTTGAATAGATCCGCCATCAACCGAGCCGAGATTGGTTCGCGACCGCGATGCTTCTTATCTTGACGGGCGTATCCGTAGAACGGCATAACGACGGTGATGCGCTTGGCCGATGCGCGCTTTAACGCATCGACCATGATCAGTTGCTCCATGATCCATTGGTTGATTGGCGTCGTATGACTCTGGAGCACGAAGGCATCGCAACCGCGCACGGATTCTTGGAATCGGACGAAGATCTCGCCATTGGCAAAATCAAATGCGGTGGTCTTGGATAACGGTATTCCTAGGTGAGCGGCAACTTGATCCGCCAATTGCGGATGCGAACGGCCGGCAAGTAGCACTAGGCGCTTCTTGTTGGCCACCACGAGTTCGGTCACTTATCCTCCTGCGCCTGAGTTACCGGTTTGATTGATTGACCTGCGGCCCTAGCTGATTCAGTACCTGGCCTACGCCTAAGCACCCAGTCGAGGATATTGCGTTGACGTGCTCGCCCAACCCCCATTGCCCCCGGCGGCACGTCTTCGGTAATTACCGAGCCCGCGGCCGTGTAGGCACCGTCGCCAATTGTCACCGGCGCCACGAGCATGGTGTCGCTGCCGACTCGAACATGATCACCAATGACAGTTCGGTGCTTCTCCACTCCGTCATAGTTGACGAACACGGTGGCCGCGCCGATATTGCTGCCTGTCCCGATCTGCGCATCGCCAACATAAGACAGGTGCGGCACCTTGGATGAATCCCCAATGGCCGAGTTCTTGATTTCGACGAATGCCCCAGCTTTGGTATCGGCACCCATCACCGTGCCTGGGCGCAGGTAGGTAAATGGGCCGACTTGGCTACCTGCGCCGATCACCGCAAGTTCAGCCCAGGTGTGGATGACAGTGGCGTTCTCGGCGACTTCGCACGACACCAGCGTGGTGCCCGGGCCGATCTGCGCTCCCGAAGCTATCGAAGTCGGGCCGCGCAAGGTGGTGTTTGGCAAGATCGTGACATCGGGTGCGATGTCGACGTCGACATCGAGCCAGGTGGTAGCGGGATCAGCGATAGCCACACCATCACGCATCCACTGGGTATTTATGCGATCACGCATGATGGCTGCAGCCGCCGCTAGCTGCACGCGGTCATTAACTCCCATGACCTCCGATGAATCCAGACACATTGATGCTGCGACCGCATCAGACTCGCTGCGCAACAGGCCGATGACGTCGGGGAGATACTGCTCGCCTTGCGCATTGTCGGCGGTCAGGCGGCCCAATACACCACGTAATTTCACTAGGTCGAAGGCGTACATACCGGAATTGATCTCCGCAATCGCAAGTTCGTCTGGAGATGCATCTTTTTGTTCGACAATGCGCTGGACGCCACCGCCCGCATCTCGGATGACACGGCCGTAGCCAAATGGGTCATCAAGGTTCGTGGTAAGTACGGTCGCAGCGGCGCTAGCCTGCCCGTGCGCCACCACCAACTGCACCAAGGTGCGGCCGGAGAGTAGCGGGGTATCACCTGTTAGCACCACTAGCGGCGCATCACTGAACACCGCCCCCCGTGCATCAAGATCTTCAAGGGCTACCCGAACCGCATGACCGGTGCCATGCTGCTCGGCTTGGACCACGATCAACGCCCAGGGGGCGATCTCGGCAATGTGCTCGATGACTTGCTCGCGGCCGTGACCAACTACGACGACCAGGTGCTCGGGCTCCAAAGTGGCAGCCGCCTCGATGACGTGGCCGAGAAGTGACCGCCCGGCGATGCTGTGCAGAACCTTTGGGGTCGCAGACCGCATCCGGGTGCCCTCGCCAGCGGCAAGGATGATGACGGCGCTGGGGCGGTTCATCGCCATAACACCACCTTCGCTCACCTGCGGGCGCCCATGCGGGACGTGCTTGGGGTCAAGCACTGCACTGCGCCTAAGACGGACCGGGGAAGGTCCCTAACTCTACCGAGTCAGGTGCCGCTCAGTTGAAGGCCGGGATAGCAACGCGCTGCGCCGCCAAGGCCGCGGCGGTTGCTGGGGTCAGGGCGTAATTGCCGGCAGCCGGAGCAACCAGCTCCGGGTAGAACCGGTTAACCGCATTATCGGCCAAATACTGCCTAATATTGCAGGTGGCATTGTCATTCCGGCAGCCCGAATCCTCACCGCCAAGGCCGCTGCCGTGATCAGCATCCCCATCCCAAATCAGGTTCCCACGGATCTGCAGGTCATCATCAAACACAGTCGGGACGGCGACATTTGAGCCCGCCTGCCATTGCCCGGAGTATGGCGCTGCGACGGTAATTTGTGCACCAGAACTCTGCGTTCCTGGTGGATTTACGATCACATTGTTGAACACATAAACATGCCGATTCGGTATTCGAACGTAATTCTCACCATCATCTACCCTCGTGGTGCCCCAACCGCCTTGGGCCAAAAAGGCACCACATTTGCCACGCCCATCATCGCTCGCCATGCCATCGCATGACCGATGGCCGGCTACAAACTCCAGCAGGTGATCGCGCTCGCCTACCCGATAAAGAATGTTTCCGGCCATCAGGACGTTGTATCCACCGTTCACCCCGAGGCCGGCGCCTTCGACGTCATGCACCACGTTGTCGATCACGTCAATGTCGTAGGCTTCATATTTGATCCAAGGGGCCGTCATGAACTGAAATCCCGTGCCTTGGCCAGCGGTGAAGCCCCCCGTCCCGCAGTCAAAGAACTCATTGCCGCTGACGCGAATGTTGGCCGAACCCCCCTTTACGTAGGCGCACCAATCGCTTCCGTCGTGAATCCTGTTATTGAGCAATGTGGCGTACTGAACCGCCACGAAATCTACGACATTGTCGGATGCACCCGAGATATCGTTATTCTCCAGATACACATATTGGGATTGGTTGAACTTAACGAGATCACCGACCTTGCCACTATCTCGCGGCGCTCCACGAACAACACTGTCGCGCAAGAGAAAATGATCACACTTCTCGCAGTGCACAGCATCGCCGAGTTCCGATGAAAACTTAAGTCCGATGAAATACAGATAACTAGTGTCAAAAATATTCACCGCGGGCAGGGTGACCGTGCCTGTACCGCTAGCCGGCTGGATCAAGATCGGTGCCTGTGCTGTGCCATAACGCGACTCGAAGTAGTTTGGAACTTCACTTGGCCTGAGCGCGCCAGGCGTGATGAGGATGCGGAAACCTTTGCCGGTGATTTTCCTGCCCTGAGGAATTTTGCGCCAAGCCGCATCCAAGGTGCGCAGTGCCTGCCCCCGTGTTGCACCGCTTCGGGAATCTTTACCGGCCTTGGGATCGACCCAGATGGTGCGAAACTTCGGCGCCCCAATCAGGTAAGCGGTGTCCGCCACCGTCGGGACTGGGCGTTCGGGTGCCCAAGCAAATGCGGGAATTGCCGTGGCCAGCGCGAACAGCAGGGCCATTGGAACAAAAGCCCACCTCGTCCGCTTAGTTACCCAGTTGGCCACGCCTTGACCGTACTGCTAACTGCAAGTTCCCGGGGGTGGGCCAAGTGCGGGGGCCCCGGAGATTGAAAAGCTCCCGGGGGTGGGCCAAGTGCGGGGGCCCCGGAGATTGAAAAGCTCCCGGGGGTGGGCCAAGTGCGGGGGCCCCGGAGATTGAAAAGCTCCCGGGGGTGGGATCGAACCACCGTTGACGGATTCAAAGTCCGCTGTCCTGCCGCTAGACGACCCGGGATCAATGACATGCCCAAAAACACTTGGGGGGCATCACCTTAAATGCACCGTTTTCCAATGGCGCACTTACCTTGGTTACGGTAGCGTAAGTTACGGTGCCGAAGGTGCCCAACAGCCCCTAGGGAGCCCGGTGCCGATTACGCCCGAACTCGAGCTAAGCACAGTCAAGCCAACTTTTACCAACAGTGGTGTTCGCGGCCAAACCGACGAAGGCTTACTCAATAACGGCATGAAAATCACCATCGCGGTTTTTGTCATCTTGCCATTGCTCGCGGTGGTCGCGGCGATCCCACTGGCGATTTTCTGGGCCGGGTTTTTCACCTGGGTAGATGCCGGCCTGATCCTTTTGTTCTGGGCGATCACCGCCGGTGGCATCACGTTGGGCTACCACCGTTATTTCACCCACGGTGCCTTCAAGGCCCCACGCGCGGTAAAAATCGGGTTGGCGATTGCCGGTTCGATGGCGATCCAAGGCTCACTTGACCAATGGGTTGCCGACCACCGCAAGCACCACCAGTTCTCGGACGAGGTTGGCGACCCGCATTCCCCATGGCGTTATGGCACCTCAAAGCGCGCTGTTGCAAAAGGCCTCTATTACGCGCACGTCGGTTGGCTATTTGACGAAGCCCAAACCCCCATCGAGCAGTACGCACCCGATATTGCAGCGGACAAGGATCTGCGCCGCATCTCGCAGTTCTTCCCGGCAATCCTCACAGCCTCAATCTTGCTGCCGGCCCTCCTTGGCGGACTCATCACTTGGTCGTGGATGGGCGCACTCGCCGGCTTGTTCTGGGGCGGGCTCATCCGCATCGCACTCGTGCATCACGTCACTTGGTCGATTAACTCAATTTGTCACGTGTTCGGTACACGACCATTTAACAACCGGGATCTTTCATCGAATGTCGCGTGGTTGGCCATCGTGTCATTTGGTGAGTCTTGGCACAGCCTCCACCACGCCGACCCCACCTTGGCTCGTCACGGGGTCCTTAAGGGCCAACTCGATATGAGTGCTCGGGTGATTCGCATGATGGAGTCAATGAAACTGGTCACCGATGTGCGCTGGCCTAAGCCGCAGCGCATTGCCAACAAGCTAAAGGACCCAGCAATGCGCCGCAGGGTGCGCGGCTATGTAGCACCTGCGACTAACATCTGACTAATGGTGCCGATAATGAACGAAGCCGATAACGTCACCCCGCTCCCGGTCGCCGCGCGACGTGAAGTTCGTCGGCCACCGCGTACCCGCGACAAAGTAAGGATGAGCGGCCAAGAGCGCCGCGAGCAACTACTTGATGTTGGACGCAAGCTATTTGCCGAAAAGGGATTCGATGCGGTCACCGTTGAGGAGATCGCCGCCAAAGCCGATGTTTCCAAGCCGGTTGTCTACGAGCACTTCGGCGGCAAGGAAGGCCTATATGCGGTGGTCGTGGATCGCGAGATGAACCACCTGCTTTCCACGATCTCCGACACCTTGACCGGTGGTAATGCGCGGGTGCTCGTGGAGCAAGCCGCCTTAGCGCTGTTCGATTACATCGATGAATACCCGGACGGCTTTCGGATTCTCGTCCGCGACTCACCGGTATCCCAACAGACCGGCTCATTTGCCAGTTTGATCATCGATGTCGCTGCCCAGGTTGAACATCTACTTGCTGCCGAGTTCGCCGCCCATCGCATCAACACCAAATTGGCCCCCATGTACTCCCAGATGCTGGTGGGCATGGTGGCACTGACCGGCCAATGGTGGCTCGATGTCCGCAAGCCGAGGAAGGACGAAGTCGTCGCCCACCTGGTGAATCTGGCCTGGGGTGGCCTGGAGAACCTGGATGCCAAACCCCGACTGCTCACCAAGCGCGACCGCTAAGAATCTCGACGTCAAGACTCTTGACGTAGGCTCTGGCCCATGCCGGGGCCGCGCAGCGACGAAGTCGACCGCCTCGTCAGCGCTTGGCACCGGGAGCGCCCCGACCTTGATATTTCGCCCTTGGCAGTCTTATCGCGGGTCTCTAGGTTGGCCCGACACCTTGACTTGGCCCGCAAGGCCGCCTTCACAGAACACCAACTAGAGCCCTGGGAGTTCGATGTGCTGGCCGCCTTGCGCCGAGCCGGTGACCCTTATGAACTTTCGCCCGGCCAACTCGGGGCCCAAGCCATGGTCACAAGTGGCACCGTAACCAATCGCGTTGACCGCCTGGAATCGCGCGGCTTCGTCCGGCGCGAGCGCGAACCAAGTGATCGGCGCGGGGTGCGGGTAGTGCTGACGACCGCCGGCCAAGAAGCCGTGGACGGGGCCTTAACCGATCTACTCGACCGCGAACGTGAGTTGCTCGTGGGCCTGACGCCAACTGAACAACAGCAACTGGCGAATCTGCTGCGCTCACTGTCCTATGAGTTTGACTCGTAGCACCCAACCGCCTTCGTTGAGTGGTGAGTTGTTGTTCAAGCAATTATGCGCGCACCTGGCACAGCGCCGGTGGCCCGCTTTACCGTTCGACACACACCAGCCGACGTCAGGCCAACAGCAATGTCGAGGGCCTGTTCGTCATCGACCGCTAAGAAGGCACATGTCGGGCCACTGCCAGAAACAATGGCGCCGAGGGCGCCATACCCCTCGCCGACCTCAAGCACCTGGGCGAGCACCGGCCGCAGCGAGATGGCTGCTGGCTGCAGATCATTGCTCAACGCCGCACCTAACGCCAACGGATCCCCAGCTCGGAGTGCCTGCATGATCTCCGGTGATACGACCGGCGCTGGCGCCTGCCTTTCACCCCGCAGTCGATCACACTCTGCATAAACCTCCGGAGTGGAAAGGCCGTTTTCCGCTAGGGCGAATACCCACTCGAAAGCGCCGCGCGCGAGGGCCGAGAGTAATCGCTCGCCGCGTCCGGTGCCGATCGCGTTACCACCGTGCAACGCGAACGGCACATCGGAGCCAAGACGCGCTGCGAGAACCATCAACTCCTCACGTGCAATACCCAGTTGCCAAAGGGATTCGCAGGCCAGCAACGCGCCCGCCGCATCTGCACTGCCCCCAGCCATGCCCCCCGCAACCGGGATGCCCTTATGCAAGTGCAGTTCAACATCTGCTGGCAGGCCCGCTTGGTCGGCCAGCAACAGCACCGCACGCCAAGCCAAATTCGTGTCATCAAGTGGCAGCTCACCGGCACCCTCGCCCGAAATTGTCAATGAGATACCGGTACCGGGCTCCGCTTGGCGGGCGCGCACATCGTCAAACAAACTGACCGCGTGGAACACAGTGGCCAACTCGTGGTACCCATCCGCCCGCTTTGGGCCCACCCCCAGTTGGAGATTGACTTTCGCGGGCACTCTGACCGTGACAGATGCGCCTACCTGCCGGTCCGTCGTCATGGCCTCAGGGTAGGCGTTGCGCTGGGTTCGGGCACCTTCAGCAAGCTAATCTCGCCCGAACGCATCGGCTAGCCGCGCGAAGTCACCCACATCAAGTGACTCCCCTCGGGCGCCCGGATCAATCCCGGCTGCCTCCAATGCCAATTGCGCCTGCGCCGGGGAGCCGGCGAATTGACCAAGGGCCGCACGCAGGGATTTACGCCGCTGCGCGAATGCAGCGTCGATGACCGCGAACACCTCGGCCCTGGACGCAGCACACTTCGGCGGCTCATGGCAGGTGATTCGCACTAACCCAGAATCCACATTGGGCTCGGGCCAAAACACTTTAGGACTGACGCTACCCGCCGCCTGCGGGTCGCCGAACCAGCGGACTTTGACACTCGGCACCCCGTAGGTGCGCGAACCGGGGCCGGCGACCAAGCGATCGGCAACCTCCTTTTGCACCATCACTAGAACCGAACGCAAAGATGGCAGGGTGCTAAGTAATTGCAGTAGCACCGGCACCGAAACGTTGTAGGGCAAGTTCGCGACCAGCGCATCGGGCTCGAAACCGAGATCCTGCACGGTTAGAGCATCTGCGTGTATCACGGTCAATGCATCAGCCCGCTCGGGCAAGTGCGCTTGCACGGTAACCGGCAATTGCTCCGCGAGCAACGGGTCGATCTCAATCGCAACAACCCGGGCACCGGGCTCAAGTAGCGCGAGCGTCAAGCTACCCAGTCCGGGCCCAACTTCTAGCACCTGCGAAGTAGCGGTGATCCCCGCCAACCGCACAATTCGCTGCACCGTATTGGGATCGATGACGAAGTTCTGGCCAAGTTTCTTGGTTGGCCGGATCCCTAGGTGCGCCGCAAGTTCGCGAATCTCGCGCGCACCGAGCAGATCGCTACCAGGCACCGAAGACCCGTTGAGTGTTGTCCCACAGACAGGTGGCCAACTCGGCTTCGGCAACACCGCGGACCTCAGCCATCCGGCGCACGGTCAAGGGCATCAGGTATGACCCATTCGCTTTTCCTCGGTAAGGCACGGGAGTCAGATAAGGCGAATCCGTCTCGACCAGGACCAAGTCATCGGGCACCACCTGCAGTGCTGCTCGCAAACTGTCTGCGTTCTTGAATGTAATCACACCGGCAAAGGACATAAACCAGCCACGTTCAGCACAGTAGCCCGCCATTTTCGAATCGCCGCTAAAGCAGTGGAAAACTACTTTCGTCGGCGCACCTTCGGACTCGAGTACCGCAATAACATCCTCATGTGAATCACGATCGTGGATAACCAAGGCCTTGTTCAACTCTTTGGCCAAATTAATGTGCCACCGGAAAGACTCCTGCTGCACCGATCGCAATTCCCCCTCGGTGCGGTAATAGTCCAGGCCGGTCTCCCCTACCGCACGAACAATGTCATGCGTGGCCAACTCCGCAATCGCCGCATATGCATCGTCAAGGCCGCCTTGGCCATGGTCCGCAAAAATACGTGGCGCTTCATTCGGGTGCAAGGCAACTCCGACGATGACTTCCGGGTGGTGTGCTGCCATCTCGACCGACCACCTCGCCGATTCGACATCGCAGCCGATTTGCACGACCTTGGTGACTCCGACAGCAGCCGCGAGCTTCAGCATCTCGCCTGGATCGGGCCTGGTTTCACCGTGCAGCGCCCGATCGCGCACATCAAGGTGGCAATGGGAGTCGATCACCGGTGCCAGCAACGGCTCCGGTGCCACCTCGGGCAAAGCAAATCCCGTGCTCAGGTGGTTTCTTCCAGACGCGGAAAGAGTGAATCGCCCTTAGTCACGCTCGAGCCCACTGGTAGTTGCCCCCAAACGGCAACACCAGCAATTCGCTGCGCTGCCAATGGCCCGAGCCCAGTTGCTCCTGACCCATTGGCGCCTAGTTGTCCCCACAAATCCTGCATGGTCTTTGGCATCAAGGGGTTGTAGAGCACCGCGATAGCGCGCAGCGATTCGCAAATGGTGTAGAGAACGGTCTCAAGGCGCTCGCGATTAGCAGGATCCTTAGCCAATACCCAAGGCTCCTGCTCGGTGACATACCCGTTGACCGCCTCGATGAAATCCTTGACCGCCGTGATGCCGGTCGAGAAGTCCAGTGCCACCATCGCGGCATCGGCGTTAGCCGCCGTCGACACCAGCAGCGCCTGCAGGCCCTCCTCGGCGGCACCATCAGCCGTGGCGGCCGGCAAGATACCCTCGCAGTAACGCACCACCATGGCCGTAGCGCGTGCGGCTAGGTTGCCCAGACCATTTGCCAGCTCGGCGGTGTACCGAGCCGACATATCTTCCCAGGAAAACGAGCCGTCTTGGCCAAAGGCGATGGCGCGCAGGAAGTAGTACCGAAAGGCATCGGAACCGAAGTGGTCGATGATCTCACTTGGTGCAATCCCGGTTAACTTGCTCTTGGACATCTTCTCGCCGCCAACTAGCAGCCAGCCATGCGCAAAGACCTTGCGCGGTAGCGGCTCGCCAGCGGCCATCAACATCGCCGGCCAATAGACGGCGTGGAAGCGCAGGATGTCTTTACCAACTAGGTGCACGTCAGCGGGCCAAGTATTGGCGTACAGCTCACCTTCAGGTGATGAAGGGTCAGTGCCGTAGCCCACAGCGGTCGCGTAATTCAACAGTGCATCGAACCAGACGTAGATGACTTGGCCGGTCTCCCACGGCACCGGGATACCCCACGAAACACTCGAGCGAGACATTGAAATATCTACTAATCCACCTCGAATGAAAGACATCACCTCGTTGTAGGCACTGCGCGGTTGGATTGCATCTGGATTAGCTTCGTAGTGCTCGATGAGCCGCTCGGTGAATGCCGACAACTGAAAGAACCAGTTCTCTTCTTGTAATTGCTCACAGGGGCGCCCGTGCACCGGACAAATCAGTTGGCCTTCATACTCACCGGTCCCGGGCACTAGGTCGGCCGCAAACTTGAACTCCTCGCAACCAACGCAGTAGGGGCCCTCATAAGGTGCCGAGTAGACGAACCCGTGCTCGCGCACCTGCTCCCAGAACCGCTGCGCCCGTTCCGCGTGGCGCGGCTCAGTGGTGCGGATGAAGTCGTCATTAGCGGCGTCGACAGTCTCGAGTACCGGCAGCCACTCCTTCTCGACCAAATTATCGACCCACTGCTGCGGGGTCACGCCCCCAGCGTCGGCGGCCCGCTGCACTTTGGTGCCGTGCTCATCAACGCCGGTGAGGAACCAAACCTGTTCCCCGCGCTGGCGGTGCCAACGGGTCAGCACATCACCGGCGGTGGTCGTATAGGCATGCCCGATATGTGGCGCGTCATTTACGTAATAGATAGGTGTCGTCAGATAAAAAGCTTTATCAGCCCCAGTTGCTGAGGTGACCGGCGGCGACATGGTGCGATCCTACGGTTCGACGTCCTTGTGCTTGACGACCGCGTCGTAGACCACGCGCCGCGGGACACCCGCTGCCTTGGCTACCTCGGCGATAGCGGTGCGCCGGTCAACCCCATGCGCTTCGCGGGCCCGCACCTCCTCGACCTGAGCCGATTGCGTCTCGAGGCCCGCCGCTACCCGCCGCTCCTGCGCCGAGGCACCAGCCACGACCACGGTTATCTCACCGCGAACCCCAAGCTCGGCCCACTGGACGAGTTCCGCCAATGCGCCGCGCTTGACTTCCTCGTAAGTTTTGGTGAGTTCACGGCATACCGCCGCCTGTCGCCCACCACCTAGGCTTTCGGCAAGGGCCCGCAGCATCACCTCGAGCCGATGCGGGGCTTCGAAGAACACCATGGTGCGCGGCTCGTCAATCAACTCTTGCAACCGGGTAGAGCGCTCACCAGCTTTTCGCGGTAAGAACCCTTCGAAACAAAATCGATCAACGGCCAGTCCTGAAAGCGCCAGCGCGGTTAATACTGCTGACGGCCCCGGCAGCGCTGTGACATGCACCCCGCGGGCCACCGCTTCGCTGACAACACGAAATCCTGGATCACTTACCACCGGCATCCCCGCATCGGTCACCACAATGACTGTGCCACCCGCTGCGGCGATTTCGACGAGTTCAACCGCTCGCTCGCGCTCATTGGCATCGTGATACGAAACCACGCGACCGGAAATTTCCACCCCCAGTGCCGCCACCAAGCGGCGTAAGCGGCGGGTGTCCTCAGCGGCTACTACATCCGCGGCCGCCAGCAGAGCGCATAAGCGAGGTGAGGCATCAAGGTCATTACCAAGTGGGGTGGCAGCCAGCACTATCTGACCGAACTTGGGCGTGGCCCCGGTGCTCGGATCCAGATCTGGTCCTGCATTCCCCGTGGCCACCTGCACATCCTCCCAAACAGGTATCGACGCATACGATGACGCCCATGGCCGCGGCACTACCTAACTCGATCAGCGCCACCACCGCGCCCGAGCGCGACATCACCTCGCTACCGGACCGCCTGACTAGGCCGATGCCGTCATCGGGTCTGCGCGGTTGGATCGGGCCACTGGCTGTCGGCCTGATCGGAGCCATCTTGCGCCTTTGGGATCTTGGCCGGCCCCATGCTTTTGCCTTCGATGAGACTTATTACCCCAAAGAAGCACTGTCACTTCTCCAATACGGCTACGAACGCGCGATCATTGACAATGCCAACGACATAATCCTTAAGTCAGACGGCAACTGGCAAGCCCTAAACCTGTTCAAGGATGACCCGGCCTTTGTGGTGCACCCACCACTTGGCAAGTGGACGATTGCCGTCGGTGAATACGCCTTCGGCGCGACTCCGTTCGGCTGGCGTATCTCGGTAGCCGTGCTCGGCATTATCGGCATCATCATGCTCGCCCGCATCGTGCGGCGCCTAACGCGCTCAGACCTCATCGGCACCCTGGCCGGCCTGTTGCTTGCCCTCGATGGCATCCATATCGTGATGAGCCGCACCGGCCTGCTCGACATGGTGCTGGCATTTTGGATCCTTGCCGCCTTCGGGCTCCTACTTATTGACCGAGACCACACCAGACGCCGCCTCGCCGGAAAAATCAAAGCCGTATTCGCCGACCGCGCCGACCCGTCAACCGCGCTCGATGTTTTCTCCGCAGGATTTGGGCCAGCCTTTGGCCTTCGTCCTTGGCGCTGGGCCGCCGCTATCGCCCTTGGCTTGGCCTGCTCGGTTAAGTGGTCCGGAATTTGGTTCGTGGTTGCTTTTGTTCTGATGACGCTCGTCTGGGACGTGTCAGCTCGCCGCACCATCGGGGTCAAAAAGCCGTGGACGGCAACGGTTTTACGTGACGCGCCACTCACGGGTATCACGATGGTGGCGATCGTGATCGTCGTCTACTTCTTCTCCTGGACCGGCTGGTTCCTGAGCGCCGATGCCTATAACCGCAATTGGGCTGCTGGCCAACCCGCTTCGATAATCCCGGCATCCCTTAGATCATGGTGGGATTACCATGCGCAGGCTTGGAATTTCCACGTCGGGCTGACATCCGAACACGCCTATAAGAGCAACCCGCTGTCGTGGCCATTTCAAACCCGGCCAACTTCCTTCTTTTACGAAAGTATCAAGGACGGCAGTCAAGGCTGCCCAACCGATAACTGCGCAGCCGAAGTTCTCGCATTGGGCAACCCGATTATTTGGTGGGCGGCCATTGCCGCGATCATCCATCAGTGCTGGCGCTGGATCGCCCGGCGTGACTGGCGGGCCGGCGCAGTGCTTGTCGGTATCGCAGCCGGGTGGCTGCCGTGGCTGCTCTACCTAAATCGCACCATCTTTACTTTCTACACAATTGTCTATGTGCCATTTGTCGTCACCGCACTTGCCATGTCAATGGGCACGATGATCGGCCCCTCCAGCGCCAGCGAATCTCGCCGGCGCTGGGGGGCACTTGCCGCCGGCGCATTATTGCTACTCATAGTGCTCGTTGCCTGGTGGATGTACCCGATCTGGACCGGGCAGGTACTCCCATATGAGCAGTGGAAGCTACGCATGTGGATGCCCACCTGGGTTTAGGCCGGTACTACTACTTCTACTGCATTTGCTCAAGCATGTTTTCCATTTGCTCAATCTCTGTGGCCTGCGCCTCAACGATTGCACGAAGCAGCTTGTTCAACTCGGGGTCAGCACCATTAGTTAATGGATCCTGAGCCATCGAAATTGCCCCCAAGTGGTGTTCAATCATCAGTTTTAGGAATAATCGATCGAACTCGGCTCCCGAAGCCGCATCCAACTCTTCCATCCCCGAGGCATCAACCATTCCGTCCATTTGATGCCCTGAGTGATCTGACATTTCCGAAACTCCCCAGCGACTCAACATGCCCTGCATCTGGACGATCTCCGGGCCCTGCGCTGAGGCAATCTTCGCTGCCAAAGCCATGACTTCCGGGTTTGCTCCATGGCCCGGCGCCATCAACGCCATCTCAACCGCCTGCTCATGATGCGGAATCATCATTTCGACAAACATCAGATCACTTGCCGCAACCGGCAAATCCGTCGTCCCAGGTTTCGCCGTCGCGGTCGCGGATTGCATTGATTCCATGCCGTTATGTGACGACCCAGCGCATCCGCCCAGGACAAGTGGCGCTGCTAGCAGCAGCAAAAGCAAAATTGATACTTTTTTTTGTATTCATCTCTTCCTTTTCAGTGTTGGTGAAGTGGATTTAGCGGAGCCAACTCGCTAAATCAGGTTCGCCAAACACAAACCTCAGATAAGCACACACTCGGGGGTGCTCGATCACGCATTGATGGCGCTGCCGAGTGCGGTTCAAGTCGAAAATCCCTAGACCGATAGCTGAAGGGTCGCGCTATCAGGGTGAGCACGAAACTGGCGAGCAGGATCGCTAGGCAAATCGCACCTCCAGATGCTTCACCCGGAGTTGGAATCTCGGCAACACCCATACTTGCCATAACTTTGGCTTCACTTTTGCCAATATCAGCGCTTGCGGAGTCGCTGGCCGGCATAACTTTATGCACGTGCGGGAAATCACCACATGATTGCGCCGATGCTGGACTCATCGCAACAAGGCTGTGCATAGCAGTAATCCCGATGACTGCAGCTAGCGCAATCAATCCCTTGGTGAGCGAGCCGTTCCTCGCGCCATTGGCCATACCTAAATCCTCGCACGGCCCGCCCCATAGTGCACCTGTGGCAGGCTGGCGCCATGACTGAAACAACCGGCGGCTATGCCTTCGCCGCATTGATCGCCGAAGCAGAGGCACTCACCTTCGCCGAATTCACTTTTCGAGACGCCGTCGAGCTCGGGATGCACGCCAGCAAGAAGGCACTCGCCGCTGACCTACCGGTGATTATTCAGGTGACTTTCGGATCAAGATTGGCCTACTTTGCCGCCCTGCCCGGATCAAGCGCTGACTCAGAACTTTGGATTCAGCGCAAGGCCCGGGTGGTCGAGCGTTTCGGGATCTCGACGCTGGCGGCCCGA
Source organism: uncultured Actinomycetes bacterium (assembly GCA_903960135.1). GTDB lineage: Bacteria > Actinomycetota > Actinomycetes > S36-B12 > S36-B12. The sequence continues at coordinate 595 of CAJBZP010000069.1, read as the reverse complement.
GTGCAATACGAGGAGCAGGACACCACATTTGCCGAAGCCACCGGGCTTTGCGAGGACGAGTACGCAGCGCATGGTGGTGGGTACCCGATCTTGGTGTTCGGGATCGGTGTCGTTGGCGGTGTCTATGCATCTGGGCTTCCGCAAGTCGAAGACCACGAGTTTCTCGTGGCTTGCCTCACTACGTTCCGGCCTGGATCATAGCTTCGGACAGCCCAACCGTTGCCCGTTGTTGAGTGGCGAGGTGTAGCTATCCATCGCGGTAGCCACCTTTGGTGCGCACCAACACCCGGTCAAGTGGGGCTGAGGGGATTCGAACCCCTGGCCTTCCATAAGTGCCGGCGCTGGGGGGCACTTGCCGCCGGCGCATTATTGCTACTCATAGTGCTCGTTGCCTGGTGGATGTACCCGATCTGGACCGGGCAGGTACTCCCATATGAGCAGTGGATGCTGCGCCTGTGGATGCCCACCTGGGTGTGATCAGGTAACCTCCAGCTCCGTGAGTTGGAGCCAGCAAAGCCGTAGGCAAAACAAATCTTTGCGTGAAGGGTTGCCCGGGAATCTCACCGGTAACTCCTCTCTGTACCCAACTTATGTG